>NZ_FSRC01000003.1:300000-521419 GCF_900129785.1 Algoriphagus halophilus
GAGCTCATTGTTCCTAAAAAGGGAAAAGAAATGACAGCAGATGAATATAGAGCCCTTGCAGATGAGAAGATGCAAGATATGATGAAAAAATACCAAGGAAAGCCAGGAGGAGAACATCAAATGACTATAAAAATCGGTAATTAAAAACCATATATTTCAAGAAAACTAAACCAACATGAAATTTATTTTTAGGGTTTTTGCGGGATTTCTCCTTTTGATTTTCCTTTCTTTTCCTTCTTACTCTCAAACAAAAAATCTGATTGGGCAGGTGGTGGATACATTAAGTCAGCCGATTAGCTATGCAAATGTGGTCGCAGTCAATCAGACTACTCAAAAGATCGGGGCATTTGCCATCACCAATGGGGATGGACGTTTTAAACTGGCCTTAACTCCAGGGTCTGAGTACTTACTCAGAATTTCATTTGTAGGGTATAAAAAGTTTGAGCGTACCATTTCAGATTGGTCTCCAGACGAGCCTATCCAAGTGATTTTATCCACTGACGAAACCATGCTGGATCAGGTGGAAGTCGTGACTGAACTACCTGTAACTATGCAGGGAGATACATTGACTTATAAGACAGACGCCTTTACCACTGGGACTGAACGAAAATTAAAAGATGTACTGGAAAAGCTTCCCGGTTTTGAGATTGATGAGGATGGAGGGGTGAAAGTTCAAGGAAAGAAAGTAGATAAAGTCATGGTGGATGGGAAAAACTTTTTTGATGGGGATACAAAATTGGCAACCAAAAACCTTCCCGCCAATGCTGTAGATCGTGTTCAGGTTTTGAAGAATTTTAATGAAGTAGCTCCTGTTAGAGGTTTGGACACAGACGAATCCCTGGCTTTAAATATCCAGTTAAAAGATGGCAAGAAACGGATGGTGTTTGGAGATTTGACAGCAGGAGGAGGTCCAAAAGAAAGGTATTTGGGACATGCCAACGCATTTTATTACTCTCCCAAATTAAACTTGAATTTAATCGCAGATGCCAATAATGTAGGAGAATTGCCATTTACACTTCAGGATTATTTCCGATTTAGCGGAGGATTAGAAGGGCTTGGAAGAAGGACAGGATCTTCAATTTCCTTGAGTGGAGAAGATATGGGAATTCCTATGGCCCAACGAAATAATGCAGCCTCTTTAGAGACAGCATTGGGAGCATTTAATTTCAACTTTCGCCCAAGTTCTAAATGGAGACATTCCGGATTTATCATTGGTTCAAGCTCGGAAAATAAATTGGGTAGTAACTCTCAGAGAACCTATTTACGAGACGATGAAAATAATCAGGAGATTTTGACGTCTGCAAGTACTGTGGAAAATTCCTACGGATTAATGAAGTATTCAGCAACTTATACACCCCGAGAAGAAACCTATGTGAAATATTCGGTTTTTGGGAAAACTTCGGATATCCAAAATAGAAATATCATGGATTCGGATTTTGGGACCTTTAGGCAACAACTTGACAATATCCAAACTAGAAAACCTTATAGTATCCAACAGAAAGGAGAGTGGTACCATGCTCCTTCCGAAAAACGTGTCTTTTCTATGGAGGTAAACTGGGAAAAGAAATACCAAGATCCTTTGTATGATTTGACTACCAATCAAAAACCATTTGTAAACCTACTTCCAATCATGGATCAGAAACAATATCGCTTTTTGCAACAGCAAGAAGTACATTCCAGAACTATGGAAGGGGCATTTAATTATTACCAAATTTTAAATGCTACAAACCATGTGAATTTGAGCCTGGGGTATTCGGATACTAGGCAGGATATGATTTCCAGCTTAAGTCAAGTAGCTTCCGGTGAAAATTACCCAGAATTTGAAAATGATAATCGATTTGGGATTCAGGATCTTTACTTAGGCTTTACCTATAAAACCAAATGGAAGGATTTTATCCTAAGTCCATCATTGTTTACCCATCGATATGCTTGGCAAGACAGACAGTTTGAGGACCTGATGGAGCAGGATAAGATATTATTCTTACCTGGAATGTATGCAAAATGGGCAATCAAGTCCAATAAATCTTTGACCTATAGGTATCAGGCAACAGCTAATTTTATGGATGTGCAACAATTGGCGGAAGGATATATCATTCAGGACTACAATTCAATTTTTACTGGAAATAGATTGCTTGAAAATGGATTTTACTCCAATCATTCCTTGAATTATAGCCATTATGATTTTTTCTCTTCAATGACTGTTTATGGTTCTTTGAACTGGCAGAGAAAAAGGAATGATATGGTAACGACCACTGATTTTAGAGGAATTAATAGGTTTCTTACCGTATTGAATATTGAGCCAGTAAATGAAACCATGAATGGAAATATTAATCTGGATAAGAAATTCAATACCTTCAAAATTAGCGGTGGGGGAAGATGGAATACATTTACAACAAATAATTTGATCAACGATGTAGTCAATCAAAATAGACAGTTCTCCCAAACTTATGAAGCAAAAGCTACCACCACTTTCTTTAAAAAAGTAGAAGTGGATTTAAGTTATACCTTTTCCACCAATCAGTACAAAGGACAAAGTACCCAAAACACATTCAATACCCATACTCCGAAAATTGAATTGGATTGGGATATCTGGAAAGGCTTGAAATTGAACACTGATTATGCCCTGAATACGTATACCAATAAAGGAGCAGGAACGAAAAGTGAATTTGATTTTTGGAATGCTTTCCTTAGCTATCAAGGTAAAAGCAGTCCATTGGAGATTAGATTGACGGTTTGGAATATTTTGGATACCAGGTCGATTCGAAGGGATAGCTTTACTGATAACTTAATTAGTTCATATTCCTATTTAGTTCAACCTAGATATGGACTCATAACTGTCAAATGGGATATTTAAAAAGTAGAGATTGGAGTGATATCCAATCTCATTTCTTTGAATAATTCAATTCTCGGAATTTTTGTGGAGTAAGTTTTTCTCTTAACTTAATGAAAAACAAAATTTTACCTCCAACCTAATCTATTTTTATGAACATAATTTCGAGAAGAGATGCAATCAAAGGTTTGTCAATTGTAACTGGAGCAAGTTTAGTTTCTCCAAAATCATTATTCGCAGGAAGCTCAAAAGCAGAACCGCTTGGAGTAGCCCTTGTTGGTCTGGGATATTACAGTACAGATTTATTGGCTCCTGCGTTACAAAAGACAAAGAATTGCTACTTGGCGGGAATCGTCACAGGTACCCCCTCCAAAATTCCCGTTTGGAGAGGAAAATATAATATTCCCGCATCCAATGTTTATAACTATGAGAATTTTGATTCCATAGCTGATAATCCTGATATCGATGTGGTATATGTGGTTTTACCCCCTTCTATGCATAAAGAATATGTGATTCGAGCTGCCAAAGCGGGCAAGCATGTTTGGTGTGAAAAACCGATGGCGGTTACTGCAGATGAATGTCAAGCGATGATTGATGCTTGCAATGAAAACAAGGTCAAACTTTCTATTGGATATCGATGTCAGCATGAGCCAAATACTATGGCTTTTCAAAAGATTGTAGAAGAGAAGCAGCTAGGGAAGGTGATGAGTGTGAACTGTGCCGCAGGTTATAGAGAAGATAGAACCAACCATTGGAAACAAAAACGGGAAATGGGAGGTGGAGTGATTTATGATATGGGTGTGTATTCAATTCAAGGTGCCCGCTTGGGAACTGGGATGGAGCCTATAGCAGTCACATCAGCAAAAGTTTGGACCGAAAGACCTGAGATTTACAAAAATGGGTTAGGCGAGATTGTGGAAGCAGAATTGGAGTTTCCTAACCAAGTAAAAGCGCGAATAAAAACCTCATTTTATGAGCAGACCAATTTTTTAACTATTCAATGTGAAAATGGACCTATAGAAATGGAGCCTTTCTCTAGTTATAGTGGAAATAAGGGGAAAAGTCCATTGGGAGAAATAGATTTTCCATATAGAGTTCCAAATCAACAAGTTTTACAAATGGATCATGATGCTCAATCCATTATGGATGATACACCTGTATTAGTTCCTGGAGAGGAGGGACTTAGGGATATAAGGATAGTTCAAGCTATTCTAAAATCCGCAGATACGGGAATGCCTGTCTCTATTTAGAATTTTTTCCAAGTAAAATTCATAAGCGGTTTCCATAAATGGGGCCGCTTTTTTCTTGACTTAGAATTTTTTTTCGAATAACTAAAAATAGTACAATGTTTTATCTAAAAATTATATTTACCTTATAAAAGGTTGAAAAATGAATTTCAAATAATCAAAAGTGTTTTTCAATTTAGGATTTTTTTTCTCGATTAGGCAGCAAGGTTTTTAGGTTTTCGGCCTTTTCAGAGCAAAGTGAAATAAAAAGTAATAACCATCAATTTAATACTCCTATGAAAAAATTAGTTAAGTTTTTAGGGTGGGTAATCGGGATTTTGGGTCTGGTAATTTTAGCTTTTGTAAGTTTTGTGTATCTGACCTGGGATAAAAAATATGAAGCTCCCTATCCCGAAGCCATGGCAAGTGCTGATTCTGCCATGATTGCTAGAGGAAAATATTTGGTTTTTGGGCCTGCCCATTGTGCGGGTTGCCATAACACAACAGAAAGATCTGCTCAGGTGGAATTGGGTATGGACTTAGAGCTCATAGGAGGAGCAGAGTTTGTATTTGGACCAGGGATATTGAGATCTAGGAACTTGACTCCTGATAAAGAAACCGGAATAGGAAATTTGACAGATCAAGAGGTGGCGAGGGTGATGAGGTATTCCATTGGGCATGATGGTAGGCCAATTTTTCCTTTAATGCCATTTCAAAATATGTCAGATGAGGATGTAAATGCCGTGATTTCTTATTTGAGATCCCAGCAACCCGTCAAACACCCTATCCCACCTACTGAATATAATTTTATGGGTAAAGCTATTTTAGCCCTTGGGTTAATAAAGCCTGAAGGTCCTGATGGTACTCCTCCAAAAAGAGTAAAAGTAGAAGCATCTGAAGTGTATGGGAAATATTTGGCAAATTCAGTCGCCAATTGTGTGGGCTGTCATTCTCCTAGGGACTTGATGAGTGGGGAATTTATTGGTCCTAAATTCAGTGGAGGACTTTTATTTGAAGAGGCTCCAGGAGAGAGTTTTATCACACCAAACCTTACGCCTGACCCCGAAACCGGATACATTGCTAATTGGACCGAGGATACTTTTGTGCAAAGGTTCAAAACGGGAAGAATATACGAACATTCTCCAATGCCTTGGGGAAGTTTTTCGAGAATGGATGAGGTGGATTTAAGGGCATTGTATCGGTATTTAATGTCCTTAGATCCTGTATCCAATAAAATTGAAAAGACAGAGTACATGCTTCAAGCTGCAGGTTCTAATTAATAAATCCGAAGCTGATTTTTACAAAGTAAACCAACCTATTTTTAATTGACCAGTTAATTTTTTCTTTTTAGATCCTTATGGAAATGAGGTGAAAGGAGAAGTCTTGCCACAATGATTTCAATAACCTTTTAAACCCAACACCTCATGAAAAAATGGATCATTACATTAATGGGAATTGTGATACTAGGGATAGTTTCACTGTTTGTTTTTGTAGAATCAAGATGGGATAGAACGTATGATTTTCCATATCCTGAAATAACCCATAGTTTGGATTCAACAGTAATCGAACGTGGTAAATATTTGGTTTATGGACCAGCGCATTGTGCCTCTTGCCACATCAACATAGATGATTATGAATCGATGGAAGCGGGAGAATTGATTCCTTTGCGTGGTGGGGAAGTATTTAATTTGAACTATGGAGTGGTCGTCTCATATAACCTTACACCAGATGTGGAAACAGGTATAGGAGGTTTTACGGATGGCGAGATTGCGAGGGCCATGCGAGAGGCTGTGGGACATGACGGTAGGATTTTGCCAAATTTTATGCCTTTCAAATTGATGACCGATGAAGATGTTGTTGCAGTAATTTCTTTTTTAAGATCTCAAAAGCCTGTAAAAAACCCAATACCAAAGCCTGTTTACAATTGGAGCGGTAAATGGAAAATAAGTACAGGAAAGATTCGTCCTAGAATTATCCATGGGACTACCCTGCCTTCTATCAAACGAGAAGCAACAATAGAATATGGAAATTATTTAGTCAATAATGTCGCCAATTGTGTGGGATGTCACTCTATGGCAACCGTTGAATATGGGGAAAAGAAATATAGATTTGGTCCCCTTTCCGGAGGAGTAATATTTGGTGGAAATAATGTAAATAATACCCGGTATGTAACTCCTAATTTAACTCCTGAAAAACAAACAGGGATGATTGCTAATTGGGATGAAGATACTTTTGTAGCTAGATTTCGACAGGGTAGGGTGTATGAAACATCTCCTATGCCATGGGGAAGTTTTGCCAGAATGGATGAAGTGGATATTCGTGCTATATATCGTTATTTAAAATCCATTAAACCTATTGCAAATAAAATTGAAAAAACTGTGTATCAACCAGGAGAAGAAATTGAAGGCAGCTGATTTATTTAAGGAAAATAGTTTGATGGGTTTTTGAACTTTTGACTGCTGCATCCAGGATTTCAACTACTATCAAATTATTTTCCAAAGAGCTTAAATCATAAGGCTTAACTTCGATTTCATTTCTAATTACAGCTATTAGGTAAGAAAAAGGATCATCGAAGGGAGCTTTTCTAGATTCAAAAGTCAGTGTTTCTTCGTCAAAACCATCGTAGCCTTCTGCCATTCGAATTCTTAAAGTCCGGCCATTGTCTGCAAAAATAGCTCCTGTGAGTCCATAGATTTCCATGTCTTTTCTTCCAATTGGCCAATTCCATGAAGGTTCCAATATGGTTTGGGAATCTTCATAGGTTAAGATGATGGTGGCATCGTCATCCACTTTGGGATTATTTTCAGATTGTAATTGCTGTGTTACAGCAGTGACGGAGATTGGCTTTTTTCCCTCTTGAAGCCAAGTGGAAAGATTTGCCCCATAACAACCAAAGTCAATGATCGCTCCTCCTCCATTTAATTTGGGGTCAGTCAACCATTCCAAAAATTCAGGGTTAACCCCAATTTTCTTGGGTCCTCTATGGCCGTCTCTAACAATTAGTTTTCTCATTTCACCAACTTTCCCACCTTCCAATAGCTGCTGTGCTTTTTCTACGGAAGGATACCAGGTGGTTTCATAATTGGTCAGGAGATGGATTCCATGCTTTTGGGCTAATTCAGCCATTCTTTTTGCATGATCTAAATTCACCGCCAAAGGTTTCTCCACCATCACGTGAATCCCTTTGGGAGCAGAAGCCTCTACCACGGACAAGTGGTCAAAAATATTTCCAAAGGCGGTAACTGCTTCCGGTTGGGTAGTTATCAACATCTCTTCCAAATCATCAAATACCAAGTCCATGGAAATTCCGTATTGTGAAGTCAGTCTCTCCGCTAACTCTTGGTTCGGCTCTGCAATTCCAACAATTTCAATGTCTGCTCTTTTGTTGGCATCTAAAATCCAACCTACATGTCCATGCGTCAGCCCTGCAACTCCAATTTTTAATTTGTTTTGAGAAAAAGATGGAAAGGTTTGGATAAGAGCCATCAAGAAAAATAAATAGCGAATCATGAGATCAAGAGTTTATTCAATTGGAAATTGACCATATCTAATGTTATTTACAAGTGATTTTTTATGGAAGAACCTAAATCAAGAATGTTTCAAAAAGATAGAATTAAGTTGCCTTTTCAATTTAATGTAAAAAGATTGCAACAAGATGTAAAGGCCCTTAACCATATAGAATGGATCGATCATTTTGTAACGTCTAATTACGAAGGGGATTGGTCGGTGATCCCATTGACTGCTCAGGAGGGAAGAAATCACCCTATTCTTATGGCATCAGCAATTCCGGGAGAATTTAAATTTATCCCCACTCCCTATCTGGATCATTGTCCTTATATCGCTTCCATTTTAGATAGTTTTGAATGTGAGAAATGCTCGGTTCGACTGATGAAATTGGCTGCTGGATCTGAGATAAAAAGGCATCAGGATTATGATTTGGATGAGGAAGAAATACGAGTTCATATTCCAATATTTACCAATGAAAAAGTTAAGTTTTTGGTAAATGACCTTGCCGTGAAGATGAAGGAGGGAGAGTGCTGGTATTTGAGATTATCAGATCCACATCAAGTCAAAAATGAAGGGAAATCTGATCGAATTCACTTGGTAATGGATTTAAAAATTAATGATTGGTTGAATAATTTGCTGATCCAATAACCCTCATTCCCGAACCCATTTTTTCATAGTTGGAAAACTTTCATATTCACATAGTCCCATCCAAACCAACAAGGGTAATCCAATGTACTGACCATTTTGGAATCCCATGATTAATGTTTCGGAATCTCCTTTGTATCCATCTGTATGGAATACAATTTCGGGTGGAATTTCCAAGTGAGTTATGGCTGCAAAAGTCCAACATAAAACTCCTATTTCATCCTCTTTCCCTGGGTCTCGAAACTCACTTACACTCCCCACAATTATATTCTTTTCTTCTTTGGTCATCAGGGCAATATGCCCTGCTTCATGTAGGATATCACCTGTATTTTTTAATTTTTCCGGATCATAATAAAGAGTTCCTTTGTCAATTTTTAACCCAGGTAAGAAACAATCATCCTCTAATTTTTTCTGTTTCAAAGGAATGCCAATTTCTTCTAGAAAGGATTTAATGCACTCGAAATAGGGGGTGTTCATGAATAAAAATGGTTTCTGGGCGAAATTATTAGAATATTCAATTGTAAAAAACTATCTCAGTCTAAAGGGTATTTCTTATTTACTAATTCGGTAAATTTAGAATCATCCAACCCTAAAGAACATGCATTCAAAGCCACTTTTATTACTCCTTTTTCTTGGGATATTATGGAGTTGTCAAACGAGGGAGCAAGAAACTTACAAGTTTCAAGTTTCTGATTTGGAACCCCAGTTAGCCAAGCTTGCTTCCGATGAATTTATGGGTAGAATGCCCTTTACAGAGGGAGAGAGAATTACTGTCAATTATTTGGAAAAGGAATTTAAGGAAATGGGTCTAGAGCCAGGAAATGGAGATTCCTATTTTCAAGAGGTTCCTTTGGTTTCCATACAGACCCTCCCCGCAGATCAAATGACGGTTAGTTCATCTAGCCAGACCATCCAATTAGAAGGGCTAAAAGATTATGTTCTCTGGTCGCAGAGGACGGATCCTGAAGTTAGTTTTCAAGATGCAGAAATGGTATTTGCAGGTTTCGGAATAATCGCTCCTGAGTATGGTTGGGATGATTATGAAAACATTGATGTCAAAGATAAAATTGTGGTTGTCCTTGTGAACGACCCTGGATTTGGGACCGAGGATGAAAGTTTTTTTAAAGGGAATACCATGACCTACTATGGTCGATGGACTTATAAATACGAAGAAGCAATTCGTCAGGGAGCTTTAGGTTGCTTGATTGTTCACAATACTATCCCTGCAGGCTACGGCTTTAATGTCATCCAAAATAAGTGGGATGCTTCCTTGCTATATTTGGACGAAAGGGGAAATGATGCCTACAAAACTGCTTTTGAAGGATGGTTGACCTTGCCCACAGCAAATAAACTTTTTGAAATGGCAGGATTAGATGGAAGGAAGCTTTTAGCTGATGCGAGAAAACCAGATTTTCAGGCAATACCAATGAATCTAACGGCAAGTACTTCTATGCAGGTAATTGCTAAATATGATGTGTCAAAAAATGTTGTAGCTAAAGTTACTGGTGCCACTAAACCAGAGGATGTGATTATTTATACTGCCCATTGGGATCACTTCGGTTATGGAGCTCCCGATGAAACAGGGGATAGTATTTACAACGGAGCATTGGATAATGCATCGGGAACCGCGGCATTATTGGCATTGGCAAGGGCTTTTAAAACGGACCCTCAACCTGAACGTACGGTCGTGTTTCTGGCAGTAACTGCGGAAGAACAGGGGCTATGGGGCTCTGCATATTATGCCCAAAATCCGATTTTCCCGAAAGAGCTTACAGTCGCCAACATCAATATGGATGGGATCAATCCATATGGTAAAATGAAAGACGTTTCTTTAATAGGAATAGGACAATCTGAAATGGAAGATTTATTGAATGTAGAACTCGAGAAAGTAGGGAGGTATTCTGCTCCAGATCCCACTCCATCTGCAGGTTATTATTTCAGATCAGATCATTTCAATTTTGCTAAAATCGGTGTTCCTGCGCTTTATTTCAGTAATGGTATAGACCATGTAGAAAAAGGAAAAGAATATGGGAAGGAATTGGAAGATCTGTACGTTCAAAATTATTACCACAAACCTTCTGATGAATACGATCCTAGCAGATGGAACCTAGATGGAGCGGTGGATGATGTTCAGGTCCTATATGAGGTGGGAAGAAATCTGGCCAACTCAGGTAATTGGCCTAAGTGGAAGCCAAATTCCGAGTTCCGGGCACTTCGTGAATCCTATATGAAATAAGGAAGAGAATGGGTATCGATCAAAAGGTATTTTTAGCTCAAACTACCTAACATAAAACTGTTCTCAGAAGTAAAAAACAGCAAGAGCACCCAAAGGCAATTTGGGTGCTCTTGCTATTTAAATGTGTAGTAAAACCCAATTTTTATTGAGGTAGTCTAGACCTTAGTAAGGCAATTTGCCCCATATGGTTTGATTGATGCTCCATTACGTGGAACCAAGCCCAATAATTATTCATCTCAGTTCCTGCTGCCTTTGAAGTAAACCATTTATCGTCTTTTTCCTTCAGCAAAGCTTTGGTTTGTTCCCTTACTTCATCCCAAATTTCGAAATAATATGAAA
This sequence comes from Algoriphagus halophilus, assembly GCF_900129785.1. Lineage (NCBI taxonomy): Bacteria > Pseudomonadati > Bacteroidota > Cytophagia > Cytophagales > Cyclobacteriaceae > Algoriphagus > Algoriphagus halophilus. Next base: position 310,784 of record NZ_FSRC01000003.1, read on the forward strand.
TTGGCTTTCCTTTATACTCTTCCCGGGCATCCTCTCCAAGCATTAACCCTTTCATCCATTTGGCCTCTTCGGATTCATTAAACTCTCTATTTTCAAATGTATAAACCTGATAGAATGCTTCGGTTGCTGCCAAGTGCAAAATCATGGCTCCGATTCTATTGGCTTTATCATCCAAAAGAAAATCTACCTGTTCCTGATTCATGGAACTAGTGATCCTAAAAATTCTCCCTTTGATGTCGTCTAACATGGCGACCATATTTCCAATGTCATGGGAATATCCTTTTGGAGGTTCGATCACTTGAGCATTGGAAACACCACTGAAAAAGAGGGCAATGAAAAATGAGAGCGTAAAAATTTGTATTCGTTTCATAGTTGTTATAATTAAGTGTTAGATAGTGAGTTCAATATGATTTCCTTCCGGATCTAAAATGATACTTTCGAAATAGCCATCACCGGTGGTTCTGGGTTCGCCGACGATTTCAAAACCATCATTTCTCAACTTTTCTGTTAAACTAAGGACCTTTTCTTTACTTCCTGTTGAAAGGGCAATATGAGTATACCCAAAGGAATGATTTCGTTGTTCTGGAGTGAATATTTCCTGTTTGTGCATCAGTTCAATTCTTGCCCCTGATTCAAATGATAAAAAGTAGGACGTGAAGTTTTTAGAAGGATTATGGTATTTTTCTCCTGCAGTCATGGCAAAGTATTTACAATAGAAATCCTTCATCATTTCCAGGTTTTCAACCCAAATTGCCAAGTGCTCAAGTTTCATAAAAACTATTTTTTACCTAAAAGTATGATGCCATGAAGCTGGTCTACCTCTTTCTCAGTTTCCGAGTTCTTTGATACGCTTTGAAATACTATTTGAATCTTCATCGAGTCATTTGGGATTTCAAAACTCATGTCTGCCGGACTTATATTTTGGACATAACCTTGCCCATATAAATTTTCAATTTCCTTTTTCATTTCGATTAGATCCACATGACCCTTTACATTCCCAATTTCTACATGAAAAGTTGAAAGGTCTTCGTCTACCCAAATTTTTGCTATCCCGATCTCGGGAACCGGCCAAGTCTTATCCAGATTGGTTTCCAAATTCAAATCAAAAGCCAATTCATAATCATATCCAGAAATAGGTCTAACCTCTTGAAATTGAATTTCCCATCTAAAATGAATAGGTAATTTATCGTTCAATTGAATTTGGAGTTCATTGACATAAGATAATCCCATGGATTCTACTATGAATTTGCTATAGTTTAAGGAGATATTTCTTTTTTCAGGGTCATCAGCTTCCTGAAAAAGAGTGGCTAAATCTTGCTCGAACCAAGGTAGTATAGAGTTTAATCCATGATAGGTTTCCAAGTATTGAATAATGGAGTTGACCTCATTTTGATCCTGTGGAGTTATTCTATTTGTGTTTTTTTGGACTGTAGGTTTTAGAGCTCCTTTCTCAGAAATTTCCCAAAAAACTTCATTTTGGATTTTTCCATTTTGAAGGATTTCTGATTCGGTCAAAATATGCTCAAGTCTTTTTATTTGGTTGGACTCACTCAAACTAAACATGCCCCAAGGACCGAAGGAACCCAAAATCATAAAGATTGCAAGAGATATGGGGATGGTCTTAATTTTTCCAGGTCCAATTATAAAATAACCTGCTATAAATGTGAGCCAGACACCCATAAGTAGCACAATATACCGGTTGACCGTCAATCCATATTCCTTCACTCGTATTCCAATGGCTAGGAATAAAATGATGATTAAAGGGATGATCAAAAAATAAAATGCTTTGTAGAATGTCCTGATCCAGCTACTTTCTTTCTGGTCTTGTATAGGGAATAATAGAAGATTGGTAAATATCCCCAATACTGAAATCGCAATGATCATATAGCTGACGATTCCTTTTGGCCAATCCCATGTGAAGATGATTTTTCCTCCATAGATATAGAGAATGGTCATGTATACCAGTAGTAAAGGAATCAGTATAAACTGGGTGAAGATTTTTAATCCTTTAGGATAGTTGATTAGGGATACTCCTTCGTTTAAATCTTTTGGAGCGCCTGCCAAAAAGAACCAAGTGTTGAAAATTCCAATGGATAGAATAAATATGTAGAAGTAATTTTTAGGGTCAATTTCAATGGAAAACAAAAGGGATACAGCTCCCATTGCCAAGGAAATACCCGTATGTATCACTAATGAGTAGAAGACACCAGTCACCACTCGGATGAAAATATTTTCGTTAAACTTCCAGAAGGAATCATCACTTTTTTCATCCCAATAAGAGAGAAAAGCCACTAACAAATGAGCGGTAAGATTATATACCAGGTATCTTATATAGGGGATTCTGGTATTGGTAAATGTGTTTTCAGAAGGAAATGAAAAATAGACAAGGCCTAACAAAATGACCACTACAATCCAGCTTATCTTTCTTTTTATTGGAGAGAATTGATGTTTTTCACCATAAATGTCTACACAGAAGAAAAGAGGGATTCCCAGCATCAAAACCAGAAGGAGATTGACAAGCTGTATTTCTTGGTCGAAACGGTCTATTTCAATTAAATAGATCAGTAAAGTAGAAGCTAAAAAAGCCGTGACTAAGCTCAACGGGAATCTCTTAGCACTCCGGATTGCATCCTCACTTAATTGTTGTAGTGATGGAAATTTCATGCTGAGGAAGTTTTAAAAGTAAGTTACGGATAATCCTCTCTCTGGGAAAGTCTAATTGGTTAGAAAGGATATCCGATGGCAAAATTGAAAATAAGGTTTTCTCTTCTCCAAGTTTTACTGCCTATATCAAAGGTATTTCCCCATCGCTCTCCTTCCGGTAAAAAAGGCTTTCTTAACGGAGTAGCAAAATCAAATCGTATCACAAAGAATTGAATATCAATTCTAAACCCTATCCCGGTTCCTACCGCAATTTCATTCCACCAGCTAGAGCTGAATTTACCCCCAGGTAAGGCTTCATTTTCATTCATTAACCATATATTTCCTGCATCCAGAAAGAGAGCACCTTTTAGGAGAGACACCATAGGGAATCGGTATTCTATATTTCCCTCTAATCGAATGTCACCTGATTGGTCAAAGTAGGAGTTTATGTTAGTTTCTTCAGGCGCATAACTCCCAGGTCCTATAGATCGAATTCTAAATGCTCTTATACTGTTTGGACCACCAGAGAAATACTGTTTTACATAAGGCAAGGACGAAGAATTTCTAAAGGGTACACCCACTCCAGCAAAAAGCCTTGAAGCGATGGTTTGGGTTTTATTTATATTGAAATGATACCTAAAATCAAGGTCAGCCTTACCATACTGGGCATATTCCAAGCCAAAGATCTTTCCATTGCCTTCTCCTACCCATTTGTCAATTCCATAGACTAAGTTTCCTGCGAAGTCTAAACCTAAACCGAAGAAGTAGCCATGCTTCCGGACAGGATCGTTAATTTTATTGTAATTGAAAATATAATTGATTCCAATAATGAAGTTTTGGTCAAAACTCCGTCTTAAAAAAGGGTTTTTATCCAGAATTTCTTCAAACTCCGGAGATGATTTAGCGAGGTTGGTAATATTGATATTGATTGGGTTAATCTCATGGTAGGCAAACCTGTTGGCATTCCAGAAGTATCCATAACTCGTGTAAAAGGAATTTAAGGTATATAAGCCACCTCTGCTCAAATAATCTGTTCCCAAACTGACTTTAGTCTTAGGTACTGAATAACTGAATTTCTCTTCAATTGGCACAAAGAAAATCACTCTTGGGAATATCAAATCTCCTCTCAACCCTAATTCAAGAGAATGCAATCCTGTTAAATCCCCACCTGCGATCTGAAATTCATAGCCGATTTTTGCGGAAATATTGAAATTTTCACCTCCCTTAAACAAGTTCCTGTTTCTATATACCAGGTTGAGTGCGGGGCCGGCAAAATTGTTGGACTTGGACACTCCCAATAATTCTGCCCTTACGGATCTTTTAGTCATGGGAGAAAGTAAAAAACTGGCAGCAAGATGTCCTAGACTATCTTCATTGATCAGTTCATCGTATCGTAAATTGACATATTGGTAATTACCTATTGAACTTAGACGGTTGCTTGAAAGTCTGGATTTATTAGGGCTATAATATTCCCCGTTCTCAATTAAAATGTATTGGTTTAACAATTCTGGTTTGAAAACGACACCGTTTTGAATGAATTCTTTTCCGTCAAGTTGGACGGTGTCTGCTTGGTCGGTATTTTCATCTAAGGAATAATTGGGGAATACTTGAATTTGGTCAATTTTATATTTTACCAAGCTGTTTTTTGGGACGTTGTTTTTCAGTCTGAGGTAAAGGTTAAACTGACGGGCACTGTCTGTAATATTGGTGTCAGCTTCAAAGATTAGGAAGTCATTATTGAAATTGTAATACCCTTTTTGCTTTAGGCCCTGGTCAAGCCTTTCCCTTTCGGAGTTCAAGGTGTTTAAATCAAATCGGTTGCCTGGTTGAAGTAAAGTTTCTCCTAATAGACGTTGGATTTCATGTTCAATTTCCAGTGAATCTCTTTCCAGTTGGAATTCTTTCAAGACATAAGGTTGGCCTACTTTTGCAGTGTAGTTTACTTCAGCAAACTTTTCACCTCTTATACTTTCAGAGCTAGCTTGTCCATAAAAAAAGCCTCGGTTTTCTAACCTATTCAAAATCAACTCTTCCGTACGCTCCGTATTTACCTGGCTAAAATAAACGGGTTCTTGACCAAATTTTTTATTGAGAAAGCGATTGATGAATCCAGGCTTTTCTTTTTCTCCTTTGTAATAGGCCCATAGGCCAAAATACATTCCGAGAAACTTCGAATTAGGCTCTGGTCTGAGCAAGTCATTTAATTCAGATTCAATTTTCTTTAAGTCTTGAACTTCTGGAGCCTCTAGATCCAAAGTGGCTCCCGTATAAAGTAGCTCCCCCTCGGGAATATGTTTCTTTATTTGACATCCAGTGAAGGAAGTCAAGAAGGCTAAAAAGAAGAAAATGCTTTTATTATTTTTCATTTTCCTCCTTTCCTTTATTGTTTGAATCTATAGAATTAGATTCTTCTAGAGCTTGCTTGGATTTATGCCAAAGCTCATAAAACTCATTGAATTCCCGATTGAAAATTAACCCGCCACCAGTTACCACTAGTTGCCCATCAATGATACTTTCATATTGATTTTTTCTAAAAACTCGAACTCTCCATCTTCCATCTTCGGTAAGGATGTATTCAAAACTTACATTTGCTAAAATAGCATTGGATTGTTCAGGCTCCTGAGAACTCCCTTCTAGCCCAACTTGACTACCTACTTCCACGATCAGTCGGTCATTGAAGAGGGTTTGTTGGGCATTGATGTTTAGATCGGTTCGATTTTGACTACTACCGGATTGGTAATCCTCATAAGTATCGACATCAAAACCTAATTGAAAGCCACTATCCCCAAAAAGCTTACTGGATAATGCATTCATTTGATCGGATAGAATTTGGCTTGCGCTACTTCTAGCAATTGTTTCTGCACCTCCATTGGAACCATCACTTCCTCTTGAAGGGAAGAATCTATTCAATACCAAGAGGGAAAAAACTTGTTTGTTTAATTCGTCTTCTTGGTCATTGATTTGAAGTACTTGGGAGTAAACATTTCCTCCAAATGCTCCCCGTTCGTTTTCAGGCATATCCAATGCAAATGAAATTTCAGGCCTCAATAACTCCCCATCCACATTTAAATACACTAAAAATGGTAATCTTCTTTGGTACTGGGATTTGGTACTTTGGCTACTGCCTGTCAACTGGGAAGACATCAATGCTGATGCGGAAGCATCAACTTCATAAATGGCTCGAATGTCCATATTAGCATCCATAGGATCCCCATTCCAAGTTATTCTACTTCCAGGGTTGATTAGGAATTTTTTGCTGATCAGGTTATATAAAGACATTTCATAATGTCCATCAGATATTTCATAATCTCCAGAGAGTGTGATTCTTCCATTTGGAGTAATGTCCATTCGCAAATTAGCACTTCCTGATATCAATAAATTATCCCCGGTTTTAGGATCTATGATTACTGTAAATTTTGCTTTAGGGTCTGTTTTAAGGGAAGCTTGTATATCATACCCCAAAAATGCAGTGGTGGATTGCTCTGTTTGGGAAGTAAGAATGTCATCTGGATTTTCCTTGTTTACAAATAACACCACTCCGTCACGCTCCACCAGATCCAGTTGAGACTCTGGGATCAGCATGGTCAAATTGGTATTTTCCTTGATGTTTAAATTAGCTCTAACGATAGGTAAATTTAGATCCCCTTGGATGGTCACATCTGCATCGATTGTCCCTCTTCCATAGAGTAGTTCATTTTCTTGATCTGTGGAATTGACCACCATGAAGTTTTTGGCTACGAGGCTAAGGTCAAATCCGGGGTTGTTTAGATCTGTAGTAGTCACCGTACCATCTACGGTAAAGGTATTGTTGTCAGTGTCTTTGACGGTAAATTGATTGAAGTATATTCCATCATTATCCGCTTGGATTTTTTCGTTGGAAAGTATGTATTTGGTGCTGAGTTGGGCAGGTACAAAAGAGGTTTCGAAAAATTGAAATTCTCCTTGATAGTTAGGGGAATTTGTTGTGCCATTGGCACTGATAGTGCCTTTCAAATAACCTGATGCATCTAAAATCTGGTCTTGTGAAAGCGCTGCAATTTTCTTCATTTCAGCTTTTATCAAGTCCAACTTCAAGTCAAATTCCCCTCCGGATTCATTCGCCATAAACTGACCGTTGACATCCAGATCTATGCCGTCATCTCTTAATGTTAAGGCTAAGTTGTAATTCCCTAAACTTTCAGCGGTAGCATCTAAGGATAAGTTTCCTAAAGAAACACCCACTGCTTTTAGGCTGTCAATTTTTAAATTACCCATCAATCCTATTGCTCCAAATGGATTTTCAACTACAAGCTGCCCATTCATTTTTCCGCCAACCAAAAGTTCATCTGGATTCAACAAACTGGTAAATGTGGACAATCTGAAATTTTGGAATAGCACTGCGATATTTTCATCTGTAAAACCTTCAATGTTCTTTTTGAAGCTAAGCTCCTGTCCATTTTGCGTGAAACTGAAATTTTGAAAATCAAGGTTATTACTAGAATATAGAATCTGATTATTCTCCGGAATCACCCATTGGTTTTTTTTCAATAATAAGTTCTCAGGATTAATATGAAAACTAATAGTATCACCCAAAAGACCCAGGTCTGAGGAAATGTGGAATACTGGTTCAGTTTCGTTATATGAAGAGAAATCAAAGTAAATTCTTGAATTTTCCATCACTCCAGTAAGTGAAGTCTCATCCATATTTAATGGCCCAGCAACTAAGTTGAGGAAGCCTAATTCCATATTCAAGTTGGATAAATTGGAATGGACATTGAATTCCAAACTGTCGATTTCAGTTCCAGAGAAATTTATGTAAGGAAAGCTTACCACTGCATCCAAAGAGTCTAGATCTTGATAATAGGCTAATTGCACCCGTCCAGAATCTAACTGTTCCAATCCTTGAAGTAGCACTTCGTTCAATAGTGGGGATTCGAAAATGGAAAGGTCCATATTCATGATTATTCCACTATCCAATTCTGTATACGAACTGTCTTTGATGGCTAAATAATTTAAGAAATGATTTTCTAAGGCAACTCCTAATGAGGCAGGGTTGGTATTGGTATGAACAAACCCTTTGACGACATCACTTTCTATAATTAGACTGGTGGAGTCGGGTTTTACCAAGCTCTCTAAATTTAAGTTTCCGGTAGGATAGGTTTTTTTATCGTAAAGAACCAAGCCGTCACTTAACCCGATAGATGCTTGAAAATTATCGGGATTTCCTTCAAAATTCCCTTCCAATTGTAAACGTACGCGGAATTCTTTGGGGGAGAAACCTAACTTATTAAAGTCAGCACCTTTTAAATTTAAATTAAAACCCACTTTTGAGTTTACTGAATCAAGTTGGATGGAGCTGATTAAATCAAAATCAAGATATTCAGAATCCAAGATTAGGCTGACGTCTCCATCTCCATTCGCTAACTGTCCATTGAGTTGGAGACCTGAATAATCAGAACCATATAGATTTAATTTGTCAAAATGGGATTCAAGTTGAGCAGTAAGATCATAAATGGAATTTCCCTGACCTTTGGCATTAATTTCCATGGATAAAGTGTCTAAATCAGGGTTTTGAAGTAAGGTTCCTAATTGAAGTTGTTGAACTTGGAGATTTACATCAAACTCCAATAATCCCTGATCCTTATATCCAGCATCCAATAGTACTTGTCCTAAGTCAGTTTGTAAATCCAATGATGCGATGAGATCATTCATGGATCCTTTTGCTTGAGCTGTAATGCCAATCGAATCTGGGAAAGTGATACCGAGGTCAGACTCACTGGCAAAAAGTTGCAGTGATTTCTTGTTGGTATTTAATTCAATTTGCGGGAAATCTACATAGAGTGAGTCTAGGTCGAGTGGTGAGCGAACAGATCCCTTAGTATAAAAATCAGTTTCCCTCCAATTCAATTGGAATGTTGGGATTTCTAACTTAGAAAGACCTCCGCTGATAGCTAGATTTCCTGCAAAAGGTGCAATCGCCAATTCCTGAATTAAAGTGTCAGAAGCAAGCTCTGGGGCAAAAAAGTAACTGTCCCTTACATCCAAAGAGAATTGATCAACAGAAAGGTTGATAAGTGTTTCTTCAGGAGAATCGATTAGCGTTTGAATGGAAGGATAAGAGAAATTACCTGTGGAATTGAGTTGACTGTAATTTGTAGAAACAAAGAGTTGCTTGATCTCCGCTTTTGTGTTTTCAACAGAACCATTGAGAATCAAATCCTTAATCTGGAACCCACTTCCTTCTCGAAATGAGAGTGCTTTCAAATTCAAGCTTGCTTTCTCATTTTCCAACAAAACATCCGAGATTTCTAAACCTAAGTCTTCAAGAAGAAGGACTTCAGGATTGAAGACTCCTTCGGTGATTTTACTATCGGAGGTTTTATAATCGATGGTATTATTCTCCAAAACCAATGAGCTTAATTTCACTTTCCAATCTGGCCAGGAAAAAGGGGCAGAATCTTGTGGTGAATCTGAAGATGTAGTGCTTGGTGAAAAATCATGGAAGAGTACTTTTGAATCAGATAATTGTATGGATTCGATCAGGATATCCTGGTTTACCAAGTCTATAGAGGGTGCAGAAATACCGAAATTATAGATTTCTAATTCTGCAAATTGTTGGTCCACTTGATTGTCATAAATAAGGGAAACCTCTTGTAGACCAAGATTTTCAATTTTTATTTTAGGCAAGGTTGAACCTTCTGAACTAGCTTCTGAGGGAGGGAAGGCTTTGGTTTGTTTATACTTGATTTGAGTATTGGAAAGCTGTATGTCTTCTATTCCAAATGAAAATGCATTTAGATCTAATTCCGGTATGTTTAATTCAAAGTCTCCAAGTGCCAAGGAAGTTTCAATGCCGAGAACTTCATCTTGATACCTGATGTCAAAATCCCGGATGCTAATCGGGGATAAAGTAATGTTGAGGGACGTGGCGTCTGGTTCAGGACTCTCTACTGTGCTACTATCTGGTCCGGTAGAAGCAAAGGAAGTGAGGATGTAATCAAAGTTGAAAGCTCCCGTGTCCTCAGATCTTTTAATTCTAGCTTTTAAACCTTCCCATTCAAATTTGCTGACATGGATAGCCCCAGATCGAATCAAAGGGACAAAGGCGAGCCCTGCTTCAAGGTCTTTGGAAAATACTAAAGTGTCACCATTGACATCTGAGATATAGAAGTTTTCTAAAAAAATATTTCCTGAAAATGTGACAAATAATCGTTCAATGCCTACTTGGGCCCCAGTTTTACCCTCAAGATAAGAGATTGCTTTTTCCACAAGAATCCCCTGACCCCAAGGGCTCCGAATAAATAGGATCACTGCCAGTAAAAGAATCATTAGACCTGCTAATGAAAACCCAATGACCTTTAAAAATTTTATTAGAATTCGTTTAATAATTACCCGTTAAAGAATTGGTCAAAGACGAAATTTGAACATCCTAGATTAAAGACCAAGAAGTAGGCCAGAATGTTACAGAAATAACAATTTGAAATTTATTATCTCTAGTAAAATTTAAAATAATCAAAGGAATAACCATGTAATATTCAGGAAATTAATTGAGGATGTTAAAGTTCTTCATCCATGTGTAAATGTTTTTTTCTTTATCTATCCAAAATGAATTGTGATGAAAATAAAAATCCTCACGCAAATTGGTGAGGATTTAACTTTGATCAGTATAGCTTTTAATTGATGTTTTGTCGAATTACTAAAGAGTTATTGTCGGGATCCCTAAAAAAGAAAAACTGATCAATATACCCTTCATCGGATTTGTTAGTAAGGATGTAGCTGTCGCCTGCTTTATCAATGCTCACTTGATTTTCCTGAAAAAAGGCGAGTGTGGACTCTATATCATCTACCAAAAAACTTGGAACAGTTCCATTAGTTGGCTTTGGGGAAAAAGGACTGGGAATGTCTTGATACAGTCCAAATACTATTTTGCTTCCATTGGGGCCAGTAAGATTCATTTGGAGGTAGGGAAGGTCGGTTCCAGTAGGATGAGTAATGGAATACTTTGGGTCTAATTTAAACCCCAGTACACGTTCGTAAAACTCCTTTGACCGATTAAGATTACTCGATGAAATTTTAGTAACCAGAAGCGAACTTGAAAAAATCATGATGTTATTTGATTTAACAAAGTGATTTCAGCGCTTGATAAATCCTCGTTTGAGACGTATTCAAAACTAGGGCCGGCAACAAATCCTGGTTGATTTGGATAGGGAGTAGATAGCAGTTTTCCAGCATAGAGCCTTAAAGAAAACATTAAGCCCATGGCTTGATTGATTTGATCAGTTTGTCCGTTGAAGGTCAGATGTAAACTATTTAATAAGCAGGTGTAGGTATAGTTAAATAACTTACTGTATTGAAAAGCTAGCGTGTTTTCAGGCAATTCGGTCATTTTTGGATTTGGTTTCATGTTAGGAACCTCCTTTTCATTAAAAACGATTGGGGTTCCGGAATAGGAATAACCAGAAGTGGCACTTGGGTCTTTGACTAGAGTTTTTCCTTTGTAGATTTCTTCAAAACGGTAATAATGCGCAGGTTCTGTTTTGTCAGAATCCTCTCCATCTACAAATGGATCTGTACTGGTTCCTTCTCCTTGGTCAACGATAAGATCTATCCCTTGAAATGCCATTGTTTCATCAGTAATTGGGAATAATAAATTCTTTGGAAAGAATTTCTCATAGGTAAGCTGATAGGTAGGATCTCCGGTAAATATGGTTTTTCCCGATTTTTTAGCTTCCCCTTCCAAAAGGGAGATCTTTTCCTTGATTTTTTGATAAAACTGCCCAATTGTCATAGTATCTTCCTGCAACTCCATGGATTTAATAGGAATTGGTTTTTCTGGTTCTTCTATCGACATGAAGACATTTTTAATTAATGAAAGGGAAAATTTTTCCAAAGGAACAGTAAGTCCGTAATCTACGCCTCCAGGAAGTGGGCCAGGGTAAGTCGGAATAAAACCTGGTTGATTTAGCACGGGTGATCCACCTATTGCATTGAGAAGATTACATGCGATAGAGAGATGAAGCATTTCTTCCCCCACGACCGACCCAATCAGATTCGAAATCTCATCATTTCCTGTATTGGCTAGGGTGAAATTTGCGGTCAGGTACGGTGGTATGGTGGAATGTTCTAATTCGATTGCCGTTTGAATGGCCGAACGAAGGTCATCTAGGGTGTCTATTTTTATTGCTTTGAGAAAAATCATGGTGCTTGGGTTATAATTTTTTAAAAGTGATGGAATCTTTCGTTCCTGCTTTTGAAATAACAGCGTTTAAATAATTGATAATCATCGCAGACTTATCTCTGGAAAGATCCCGGGTTGCCGGCATGTAATTGGGGTCTTCTTTGTCTTTACTAAAAACAAATTGTAGGATCTCCGCATTCTTGTCTACAATTGATTGATCTGCGAGGTTAAAAATCCCTTTTGACATCAAGGGATATAAATTGGCGTATTGCTGCATGATAGGTTGGATGTCCTCCCAAGTGGGATTAGCTATTTTTTCTGGATCTACCGAATCAAATACCAAGAAGCTCAGGAAATTATTTTGATTACATTCTGAGAAATAGCCATCGCTGAAATTATAGGAGATTCCATAAACCTGTCCGTCAATGTATCCCCTTGGGTTGCCAGGATCATTGGCTTTTACAGTTAGGCTTGCTTTGCCTAGTGTATCGGTTTTTATTGTTTTTGGGAAAACCATTGCAGATTTGGGAACTCCTACTACCGGTGGAGTGGGGCCGAATGGGCTATCGATCAATTGGAATTCTATTTCTTTGTCAGGTAATGGTTTTCCCAGTTTACTCGCATAAAAATTAACTTGGCATTCTTCCTCTGGATTTAAATAAAAAACAAATTTATCAGCGCAGACGTATTCCTCACTTTCTCTAAAAATCACCTCCCCCTCGGAGTTTAGAATAACCAAAGGGTTTTCTTCTACCAAGGAGGTGTTGGGCCCTAGAGGAATCGTGTTAATACCTGATTGGCCTTTGTACCAATTGGGATCTGCAAGATGTATTTCTCCGATTTTTGTGATGTCATCAAAACCCACTTTCCCGGTATTTACTCCTAAAGTTAAAGGTAAAGTGTTCTTAATGGTGCCATTTGGAAAGATGGGAAAGGAATTGGCCAAATCGATGACCACTTGATTTAAGTTTTTGTCAATAATGGCATTGGCATAATTGATAGTGCTGGTCTGAGGAAACAGTGGACGGCCTTGCGTGAAATATTTTGGTTCTCCTTCAAAATAAGGTCCAATGGATCCTACGATTCTTCCAATGGTGAATGCAGGAGAGGTATGATCCATATCATAGAGGTCGGTTGTAAATTGTATAGAAAGTTGATTTTTGCTGACTTCAAATAATTCCTTTAAATACCTTGAATTACAAGATTCAATATTCCAGTTGATATTGGTTAAAGTAGATTGGAAGATGGCTGCAGCTCTGGTATCTCCTCCTAATTCAGGAGCTCGTTTCATCCAGATATTGGTAAAGGAAGCAACTTCATAATCTGACTTTATAATCTCTTGATCACCAGCTACTAAACGCACTACCAATCCCCAAAGCGCAGATACCATTTGTTGTTGGGAATCCAAATCGACAATTTTTCCTGCCACCTTTTGATTGGAATCCATGATACTCATTCCTATTACGGGATCTTCTTTTGGGTCTGATGTAGAGGTTCCATCTAGGTAGGTGACGCCTTGCACGGTGCAACTTAAAAACCTCCAACTTCCGGTACCATCAGGATTCCACCATCCATTGGTTGCACCAAGCCCCCATTTTTGAAAATCAGGCTCGAAGGTTTGGTTATTAAAGTGAGTGGGGTCGTTGTTAACGGTGGATGGATCAGCTTGAAACTGCCCCGAAAAAGTCAGTCGAGGCGAATTTAAATAGGACATGAAAGAAGATGTTTAAAAGTAAAAATTTGAAAAAGAATGATTTAATCTAAGGAATATCATTCTTAAAAACTAACTGTTTAAATAATATAAAAGATCCGTAAATATTTAGTAATAAATAAGTTACAGTTTTGTATGTACCAGATGAGTTTTCATGATCTTCAAATGGTGTGTAGGGATTAAATGAAAAAAAATGGGTAAAAAAATGTCTGAAAGATAATTTCAGGCATTTTAAGGGATTCTTTTATTCTTCCCCTTCTTTCAGCGTATAATTGACCATCCAACCATTTCCGTATTTATCGGTAAAGCTTCCGAAATACGCTCCCCAAAATGCTTTTTCATATGGCATTTCTATTTTCCCTCCTTCTGATAGGCCTTCAAAGAATTTATTTCCTTGTTCTTTGGAGTCCGGCATCAAAGAAATATAATTATGGTTGCCCACAGTTAATTGATGTCCCATACTCGGCATATTATCACTGGCCATAATTTTTACTTCATCTGAAAGTTTAAGTGTAATATGCATTACGCGATGCTTTTCTTCCTCGCTGATTTCCATGCCAGGGATTTCACTGAAGTAATTGATTCCTCCCTCGAATTCACCACCCAATGTCTTCTTGTAAAAATTCATTGCTTCTTCAGCTTGACCGTCAAAATTTAAATAAGGATGAATGTTCATAATATTTTGGTTAAGTAATTAAAAGTGAATGCATTACAATTTCGTGATTTTGCTTGTGTTTTGGTCTGTTTTAAAACTCAAATATGACAATATCAGTCCTATAATCACCACTGTACAGGCCAAGACCCAATTGAAATAAGAAATCTGAATGGAGATAATTTGCAAAGCCAATCCTGCCAACCAAACTAAATGTCCAACTCGGGTTCTTTGCGGTCTCTTTTTTACATCATAGCTGGTATTGCCCTCATCAATTAAAGGACGAAAAAAATCTTTGTATTGGATCAATAAAATAAAATTCAACAACAGTAAAAAAGCCAACACCAAAGGGGTTCCTTTCCAGTTCAATGAAATAGTAACCATTAATATGTTACCGATCATTGGAATCATCATGATGCTGCCCAAAAGCTTATAACGTGTGGTTACTAAAAGATACCCAATAATAATTTGGCAATAGGCTATAAAGACTCCATATAAGCCCAAGCCATGTTTTGCTAACTCATCAATTAACCAAACAGGGCCTATCCATCCAAAAAACTGGTGTTCATAATAAAGTTTTGCCATTCCAGCTCCCCAGAAAGTAAAACCAAGAAAAATGGAAATCCCTTGAATTAGATAGTAGGGTATTCTTTTCATGGAAGTCGTTGTGATCCTAATAATAAATATAGTGTTTGTTCTTGAGGAGTGCTTTAGATGGATAAAAGATTGATTAAAAAGAAGTTTAGTTAGCCGCTTAAATCAATTCTTAATTTTTTTTAGATTAATTCTAAATAACACTTGTTTAGAATTAATCCAAATAATATTTTTGTCGCATCATTGAAATCTTAATCCATATGAATCGACTATTTATACTATTGTTCACCAGCTTTTTGCTGAATACTTTCCATGCTATTGGACAAAACGGGAGTATCAGCGGACTTGTGTCTACCTCCGATAATCAGCCAATAGAATTTGTAAATGTAGGTGTAAAGGGACTTGCTAAGGGAAATTCTACTGATAGGAAAGGGTTTTATGAAATCAAAAACCTTTCTGCAGGGAATTATACCATTTTCGCCTCATTTGTCGGGGTTGAAAAACAAGAAAAGCAGGTAGTTCTAGGGGAAGGAGAGACGCTTACATTAAATTTCATTTTATCGGAAAGCTCCACTGATTTAAATGAAGTCATTGTCACTGATATGAGCTCCAATCGGTTTTATTCCGATAGTAACTTTACGGTTGCAAAATTACCATTGACAGATTTAGAGAATCCTCAGGTCTACAATTCCGTAAGCTCAAAACTTTTGAAAGAACAGGTAGTCACCAACATGAATGATGCCTTAAAGAATGCCACCGGAGTAACTCGTTTATGGGAATCTACAGGACGTGGAGGAGATGGGGCAGAATATTATTCTATGAGAGGGTTTTCTGTGCAGCCAACCATGGTAAACGGAATGCCCAGCCTAAATAACGGAGGCTTAGACCCTGCAAATATTGAAACTGTAGATGTAATCAAAGGTCCTTCAGGTACCCTATTTGGAAGTTCTGTGATTTCTTATGGGGGATTAATCAATATTACCACCAAAAGACCTACAGACAATTTCAAGGGGGAAGTAGGGTTTATTACAGGGAATTACGGTCTCAACAGGATCACTGGAGATGTGAATGTGCCATTAAACGAGCATGCTTCCATGCGGGTAAATACTGCCTATCAGCAAAACAATACTTTTCAGGATGCTGGAGGAAAAACCTCTTTTTTTGTTGCTCCTTCCTTCAAATTTAAGGCTAGTGAAAGATTGACTTTTCTAGTTAATACCGAGTTTTTGAATTCCAATTCGGTAAATGCGCCAATGATCTTTTTGAACAGATCAAATCCTTTGACTTTTGATTCAATTGACCTGTTTGAAAGAAATTATGAGCGATCCTTTACGAGTGATGAGCTAAGTATCAATAATAATTCTTATGCACTTCAAGCCCAGGCCTTCTATCAACTGTCTAATAACTGGACCTCACAAACTGTCCTTTCTAGAAGCTATACCAAAACAGATGGTTATTACCATTACCTGTTTGATGGAAGTGATGGAGATTCTTTTTACAGATATATTTCCGATAGGAATGGGCAGACTTTGACCACAGATATTCAGCAGAATTTTATAGGCAATTTTCAAATCGGTTCTTTTAAAAACAAAATGATCCTAGGGTTGGATTACTACGATCAGGACATCAAAAACAGTAGCACAGGTTGGGTTGGAAATGGCGTTGTTACGCTTTCAGACGGAAATGATACAGGTGTGTTGACTCAAGCTGGAGTGGATGAATTGTTGAAAGATACCTTTGAGGGTAATAGCACAGGGACGACTCAAGTAGTGAGTGCTTATGTGTCAGATGTGATTGAATTAACTTCTCAACTTTCAGTGATGGCCAGTGTCAGAGTGGATCATTTTAAAAATGAAGCTTGGGGAACTGATAGTGATCAAAATACACAAACAGCTGTATCTCCGAAATTCGGAGCAGTGTACAAACTGATCCCCAACAAGGTTTCCATCTTCGGTAATTATATGAATGGATTTCAAAATATTGCTCCAACCACCGTTTCCGATCAAGATGGCACCAATCCTAGGTTTAAAGTTTTTGACCCTGAAAAAGCCAACCAATATGAATTTGGATTCAAAACCAATTTGCTAGGAGATAAAATTGCAGCAACAGCGAGTTATTACAATATCAAGGTAAGTAACCGAGTTATGACTGATCCAACCAACGTAAACAATTCCATTCAGGGGGGAGAAGTAGTGAGCAAGGGAGTTGAACTGAGTGTGATCGCTAGCCCTGTTCAGGGTTTGAATCTGGTCGCTGGTTTTAGTCACAATGATGCAAAAGTAACTGAAGATTTTCCCGAAAGTGGGTATTTGGGCATGCGCCCTGAGTCTGCGGGACCCGAAAGCCTTGTCAATTTCTGGGCAAGCTATAACTTCTCTGCAGGAGCCTTGAAAGGATTTGGATTAGGTTTTGGTGGAAATGCAGCAAGTGAATTTTTGACCCTAAACAGGGATAATATCGGTGCTTTTGCCTTACCAGCGTATCAAGTGGTTAATGCATCGATTTCATATACAGGTTCACAGTATTTCTTAACCCTAAAACTAAATAATCTTACTAACCAGAAATACTATTCTGGATGGTCCACTGTGACTCCACAAAATCTAAGAAATGTTGCGCTCAGCCTTAATTACCGATTTTAATGAATTTCAAAAAGATCATCAATAGATTGCACCTATGGCTCGGACTTTCTTCCGGGCTGGTGGTGTTTATTGTCGCTATTACTGGATGTATTTATGCCTTCCAGGCAGAAATCAAGGATTTGACTTATTCTTTTCTTTTTGTAGAATCGGAGAAGAAAGAAGTATTGCCGCCCAGTAAAATCAGTGAAATAGCTTATCAAGCTTTTCCGGAAGGACATCTTCATGCGGTACTTTATCCAACCAGTGAAAGGTCTGCTCAAGCAATATTCTTTAGCTATGGGGAGGGGAATGATCATTACAAGATTGCCTATATTAACCCTTACTCTGGGGAAGTGCTAAAACTCAAGGATGAATACGCAGATTTTTTTAGAGTGGTATTAGATGGTCATTTTTATCTATGGCTTCCTCCAGAAATCGGCCAGCCAGTGGTAGCTTCATTTACCTTGATTTTTTTGTTTATGGTAATTTCTGGATTGATTCTTTGGTGGCCTAAAAAGAAAAGTAACCTCAAGCAAAGCCTGAAAATCAAATGGTCTGGAAGATGGAGAAGGAAGAACTATGACTTGCACCAGGTGCTTGGATTTTATGTAATGATTTTTGCCTTTGTTTTTTCAGTAACTGGATTGGTTTGGGGTTTTAGTTGGATTAGAAGTGGTTTATACTCCGCTTTGTCTGGGGGCGAGGAATTTGTGGAATATTACACTCCCCCTTCTGATTCTACTAAGGTTTGGTCCAATGATATTCCAGTATTGGATGCAGTATGGATGAAAATGAACGCCTATTATCCAGATGCAGAATGGATAGAAGTTCATCCCCCGGAATATGAAGGGGCCGCCATTGCTGCCAATGCCAATCCTGATGCTTCTACTTATTGGAAATCAGATTATCGATATTTTGATCAACATACGTTGGAAGAGCTTCCAGTAGATCATTTCTACAATCGATTGGAAGAAGCCACTTTCGCGCAAAAAGTCATGCGTCTTAATTATGATGTGCATGTTGGTGCTATTGCTGGATTACCAGGAAAGGTGTTGGCATTTTGTCTGAGTGCAATCATAGCCTCTTTGCCGGTGACAGGTTTTTTAATTTGGTGGGGCAGGAAGAAAAAGGACAAGAAAGGAAAAGTGAAAATCAGAAGAGAATTGGTGAATGTTTAAACTGGTTATGATCTACTTTTTAATAGATGAACCTTGAATGCGGCGAAGATTTTTATTTCTTCGCCGTTTGAATTTTTTCATCTGATTAATTCTTCCAAAATCATTATTTTGACTCATTAAATCTTTTAAAAATATGGCAACAGCAAGTGAATTAGCTCCAGGAAGTAAACTCAGCCATCCGAAATTCGGAACAGGGATGATTCTATCTGTGGATGAAACTTATTACAAAATCTATTTTTACAACTCCGAAGAAGTGAAGACTTTAGCGAGGGATTATGAGGGATTTACCGTAGAAGAAGCAAAAGTTCCTGACTTCCCCATGTTGACAATGAAGGATGTGGAAAAAGCCATTCGAGAGGCTTTAAATCAAACTTCTGAGCGAGCTCCAATTGTTCCTTTAGGTGGAAAGTGGATGGGTGGAAATGTGGTTTTTGAACCCAATGATAAAAACCTACAGGCCAAGGAGATTCCAATGGCCACATTCTTTCACAAAATCGTGATGGTGAGGGAGAAACTTCGGGTATTAGAACAAAACATCAATAATCATCCTAAATTGGATGATGAAGATCGGGTACACTTACAGCAATATATTACTCGTTGCTATGGCTCTTTGACGACTTTCAATGTACTCTTTGCCTACAAAGAAGACCAATTTAAAGGAAGTGGTTCTTAAGAGGTAGGATTTCTGATATCAGATTTTATAACACTTAGAACCTATGAACCTATGATTAAAAATACTTTTCTTTTTTTAGCAATAGCCATCCTTTTGACGGCTCAAAAACCCAATGAGCAAGGTTTGAAAGATATTTTTGAAGATAGCTTTTACATAGGGGTGGCTTTGAATTCACGGCAGGTTGCTCCCGAGGCTACTCAAGAGTATGCCTTGATTAGTTCCCATTTTAATAGCTTGAGTCCGGAAAATGGATTGAAGTGGGCTTTGGTTCATCCCCAACTCGAAACCTATAACTTTCAATTTGGAGATGAATATGTGGCATTAGGAGAAAAACTTGGAGCTTTTACTATTGGACATTGCTTGGTTTGGCATCAGCAGGTACCGAATTGGGTTTTTGAAAGCGAGACTGGAGAAAAGCTAGATAAAGAGGCCCTGATTAATCGAATGGAAGCTCATATCGAAACAGTGATGGGCCGATACAAAGGAAAGATAAAAGGGTGGGATGTGGTCAATGAGGCATTTAATGAAGATGGTTCTTTTAGGCAATCCAGATGGTTTGAAATTGCAGGAAAAGATTTTATCAAAGCTGCTTTTAAGAAGGCACATGAAGTAGATCCGGAAGCCGAACTTTATTACAATGATTACAATGTCTGGAGAGCTTCCAAGCGAAAAGGAATTCTCGATTTTGCCAAGGAAATGAAAGCAGAGGGAATTCAGATCGATGCAATAGGAATGCAAGGACATTATACAGTCAATGGACCATCCATTGAAGAAATTGAAAAAGGAATTTTAGAGATTTCTGAGGCTGGGTTTCAAGTGGCCATCACTGAATTAGATGTGGACGTGTTGCCAAGGCCAAGAAATTCCGAAGGGGCAGATTTAACTATCAATTATGCTAATTCTCCTGAATTCAATCCCTACAAAGAAGGAATCACACCGGAAGGAAAGGTGCAACTTGCGAAACGATATGAGGAAATTTTCAAATTATTTGAAAAGCATAAAGATAAAATCAGCAGGGTTACTTTTTGGGGATTGTATGATGGTAGATCCTGGTTAAATAATTTCCCTGTGAGAGGCAGAACCAATTACCCCTTGCCATTTGATAGAGATATGAAATTAAAAGAGGATGTTTACAATGGGATCAAAAAAGCGGTCGAACATTAATTCTGATCCCTCTTAATCCAAAAGTTTTCAGCCGTTCGGATTTACAATCAAATCCGGACGGCTGATTTTTTTATAATGAATAGGATTCGTCAATCAATTCTTTATTACAAGCTGCTCCAGCCATGTTGCCTGAAGAAACAGCAAAGGCAACTGATCTGAACATATTCGTATTGTCTCCACATGCATAAACTCCGGCAACCGTTGTTTTTTGGAATTGATCCACTTCAAGGAAACCATTTTGCTTCAACTCACAACCTAGGGAACTGATGATGCCTAAATTTTGGTCAAAATCTGGTTTGGCATACAACGCTTTTAAGTGAATAGCATTTCCATTAACCAATTTGACGGATTTCAGCGCTCCATTTTGATGGGTTAGCTCTTTAACTGGGGATTCAATAATGTTGATGTTTTTACTAAGTAATATGGAGGTTTGTTCCTCAGTTAGTGTAGATTTCCCGTTGGTAAATAATGTCAGGTCTTTGGTCCAATTGGTAATCATTTTGCCAAACTCAAATCCAAAATCTCCATTGGCCAGAAGCCCTGTGGATTGGTTTCTTACCTCATAACCATGACAATAGGGGCAATGTATAACAGAAATTCCCCAGCATGCCTTCAATCCAGGAATAGCAGGTAATAAGTCCTTAATTCCCGTTGCCAAAATTAATTTTTTGGATTTGTAGATGCTTCCTTTCTTCGTTTTTATTTCGAACCCTTCTTCCATCTTATTTCCTTCCACCGCTAAGTCTGAGGTAAATTGGACTGTTGGATATGCTTCCGCTTGTTTCCGGGCTATGGAAGAAATTTCTCTAGGCGATTTCCCGTCCTGTGTTAAAAAATTATGTGAATGTGGAGTTTGCTTATTGCAGGGTTCACCCGCATCGATGACTAATACTTGACGCAAAGACCTGCCTAATGCCATGGCTGCTGCTAATCCTGCGTAACTCCCACCTATAATGATAACTTCAAAATTATTCTGTCTCATTTCTTGCCTGATTGAATTCCAAAGGTACAATAAAAATCCTTTAATGCAACATTGTTGCATTAAAGGATTCGAGTTAAACAACCATAAGAATTCATCAAGTATTCTTATGACAGGAAAAACTGTACTTAGTTATTTTGAAAACAGCTCGATGGTGTAATCCAACAATTCAACTCCTCCGATTTTGCCATGACCTGGAATGACAACCTGAGTTTTCGGGAAGGTGCTTTTAACTTTCTTTACTGTTTCAGGCCAGGCAGCAACATTGGCGTCTTCCAAATTTCCATTTCCAGCTCCTAGGGTTTTGATCATGCAACCTCCAAAAATGACATGATCCGAAGGGACGTAGGAAACAAAATTGTCCTTTGTATGACCTTCTCCCAGAAATTGATTGATTACTTTCTGATTTCCTGCCTGAAGTTTTAATTTATTCTTAAAGCTATTTTCGGGAATTGGATAAGCAGCTGCTTTTGCCAATTCTATGGTTTTTTCGGAGGCATATGAAGGAATTCCCTTTTCATGAAATTCATTCAATCCTCCCAGACAATCCCAATGAAAATGAGTAGCAACTACCGCTTTTATAATTACTTTTTGCTCAGTTTCTAACCAGTTGATTAATTCATCGCTCGCTTCTCCATTGGCTGGTGTGTCAATTACCAAAGCTTCATTTTGGTTAATCACGATCATCCCATTACAGGCTACCTTTCCAAAATCATCCGTATTGAGGTAACTAATATGGACGAATGTATGTGGCGCAATCTGTTCAATCTGCAGCGTCTCAGATTCATAAATAAAGTTTTTCTCTTGGCTTTGTGCGGCGCTGATTTTACAGAGTAATAGAAAAAAGAGGCCAAAAAGTAGTGTTTTCATGGTGGTGGAAGATGGATAAGGATTAGAACTGATTCAATTATTCCAAAACAAAACCCCAGCCTATTTTCATAAACTGGGATTTGAAAACCGATTTTTGGAAACTTATTTTCGTAATGTTTCCAGATAACTTACCAGATCTACTAATTCTGATTCCGATAGTGGGAATTTTGGCATTAATGATTCATCTAATTGCGTGACACTTTCTACCTGGTCCAGTTTATAGATTTTTTGTTCACTGCTACCCACCAATTTCACAATCAGGTCATTTTCCGTTTTGGAATTGACAATACAAGTGAACTCCGTTCCATCTTTCATTTTTACTAATTGGGTTTCATAGCCAAATCCCATTCCTTCAGAAGGATTGATGATGGCATTAAAAAGTCCTTCTTTAGAAAGCTTGTCTCCGATTTCAGATAAACCTGGTCCAAAATCAATCCCTTCATTTCCAATTTTATGACAAGCAAGGCAATAATTGGAAGCGATGGTTTTTCCATTTTCTACTGATCCATTTGCGGCAACTAATTTTGCCATGTCATATTCTTTTCCAGCGGCGTCTCCAAACAATTCATTGGCTTCTGCACGGAGATTTCCATTCCATGAGGAAAGGAGGATTTTCTGGGCAATGGGCAGTACATCCGCAGGTATTTTTCCAGCTTTGGCCAATTCCATTAAGTAAGGTTCGGAATTATATCCCTTGGCGGCTTCCATTGCTGCCGTTCTAATTTCTACTGGCTTGGATTCATCGGTATAATATTGAGCCAACAGTTTGGCCATATTTTCATTGTCTATGGTCCCAAACTTCTCGAGGGCAGTGACGATTTTCACTTGATCTCCTGTGTCAAACTCATTTTTGATATCATCCAAACCATAAAGTGAGGCATAAATAATTGCCGCCATTTGAGAATGACGATTGTTTTCAGATTGATATACAAGTGACTTTAACCGTTCTTTTTGATCCGAAATACCGTATTTGCTAACGATATCCAGAAAGTCGCGATCATCAACGATGTCTCCTGCTGTTTTCTTTGCTAAAGAAAGCAACTCCCTGTCTGGGGAAGTAGGATCAAAATTGATTTGTCTTAAAATGATTAGCTGATCTTCTTCAGGAGCAGATGCCAATAGAGATTTCAATACTTTGGTTTTACTACTTGGCTCTTGAAAATCCAAGGCTCTATAGTAGCGCTGATTATTTCTACCAGGCTGAGAGAGGATAATTTTTCCTAGTAATTCCGAAGTTTGGCTGCTTCTTGACCTCCATACAATATCTGTTGCTTCAGGAATTTGCATCCAAGAATCCTGCTTATTTGCTAAATAAGCGCTTATATACTCATCCCAGAATCCATCTGCAGCTATCCCTAGTGCTTCCAGGAACCAACGATCGCCACTTTGGTAGGAAGCGGCTAATTTCAGCCAAACATCCTCATTTTTTTGATATCTGATGGCCAAAGCCACTTCTCGTCTTACTTGAATGTTTTCATCCTCCGCCATTCGTAAAAGGAAATTAGGATCGTTTAGCTGATTGATTCTTGAGGCTCTAATAGCTGCCACACGGATATTTGGATCAGGATCTGAAGAAGCTAATTGAATGAAATTGTTTCCTTCCGGTAATTTAGTCAATACCCAGAAGGCTCTTGCTCTCATTCTAGAGTCCCCATCGGCATATAATGTCTCCAAGGTCTCTTTCGCCTCTTCCCCTTTTTCTACCAAGGCCATAAATGCTTTAAAATGAGTAGCTCTATTCGGGTTTTGAAGTAGAAAAACCAAGGATTCAATGTTGTTATAATTGTGTTTTGGCAAATCGTAATCAACCCCGTGTGGCGCCAGTCGATAAACTCGCCCTCTTTCCTGGTCTCCCATGGCATGGCCTCCGACTCCTGGATCGTACCAATCCGAAACGAATAGGGAGCCATCCGGAGCTACTGTCACATCCGATGGTCTGAACCAGTTGTCTCTACCATTTCCATTCATTAAGTTTTTGATGCTCGCTGAAAATCCGGCACCATCAGGTTTTGTGATATATGCTCTTACGATATTTGGGCCTGCATCAGAATGAATGAGTTGATTATGATAATCATCAGGTAATAAATCTCCCTCATAGACCAGAATTCCAGTCGGGGAACCCGCATAAGTCTGTAACATATTGGGAACTACTCCTGGATCATTCAGATGCCAATGTTGCAATGGGATAGAATCTTCCATGTTGATTCTTCTGGTTCTCCAATCAGCTCCAGTCATTTCATCTTTGAACCCATAATTCCCGTAATCCATCACGTAATTTATTCTGGTGCCTCTGTTTCCATCATCATCGTTATCAGATTGCCACATTCTGCCATAGCTATCCACTGCTACCTCGTAATTATTCCGGAAATTCCAGGCTAGTACTTCCACATCCGTGCCGTCAGGATCCATTCGGAAAACCATTCCTTCACGATAGGGATGTGTTTCACTGTTCACTGGCCTGCCTAATGGATCCAGGATGGGGGAGCCATCCGCATAATGAATACCTTTACCTTCATTACCGTAGTTGAAATATAGTTTGCCATCTGGTCCAAAGGTGAAAGCATGCATTCCATGATCATGTTGAACTCCGCCAACACCTTCAAACAGGATTTCTTTTTTCTCGGGCACATCATCTCCATCCGCATCCGTGAAAACATATACATAGGGGCTGACAGAAACGTAAACCTTCTCTCCCAATACCGCTATCCCTAATGCGGCATTGATGTCATTTCCTTGGTAGAATACTTTTGATTCGTCTGCCACACCATCTCCATTAGTGTCCGTCATGATTAAAATTCGGTCCCCCTCTTCATTGGTCGGGTTTCTTGGGTTTAAGTGCGATCTATAATTATAGGCTTCCGTAATCCAAACTCTTCCGCGATCATCTACATCCATGTTGGTGGGATTGATCATCATGGGTTCGGAAGCAAATAATGTCAATTCAATCCGCTCATCCTCCACCACAATGCCATCAAGCGCGTGTTCGGAAGATCTCTTTTCTTCTTCCGTCAATTGAGCATATTGTGCATCTGTAAGTTTTGATTTCTGCGATTTTGAGCAGGAAAAAATTACACTTGCTGCTAGTAGAATAGAATAAATAGGTCTTTTCATTTTGAATAGGTATATGGGCATCTGATAGGATTAAATCTAATCCAACTTCTAAAGTAGAATTTTTAGGTAGGTTAGCCAATCTACTTGCAGGTTTTTAGAAGGTTATGAAAAAAATATAGTAAAAAAATATCCCTGCTTAAGGTAAACAGGGATATGATATTCAATTAGGCTAATGTGGGTTTTAATACACTGAGTTCCTGTTGAAGGTTTTTTAATTGAACTTTCATTTTTTCAAGCATCTCTTCAGAATCTAGCTGTACTGTTTGGATTAAGTGTTGGTAATACTCAATTCCCTGGTCTAGATTTTTTTGAAATTTGTCCAGGTAATTTTCTTGCTTGCTAGAAGGACTAGCGATAAGGTTTTGAAATTCCTTTTTCAAATGGCTGACATACAACTGGGCCTCTTTGACAAATACATGAGGTCTTTCTGAATCCAGATTAAGGTTTAATTTTCCGTAGATATGAGAGACCATTTCTTTTAAACTAAAGGTGCCTTTGAAATACGCTAGGTTAGGGCCAGGACAAATGGTCACTGCATTTAGGTTTCTCCTTGGAGTGGACCCATTGGATAAAATAGCCGGAGCGCTTAACCCTTCACACAAGCAGTCTTTTTCAGCCACTTCATTCCATTCTTTTTCTGAAATTTCACCATTTTGAAATTGCTTACTTTTCAGGTTTTGATATTGTCTGGATGCTGTACAAATAGGTTTATCGGTAAACTCTGTACTAAAAGACAAGAACTTTTTATAGCAAGGACTTCCAGGTCTATTTCGCTCTAACCTTTGCTTGCGTTGATCCTCTCCACTGCTGGTTTTTAGATTGTTGAAAGGGACTCCAAGTGGAGAAGCATTGCTCAGGTAAAAATCTGATTTTTTTGCTTTCAAGATTCGCTGGAGTGTGTCTTCATCGACTGAAGTTGCCTCAGGAACTAATAAAAACGGACTTCCCCAACCTGTCCCGTCTAATTGGTAATAATTTCGTAAAAAGCTATCTTCTTTGGAAGTTCCGATTCCACCTTGGTAAGTGATTTTTATCCCAGGTGTTTGGGGCACACTTAGTTCTTTTGCTTCTAAGGCTTTCTCGTAGACCTCCATCAATGAAGATTGCAGTTCTTTTTTATTGGTTTTGAATTCTTCTAAAATAGGGCCGACCAACAAACCATCTGTGGCAAATGCATGGCCTCCGCAATTCAATCCTGATTCAATTCTAAATTCTGAAACCCAAAGCCCTTTTTTAGCTAGAAATTTACCTTGTATCAAGGCCGATCTGTAATCAGAAACTTTTAGAATAATACTTTTAGAATTTGGATGTTGAGGCGTTGGGAAAAAGCAATCAAATTGCTCAGCATAGCTATAGAGTGCTGGGTTTAGTCCAGCAGAAAAGATTACAGAGCTAGATAATTTACTGTTAGCAAAACCTCTTAAAGCGGCCAAAGCATCTGAGAATTCCCTTGGAAGCAAATCACCATTTTGGTCATAATTCATCTTGTCTACCTTGGTCATGATGTTGACATCAATTGCTCCGGGAAGAATCATGGATTTTATGGTTTCAACCTGTTGAGGGGTAAGATCTTGATGTATTAATTCCTGGGCTAAGTGCTTCAGTGGGTGGGCTTCAGGAAGTAGATCGATGTAGTTTTGGAATAATTGACCTTTCTCAGGAATAGCATTTTTGATTTCTTGGATTTGTTTGTCCACCAGCAACTGGGTCAGGTCTAAAAATGCAGTTGTTCTTTTGGCTTTGAAATCTTCTTCTTTTTCGGAAATAGGAGAATAAGGAAGATCGAATTTTTCAGAGTAGATTCTTCTCATATCTTCCAACAGATGGTCATCCATAATGGAAATCACACTGGAGATACCATACTTGGCAACTTTGATCGGACTGTCCACAGTAAATCCTAATCCCATCACAGGAATATGAAAAGAATGAGGAGAGATAGCTTGATTCATAATAGTTCCAATAAAATTTAGGTTCAAAATTACCAAGGAAATCTCCTGCAAGGGCCTAATAGGGGGTGCCTTTAATCAGCGTTAGATGTGATTTATATCATGTTTTTAAGGATGAGAATAGATCAAGACAAAAAAAAGGTCTCAATTAGCATTTGCCATTGAGACCTTTCAAGTAAAAATGACCTATTGGTTATTTTTGTTGCTGAAGATAAGTAACTAGTGATGCTAATTCCTCAAATGAAAGCGAATTGGCTAATCCAGCAGGCATGATAGAATTTTCCATCTCTTTTCTACTTCTGATGTTATTCTTTTGGATGGTCGTCGCTTTTCCTGTGATATCACGAAGAGTTAATTCATCCGCAGATTCTGCGGTGATAAAGCCCATATAAGTATCCCCATCCTTGGTATCAATCATAAAAGAAGCAAAACCTTGTGAAATAGAGGCATTTGGTTTCATGATGGATTCCGTGATCTGATCACGATTCATGATCGAACCAATTTGCCCCATAAACGGACCTTTCATTACATCACCCTTTTCGATGCTATGGCATGCAATGCAACCTTGGCTAGTGAATAATGCTTTTCCTTTTACAGGATCACCTTTGATGGCAGCAACAGCCAAGATTACATCTTCGATGGAAGATTCTCCTACCTGGCCTTTTTTATTTTTGATAGCTTCAAAGTCTACCTGTGGGTTTTCTTCGATAATTACTTCCTCAGAAACGGTTCCCAATTCAGAGATTTCCAATCTATTTCGATCATTTAATCCTGCAAAGAAATTCTTTTTGGAAGGATTAGACTTTTCAAATTCCTGAACTAGGAATGTTTTGATTTTATCAGAAGAATCCCAAGTAATTCCTTTATAATAAGGGCCATGCGTATCAGGTCTGGTACTCCACCACCAGCTGCCATCATAGGGAGCTTCTTCCATATAAAGTCTGGCTAAGGTACTTAGGATTTCATCTTTTAATTCTTGGTCGCTTGATCCTTCATAGGCATTCATCAAGCCTTCAACTGCCTTTGGGTCATGCATGTATCTTAAGGTCCAAAGTGCCAATTTGGGATTTGTCCTGATGGCCTCTACTGTCGCATCCACAGCGTCTAGCTCCACCAAAGACTTCACCGCCAAATGTGGTAAGATAATGTCTGAATTTGGTGTGGCATGCGGACCTTCTATTCCAGGTTGAGGGATTTTTGCAGAAGCAGGAACATTAATTTCAAGCAATGTTTTCGCTGCATCTTTCTTGCCCAATCTGCCCAACCCAACAATAGCTGCTACTTGTACTCTTGGATTAGCATCATGCACTGCAGCTAGAAATGGCTCCTCGGGAACATTGCTCAAACAAGACTTTCGATCAGTAAGAGCTCTTAACGCGAATTCTCGGATTTTATCTTCTTCGCTAAGCTTTAATAATTCTTCGACTCCGTTTGTACATGCCGCTTGGGCATAAGTGAAAATACCAGCTACTCGATTTTGAAGCGGTAAAGTTTTGTCTTGCGCAATTTTCAAAGCCTCCATAGCTACTTCGTCCAAAGGTCTTTTTAAAAGCTCTTGCTGCGCATGGAAACGAGTCACAGAATTACCTGCTTTCAACAATTCTCCAAGTTCAGCGACTGAGGCAGCTTTCAAATCAGGAAATGCTTCGTAAGTCCAATCTTTTGGAACCACTTTTACTACATATCCTTTTTCAGGGCTTCCTTTATAACCGGCACCATCCCATGCAGCCAAGAACATTCTTCCTGATCCATCCACATCCACATCGGTGATCTGTGAAAGTTTGATAAACCGTTCGTCTTGCTGGGTGAAACCAGGTCCATCCATAGTTACTCTGTGAATGAAAAGTTGGCTTCTACCCCAATCAGCCATCATCGGTACGTGATTGAATTCCGCTGGCCAACGGTCATCATCCATGAAGTAGGAACCTGTTCCTGAACCACCACCTAGGTCAGCTAAGGCAGGAATGATTTCGTCAGTAAAGTTTTTAAATAGGCTAGGATAGCCATACTCTCCACTTTGGACATAATGGATAAAGCGAATGTTCCATCCACCTCCATCATTGGTGTTTCCTCGGGTATAGATATTCATAAATGGGTCAATGGCTACATCGTAAATATTTCTAGTACCGTGTGCATACACTTCCATTTCTGTTCCATCAGGTCGAACTCTTACGATTCCACCACCAAGCATGGTCATCTTTTTGCCACTTCTATCTTCTGCCTCATGGAAGCCAAAGTCACCAACCGCTACATAGATCCATCCATCGATACCCATTCTGATGCCATTGGTAGCGTGGTCCGTTCCTCTGCTTCTTAATGATTCTGGAGAACAAATGTTTTTGATCAGAGGATTTGCAGGACCGTCAGCAACACCGTCATGATCTTTATCAACAAACTCCACTAAATCCATTCTTTCCGCTTCCCCGGTAGTTTCGTTGAACACCGTATGCAGGACAAAGACTTGATCTCCTACAGGCATGATACCACGTGGGTTGTCTGCTTTTGCAAACTCAATATGAGTTTCATAAACCCCATCGTTGTCGCGGTCTATCAACTTGACAATACTTCCTTTTCCAGGCTCTTTACCCAAAGAACCCATCATATCTACTCCCACGAAAATTTCACCATTGGGGCTCACAGCCAAACAAGCAGGACTCGGCACGATATCTGGGCCTGCAATGTTGGTCATGTCAAGTAGAGTGCTGTCTGCCGGGATATTGCTAGGGTCGACATTGGCAGGGCTGAAGTAGGCCTTCAGTTCATCATTATCTAACGTGGTGGCAGGTTTGTATTTGGAACAACCAAAAAGTAAAGAAAGCAACAGGGTGCTTAAAATTGGAATTCTGATTTTAGTCATGCTAAAATGTAAATAGGTTACTTTTTTATTAAATGCTGATTTTTTGAGCCCTCAAATATAAAAGATTCAAATACTTTAAGCCTTAAGATGCTTTGATTCCTTGTTGAACCTATTGCTTCATTGGATGAGTGGTTGAATGAATATAGGATTCTTAGAAATACATTTCATTTCTTCAACCCTATGCCCTATGATGAGGTCAGATTTAATTTTCTGGTTCTACTCTTTCATTAATGGCTTTTGCTCGTAGCTCAATGAATTTATTTGGGCCATCTTCGGTCTTGATCAATTCAAATGAATCATACAATTCGCCAACTGCTGTGTAGCTTTCAAAAAGTAAGTGATTTCCCTCCACTGTGATGACCTGAAATAATTGGGTGTTTTCCCCACTTCGATCTTTGGTTGCTCCTAGGTCTGTCCAGTCTCCGCCTACGTCATACATTTTCCCTCCACTGACAGAGACCACATACACCGTTCCGGTTTGATCTCTGAGATTTACCCCTTCTAATATATTTTCTCCAGGTGAGACCCTTCCTCTAGCATAGCTATGGTCATGTCCTTGCAAGGCAAGGTCCACATGGTATTTGTCAAAAATTGGTTTCCAGATTTCTCTCAGAGTCGGGTTATCTCTTCCTGAAGAGGCAGAATACATGGGGTGATGATAGGTGACGATGATCCACTTTTGAGTAGTTTTTTGTAATAAATTTTCTAACCATTCAGCTTGGACTTCCAATTCACGATTACTATTTAAAGAAATGATTCTTGCATCTTGGTAATCCATGTAATAGACCGTTTCTTCTAACCCTTCAGGACCATTTTGAGGGAGAGTAAACTGTGGATTCCATTGAATGGATAAACTTCTTTCTTTGGCAGCATTTTCTAAAGAATCTTTCGCTCTGTATTCATGATTTCCTGGGGTAGGAACAGCAGGGATCATACTATGGATGAAACCTCCTGCAGTAAACCATTCGTGCCAATCTTGCTCTTTATGTGCAGTATTGACCAAGTCTCCAGCATGTATGAAAAATTTAGCCTCAGGAGCAGTTTTGAATCCTTCCCGAATAAGCCTGGACCAGAGTTCCAAAATGTAATTTTGGGCATCGCCTACATATAAAAAGGAGAATTTATCATCCAATTGGTCGGAGGCAGTTTCAAACTGGAACCATTCACTCCATCGCTCTCCATCCCCAACGCGATATCCATAGATTGTTTTAGGTTCTAGGTCTTTTATTTCCAAGGAATGGTAGTGGGCCAATACTTCTGCAGTTTCGATGGTGTCGGCATCTAGAACTTCCGTGTTGGCTAATAGGGTCTCTTTGTTTTCCCAAAATTTGGGATCACCTGTGGCTTTAGCAATTTCAACATAAGCAGTATCGATTTCTTCATTGGTTCTCCAAGTAACACTGATTTCGCTGGCTGGATTTGCTCCGAAATTAATGATGATTCGATCAGGGTATACACTTGGTTTGCTCCACTCCATATCAAATATTGGAGCTGTGTAAGGAACAGGTTCTTGAGCAAAGGATTCGAAAACTAAAAAACAGAAAAGAAGTGAAAAGAATAATGGTTTGAATGGGGAATGGTTCATACAGAAAAGCTTTTAAATAATTGTTTCCCAAGATAAAAGTTTCTTTTAGGGAAAGAGACTTTCTCGAAAAGAAATAGCAATCTCCTAACTATAAGTTAATATGGATTGGAGATTGGATCGGTTTGTACAAAAAAAGCCTGACACTTTTCAGTATCAGGCTTAGTGCAGAGGAGGAGGGATTCGAACCCCCGGTACCTCGCGGTACAACGGTTTTCAAGACCGCCGCATTCGACCACTCTGCCACTCCTCTAGGTCGTTATCAGGTTTTATTCCCTGATTAGGATTGCAAAAGTAGGGGAATTCATGTGTTTTGCAAAACAGATTCTTTCTTTTTGTTCTAAGGTGCTGATTATTTGAGAGAAAAATTTTCTTGGCGTCAAAAGTTATCTGCCTGACTGTGTTTCGGTAATCCAAAGATTGATTTCTTCTTCTAACAAATTCAGAGGAAGGGCTCCTTGTTCCAAAATCTTATCATGGAATTTTTTGATGTCAAATTGATTTCCTAACTGACTTTCTGCCTTTGCTCTGAGTTCCTGAATTTTTAGCATTCCGATTTTATAACCGGTAGCTTGACCTGGAATTACCATATATCGACGTACCTCTGCTTGGATAGCTCCTGGGGCAATAGAAGAGTTTTCTGCAAAATAGTTGATGGCATCTTCTTCTGTCCAACCTTTGGCATGTAGCCCCGTGTCTGTAACCAATCTAATTGCTCTCCAAATTTCATTAACTAAGCGACCAAAATCGTAGTATGGATTTTTATATTGCCCCATTTCCTTCGCTAAAGCTTCTGAATACAAGGCCCAACCTTCCACGTATGCATTGAAAAAGAACTGTGTTCGGAATTTTGGAATACTTTCTAATTCCTGTTGAATCGAAATTTGCATATGATGACCCGGATTTCCTTCATGATAGGCGACACCTTCCATTGTGGATTTCGGCATTGATTTCATATCGGAAAGGTGAACGTAATAGGTTCCTGGTCTACTTCCATCAGGAGTTCCTTGAGAGTAATGTTGTGGCGCCCCATCTTGCTCTCGAAATGCTTCTACTCTTCTTACTTCCAATTGAGCTTTAGGAAGGATTCCAAAGTAGTCAGGTAGTTTTTGAGTAATGGTGTCCAAAAATGCTTTTGAATCATTAAGATATCCCATTCTGCCTTCATCTGTATTAGGATAAAAAAACTGTGGGTCGGTATTAATAAATTCAAAAAACTCTCTCAAATCTCCTTCGAAGCCAACTTGGTCCTTGATGGCAAGCATCTCGTTTTGAATTCTAGCCACTTCTTGTAATCCGATCTCATGGATTTCTTCCGCAGTAAGATCAGTGGTGGTGGAGGTTTTCAAACGGAAAGCATAATATTCCTTCCCGTTATCATGCCGGCTAAGACCAGTAGGCTTATCTTCAAGGTGTTCCAGCTCTGATTTTAACCAGGAAATCAATTCTTCGTAGGCAGGTTTGAAGCCATTTATTAGAGATTCTTTTGCCTCACTCAAAAGTTTTTCTTCCTGTTCTTCATTAATTTTTCCCTCTTCCTTTAATTTTGAAATTTTTGAAATGGCGTCATTCCATAAGGCAGAGTTTTTATCACCTTCCATGAAAGGTGGTCCCTGAATCAAGGATTCAGATTGTTGAATTACATATTCATATGCGAATTTGGGAGGCCTGTATCCTGATTCTGCTTGAAGCTTGGCTCTTTGTATTAGTTGTTTGATTGCTCGGCCTACTTCAGTGTACCTATTAAACAAGGCTTCTGCATCTGCAATGGAATCTACCTTGTGAAAATTGATGAGCATCTGAGGCAGGGTAGAATGCATGCTATTCATTTGATTGAAAATGTAGCCAGATCTTCTAAACTCCCAACTCAACACCGCCTGTTCATATTGGTATTCCCATAGTTTCCAAGAAAGTTGAGCCTCTTTGTTTAGTTGATCGAAAGAAAATTGCTCATGCATTTCTTCCACACTTTTCTTCAACCACTCCAATGTTTTCTTTTCTGCCTCTTCGCTCATATCATCGATTTCAGAATAATGATCTTTTCTTCCTTGAGCAGTTAGTTGGAGAGGACTCATTTGTAGGAGTTCTTCATATTCCTCATCAAACCAAGCATTGATTTCTTCAGATTGATCTAAAGGTACATTGTTTGTTTCGCAGCCTGCTAGCAGTAGGCAGGTGATAATTAGACTAAAGAAGTGGGGTTTCATTGGAATTTGATTGGTGATGGGCCTTAAAACATGATTAACTATCTAAATATAGTCAATCAAAATAAAAGGAAGCTTTTACTCATATCGAATGGGGGCTACATGCCTAATCATTATTCTTAGTGATAATAGGTTCGTAGCCCTCTTCCTCCTCAAATTCCCTGAGTTTCTTCTCTTCTTCCACTAAGTCCAGACTAACATTGACTTCAAAACAAACCAATACAATCAATGAAGTGATCAATAACCAAAGCATCAAAGCGATCAAAGTACCAATGGAGCCATAAAGTTTATTATAACTGGCGAAATTGTTGAGGTAAAAAGTAAAGCCATAAAATCCCAACGTAATCAATAACCCTCCCAAAATTGCTCCTGTAGATGAGAATTTCCATTTATCATGTACAGCGGGAGCAAACCTGAAAATAAATGCAGTCGCTATGTAAAACATAAACAATAGCACCAGAAACTTTAAAGTAGAAAAAAGGAAAATCATAAATCCAGAATTAAATACCTGAAGTTCATCTACTCTTTGAATGATCACGCTACCCAAAATCATCACCGTGCTTGCTGCTACAATGGTCAAAACCAAAAGAAAAACGATACTGGCAGCAATGATTCTGGATTGAAAAAAACCTCTATTTTCCTTGGTTTGATAAACGGAATTGAAAGAATTCATCATGGATACCACTCCTTGGGTGGAAGAAAAAAGAGCGAAGAAAAAACCTAAGGAAATCAAGCTTTGTCTGGGTCTGGATACAATATCCATAATCGTGGTTTCTGCTTGTGAATACAGTTCACCAGGTAATATTTCCTGAACAAAAGTCAGAATGTTTTGAGTGGTTACTATTGGGAAAATATCCTGTAAATAGGGGACAATGTTTAAAAGAAACAGAATTAAGGGGAACAGGGCCAAGGTAAAGCTAAATGCTACAGAGCCTGCTCTTTCAACAATGTCATCCTTTTGAAGCTGCTGTACGAAAATCCGGCCTACGTCGTATAGGTTTTTATCTGGATCTCCAAAATGGACCTTTTGAAAATACTTAGCCTTTTCTTCCAGGCGATTCTGAAATAGTCGAATCTTTTCTTTGACCACAAGTTGCTTTTTCTAAAAATATGGATTTAATAAAGCTAATAAATTCTGTGGAGGTCTTGTAGGCTGATGGCTGTCTTTTTTTAAAAAGGCCAAAGAAGTCCAGCCTTTGGTAATCAGTTCATTTTGTTCATTAAATACTTCGTACTCAAATTTAATTTTTACCCCAGGCATTGTTGGGATGGTGGTACGAATGGTTAGAAGTTCATCGTATTTTCCAGGTTTAAGGTAGGTGTAATGACTTTCCAGTACGGGCATCATAACTCCATTTTCTTCCATTTCCTTATAGCTAAACCCGATATTTCTCATGGCTTCTACCCGGCCTACTTCAAAATACATGGCATAATTTCCATAATACACATAACTCATTTGGTCAGTTTCGGCGTATCTAACTCGAACTTGTGTTTCTGAAGTGTACATTTTAATAAATTTTGGCAGCGTTCAGTGCAGCTTGGTACCTTCTCGCATTGGCGTTATGTTGTGCTAAATTGGTAGCGAAGGCATGATACCCAGAGAAATCTTCTTTTGCACAGAAATAAAGATACTTGTGGTCTTCAGCATTCAATACAGCTTCCAATGAGTTAATGTCTGGCAAATTGATTGGTCCAGGAGGAAGCCCTGAATATTTGTAGGTGTTGTAAGGACTTTCTATTTCTTTGTGCACATTCAGTACTCGTTTGATCGTGAAATCTCCTAAAGCAAAAACCAGGGTAGGGTCTGCCTGTAGGGGCATATTCAATCGAAGTCTGTTTAAATAAACTCCAGCAATCTTGGGTCGTTCGTCGGATTTTTGACTTTCGGACTGAACAATAGACGCCAACGTACTAACCTCTTTTGGATTGAGTCCAATGGCTTCAGCTTTGGATTTTCTTTCTGCAGTCCAAAACGCTTGATACTCCTTATACATTCGATCAAATAAAGACTCAGGGCTGGTGTTCCACCAAACTTCATAAGTGTTTGGGATAAACATGCTCATGATGGTCTCTTCATCGAAATCAAACTTTCGAATATAAACAGAGTCTTTTATTAGGCTCAAAAATTGATCTTCATCGATTTCCAGGTTTTTGGTAATCCTTTCCGCTAGATCTTCTTTGGTTCTGATATTATTAAATGTGATTCTAACCGGTGCCTGGTTACCCGAACGTAGATGTCGCACCAATTCAATATTGGTCATCTTTGGACTGATGATATATAATCCCGGCTTCACTGCTTCCTGATACCCCATGACTTTAGAAACAAATGAAAAGCTTACCACATCATTGATCACTTTGTCATCATACAGCTGATTGCTCACTTGTTTGAAAGTGGCATTACTTGGTATTTTCAGCGTATAGTTTTGTTCGGTTTCCAATAAAGCATTTGGGCTGAAAAAGACCTGGTAAAAGTAAAAGGACATAGATATGGCCAACACCGAAAAGGAGATGATCAATACCAGGAATAGTTTATTCTTTTTATCTGTTTGCATTTCGCTTCAAAAATAGGGAAAAATC
This sequence comes from Algoriphagus halophilus, assembly GCF_900129785.1. Classification (NCBI taxonomy): domain Bacteria; kingdom Pseudomonadati; phylum Bacteroidota; class Cytophagia; order Cytophagales; family Cyclobacteriaceae; genus Algoriphagus; species Algoriphagus halophilus. The sequence continues at coordinate 347,300 of NZ_FSRC01000003.1, forward strand.
CTTTCCTAGGAATTACCTGTCAATTCCTACTTTGAATCTTTTTCCTTCCTTTATATTTAACTTCATGAAAACCATATCAGTTTCTTGTGCGATCATAATTCACTTAAATAAAGTGCTTGTGGCCAAACGTTCTTCTACTATGAGCCAACCTGGAATGTGGGAATTCCCCGGAGGAAAGCTAGAGCAAGGAGAAAGTCCAGAAGAAAGCTTAATTCGGGAAATCAAGGAGGAATTAGGGATGGAGGTTTCTGTATATTCCCAATTGACAGTTTCTAAGTATGCCTATTCCGAAGAAAAAATAATTGAATTAATTCCATTTATATGTGGCTGGAAATCAGGAGATATTCGTGTTTTGGAGCATGAGAGAGTCGATTGGCTGGAAATAGAAGAGTTAAGATTGTTAAATTGGGCTCCTGCTGATATTCCAGTTTATAATGAACTTTTAGAAAACTGGCAGGCTTTTCGAAGTAGGAATACCAATAGGGCTAAAAATTAACCGATGGCTGCTGAATTTATTCGTTTGTATGAAGAAAACCCTGATCCCAGAAGGATAAGTCAAATCGTAAATATCTTAAGGGATGGGGGAGTGATTATCTACCCAACAGATACTGTTTATGGTTTGGGTTGTGATATCACCAATGTGCGAGCGGTAGAAAAAATCTGCCGAATCAAAGGAATCAATCCCAAAAAGCATAACTTCTCATTTATCTGTGCAGATCTCAGTAACATCGCCCAATACACTAGAGTTATTTCCAAGCCAGTTTTCAAAATGATGAAAAAGGCTTTCCCTGGTCCTTTCACCTTCATTTTAGAAGCGAATACCCAAGTTCCTAAGATTTTGCATAGCAATAAAAAAACCGTAGGAATCCGTGTTCCAAATCATTCGGTACCTAGGATGATCGTGGAGGAGTTAGGACAACCCTTGTTATCTACCTCCATTAGAGATGAAGATGAAGTAATCGAGTATAGCACGGATCCAGAGTTGATATTCGAAAAGTACGAACATTTGGTAGATGTAGTAATCGATGGTGGGTATGGTCAAAATGTGGGTTCCACCATTCTTGACTGCTTGGGAGATGAAGTGGAAATTGTAAGACAGGGGCTAGGAAATGTGGATGATATCATCTAAATCTTATTGGAGGTTTCCCGTTCAAAATTAGAAAAAGAACATCCAAATTTATGAAGAGAGTCGTAGTTGACTTACATTTTATCCCATGCTTAGAGTTTTTTACTGCTGTCGTAGATGCAGATGAAATCCTCGTGTCACCTGATGAATTATACCAACGGCAATCATACCTAAATAGGACTAGAATTCGCTTGGCAAATAAAGTCGAATCCCTAAGTATACCCATTCAAGGCAGGAGACCAAGACTTCCTCTAAACAAAGTTTTGATAGATTATTCTCAAAATTGGCAGAAAATTCATGTGAGAGGGATCCAGTCGGCCTATGGGAAAGCACCTTTTTTTGAATTTTTTTTTCCATATATCGAGCCTGTTTTTGAGAAAAAACATGCCAGTTTATGGGATTTAAATTATGAAATGCTGACAATATGTCTCAAGCTGTTAAGGTATTCTGGCAAGCTGACTGTTTGCCAAAAGATAGATGAAGAACAGGTGGATTTGGACTTAAGAGGGCAAATTAAGCCTTCAGGCTCGTTTTTAGAGCGGGAACTTTACTTGCCTGTACCCTATGCCCAACTTTTTGGCTCAGACTTTGAGCCAAATTTAAGTGTTCTGGATCTGTTGTTTTGCATGGGAACAGAAGCAAAAAAGCTTTTGTTAAGTTCTGTAAAAAATTAATGAACAATCCTTAAAAGGATTGTGTTTTTAAAACAAATTCGGTAACATACGTACAGGAATATTAAACAATCAGAAAGGAAATAAATGGAAGCTAAATTTTCAAACAGAGTTAAAGAGGTGATCTCTCTCAGCCGTGAAGAAGCGCTTCGCCTGGGACATGATTATATTGGTACGGAACACCTCTTACTGGGGATGATACGAGAGGGGGAAGGTGTAGCTGTTTCCATTCTAAAAAAACTAGGAGTGCCTTTGGATGAATTGAGAGGAGCGATTGAAAGAGCCGTAAAAGGTACCGCAAATCACAATGTGAAAAATATGGCCAACATACCGCTGACAAGACAGTCGGAAAAGGTATTGAAGATTACCTATTTGGAAGCCAAAATATTTAAAAGCCAACTTATTGGCACAGAACATCTATTGCTTTCCATTCTTAGAGATGAGGATAACATTGCCACTCAGATATTAAATAAATTTGATGTCAATTATGACTCTGTAAAAGAAATGTTGGAGATGCAATCTGATGGAGGTGCCTCACCTAGAGCAAGAGCAGAAGCAGAGGATGGTGATGAGGATGGATCAAAATTATTTGGTTCTACAGGAAGTGGTTCTGGCAGTTCAAAAGCAGGTGCTGAAAAATCCCGAACTCCGGTATTGGATAATTTTGGCCGTGATCTCACCAAGATGGCGGAGGATGATAAATTAGACCCAATCATCGGTAGAGAAAAAGAGATTGAGCGAGTAGCTCAGATTCTTTCCAGAAGAAAGAAAAACAACCCAATTCTTATCGGTGAGCCAGGAGTTGGTAAAACTGCCATTGCGGAAGGTCTAGCACTTAGAATTGTTCAAAAGAAAGTTTCAAGAGTCTTATTCAACAAACGAGTGGTGACTTTGGATCTTGCTTCATTGGTTGCAGGCACGAAGTATAGAGGACAGTTTGAGGAGAGAATGAAAGCAGTGATGAACGAGTTGGAAAAGTCTCCAAATGTGATCTTGTTTATCGATGAGCTTCATACCATAGTGGGAGCTGGAGGAGCATCCGGATCATTAGATGCATCCAATATGTTTAAACCGGCTTTGGCCAGAGGGGAAATCCAATGTATTGGAGCAACTACTCTGGATGAGTATAGACAATACATCGAAAAGGATGGTGCCTTGGCACGTCGTTTCCAAATGGTTATGGTGGATGCTACTTCACCTGAAGAGACCATCCAAATCTTGAATAACATCAAGGACAAGTACGAGGATCACCACAATGTAAATTATACCGACGCAGCCATTGATGCTTGTGTGAAATTGTCTGATCGTTATATCTCTGATCGTTTCTTGCCAGATAAGGCGATTGACATTTTAGATGAAGCGGGTGCAAGAGTGCATATCAACAATATTCATGTTCCAGAGGAAATCCTTAAACTGGAAGCTGAAGTAGAAGATATCAAAACAGAAAAGAACCGTGTTGTTAAGTCTCAGAAATATGAAGAAGCAGCACAGTTGAGGGATAAAGAGAAGAAGTTGTTAGAGCAACTTGATGTAGCTAAGATTAAATGGGAAGAAGAAAGTAAGTCAAAGAGATTTACAGTCGATGAAGAGCATGTTGCTGAGGTGATTGCAATGATGACTGGTATTCCAGCGAAGAGAATCGCTCAGAATGAAGGAGCAAAACTGCTCAACATGAATGAGGAATTGGCTGGAAAAGTAATTGGTCAAGATGAAGCCATCAAGAAATTAACGAAGGCAATTCAGCGAACGAGAGTTGGACTTAAAGATCCTAAAAAGCCGATTGGCTCCTTTATTTTCTTAGGGCCAACAGGTGTTGGAAAAACTGAGTTGGCAAAAATGCTTGCTACTTACCTATTCGATAAAGATGATTCCTTGATTCGAATAGATATGTCTGAATACATGGAGAAATTCTCCGTATCCAGATTGGTGGGAGCGCCTCCAGGATACGTTGGTTATGAAGAGGGTGGTCAGCTTACCGAAAAAGTAAGAAGAAAGCCTTATTCAGTGGTCTTGCTCGATGAAATCGAAAAAGCGCACCCAGATGTATTCAATATCCTTCTACAAGTATTGGATGATGGAATATTGACAGATGGATTGGGTAGAAGAGTAGATTTCAGAAACACCATCATTATCATGACTTCCAATATTGGGGTTCGTGATCTGAAAGATTTCGGAGCTGGAATTGGTTTTGCCAACAAGGCTAAGCAAGACAACATGGATGATGTGGTAAAATCTACTATTCAGTCTGCTTTGAAAAAGGCTTTCAGTCCAGAGTTCTTGAACCGTTTGGATGATGTCGTGGTCTTCAATTCTTTGACTCAGGAGCATTTGTTCAAAATCATCGATATCAGTTTGAATAAGCTGTTCTCCAGAATTACTGATTTGGGCTACCAAATTGAGTTGACAGATAAGGCGAAAGCATTTTTGGCTGAAAAAGGTTATGACCAGCAGTATGGTGCACGTCCGTTGAATAGAGCCATTCAGAAATACCTGGAAGATGCCATAGCAGAAGAAATTCTAAAAGGTGATTTGTCAGAAGGGGATGTCATCACAGCTGATTATCCTGGAGAAGGTTCTGAATTGATTATTTCAGTAAATAAAAAGAAAGAAAAGGCAGATTAATTTTGTCTTTTGGATAAAATAAAACCCCGAGTCAAAAATGATTCGGGGTTTTTAAGTTTTGTTGAAATTTGAGGTCACATAGATAGAATAAAAAACAAAAAGGCGACAGCTAAAACCACGATCATTTTTTGAGCTTTCTCTTTTATGTTTGGGTCAACTTTTCTTTTTCTTAAAACCAAAATAGCCAAGCTTATAGCTACCAGTTGTAATGAAAAGCTCACCCCATTTAATGGGCCCATAGGAGCGTCAACCAAATAAAACTTGCTATTTAATATTGATAAAGTTCCCAGAACAATTCCGATTATCCCGAAAAGGAATGACCTTTCCAATAATACAGAGTCTGGCTGATTTGTCCACTTCATAATTGAATTCTTAACTGAAAGGCGAAGATAGGTAAAGAATGCGAAGACTGAGATTATTTGCTTTTAGATTTAATCGAAGCCTTTCTTTTGGAAAAGAAAGAGTCAATCTCTTCTCTCGAAAGCGCATTTAAGGTCATGACTTTTGTGAGGCCACCTTTTCTACCGGTCAATACTCCATATTTCATGTCCGAATATCCATCCATTTCATGGGCATCTGGATTGATTGAAAGCATGACGCCTTGGTCTATAGCATATCGAACCCATCTCCAATCAAGGTCCAATCTCCAAGGGTTGGCATTGATTTCTATGACCACCTTGTTTTTTGCACATGCATCAATGATGGTCTTATGATCAATAGGATAGCCGGCTCTTCTCAATAATAGTCTACCAGTGGGATGTCCCAAGATGGTCGTATATGGATTTTCAATGGCTGTCAACAATCTGTTTGTAGCCTTTTTGATATCCATGTTCAAAATAGAATGAATAGAAGAAACGATGAAGTCAAAGCTTTCCAAGACATCATCAGGATAATCTAGACTTCCGTCGGGTAATATGTCACTTTCTATTCCTTTGAAAATTTTGAAAGGTGCCAATTCCTTATTTAGCTCATCGATTTCTTGGTGCTGTTTGATGATACGTTCCACTTCCAATCCTCCTGCATAAAAAGCAGTGCGGCTATGGTCAGAAATCCCAAGGTATTCATAGCCTAAATCTCGGCAATATTCTGCCATTTGTTTTAAGCTATGCTTTCCATCACTATAGGTTGAATGATTGTGAAGAATTCCTTTTAAATCTGAGTCCTCCAATAATTTTCCAATCTTATGTTCTTTGGCCAAGGCTACTTCTCCAAAACCTTCCCGCATTTCTACAGGAATAAATTCCAACTTGTAATTTTGAAAAAACTCTTCTTCATTGGAATAGTCATTTTTATTGAGGAGATCACCCACGTTTTCTTTTTCGGTGACTGATTCACTCAAGAAAGCAGGGGAGGAACTGAGAAGTATTTTTTTACATACGAATTCCTTTTTGCTACAAAAGTGAACTGTTACCAAAAGGTCCAGGTCATTAACTTTTCCTCTCCAAGCAAATGGCCCTGAAGCGGACATGTCCCAGGTAATGGAGTCCCAATTTTTAAGTTTCTCCTTGCCACCGAACAAAGACTCCATCCCAATCAGCCATTCTGCAGAGGAAATGATTTCCATTTTTCTTGCAAAATCTCCTACTAGCCCAAATTCTGATCTCTGATAAAGTGCTTCTAATTCTTTCGATAACGCAAGGATGGTTTCTTCTACATCAGCATACAACCACTTTCCCTCGTTTGAGGCTTTAAACTCAAGATTTTCAATGATGGTCTGTTGGGTTTTTTCCCCGAATCCTTTGGTCTTGGCAACTTTACCAGATTGACAGGCTTCCATTAGTTCATGGGTGCTGGTGATTCCTATTTCTTGCCAGAGCACTTTTACTTTTTTTGGGCCAAGTCCTTTTATTTGAAGGATTTCCAAAACGCCTGAAGGTGTTTTTTCCAGGAGTTCTTCCAAGGCAGGGAATGTTTCTGTTTCCTTCAAAGAAAGAATCGCTTCCAAAATACTTTTTCCGACTCCGGGTATTTTTTGTAATTCCTCTTCGCTTAGGTCCATTAAATCTTGATCTCCACGTTCGAGGGAATTGAGCGCACTTTGATAACTTCTTATTTTAAATGAGTTCTCCTCATGAAGCTCCATGAGTTGAATACATAATTTTAATTTTTTCAGGATAGTCTTGTGGTCCAAAATCTTTTCTTTATATGTTGGAATGAGACAAATGTCTTTAATTATTGTTTCAAATTAAAGGTCGAAACCTTAACTTAAAATTGAAATTTAATTCTAAAGAAATGAATTATTGGATGGTAAAATCGGAGCCAGGGGCATATTCCTGGGAAGATTTCAAAAAAAAGAAAGAAGATGTTTGGGATGGAGTAAGGAATTACCAAGCTCGTAACTTTTTACGTGATATGAAGTTAGGGGATTTGGTGATGTTTTATCATAGTGGGAAAGAAAAAGCAGTAGTGGGGATAGCAGAAGTTTCGGAGGAAAGTTTTCCAGATCCCACCAATAAGGATTGGTTAGCCGTAAGATTGAAAGTGAACAGGGACTTGAATAATCCCGTTTCATTAAAAGAAATCAAATCAGAAGATGCCTTATCGGAAATGTTGATGTTGCGGCAAACAAGGCTTTCTGTAATGTCTCTCCAAAAAGACGAATTTGATATTATCCTTAAAATGAGTTCATGAAATTATCCTTAACAAGTTTCTTTTTTTTATTCCTTATTGGTTCGGCATGGGCACAGGTAAAGTTCATTGAGCGACTTGAAGTGCCTTCGGAGATGTATGAGCCAAATTTTGAAATGACCAGACTTGAAGATGGGCTAGTTGCGTTTCGCACAGTTCCCGAAAAAGGTCTGAATTTCAGGAGGAAGTTACAGTATTTCAAAAGTGACTTTGATCTGAATAGTACTGGAGTTATTGAATTCCCGGTAAAAGAAGGCTTTGATATTGTTGGATTTGATGTAGATAAAGGATTCCTGTTCCTTTTATTGCAAAAAGGGTCTTCAACAAATTCGGATAAATATATTTTTAAAATCAATTTGGAAACCAATAAGGGGTTGGAGATAGATGCCAATAATTTATTGGATATGGAATTGGTGGAATTTTTAGTGTTGGAGGATAAGGCCTTATTTTTAGGGATTTCAGAAAGAAATCCGGTACTCCAGATTTTTGATCTCAATTTAAATTCCGTTCAGACCGTACAGGGGATATATAATCCTAATACCCAGGTATTACAACTTCGAAAAATTCCGGAGTTGAAGGAAATAGAAATTGTGATCAGTAGAGAGGTGAAAAATAGAAGGAAAGAGATTTTGCTGAATACCTATGATCTTCAAGGAAATCTAATGAGGGAAATCAAAGTTGATAATTTTGGAGATTCAGATGAAGATATCCTAGATGGTTTGTTGTTGCCTATGTCAGAATACCAACAGGCCATGATCGGTGCATATGGGTATGATAAAAGAGATGTGTATTTAGGGATGTATATCATGGATATCAACGAATTTGGAGAGTATCAATTCAAAAAATACACATTAGAAGATTTCCCTAACTTTTTTAATTACCTCGATGAAAAGGATAAAGAAAGGAGAGATGCTGAGGTGATTAAAAATCTTGAAAAGGAGAAGGTCCCAACGATTCGAAATATCTATTCTATCCGAGACGTGTACACTACAGATGACTCCTATGTAGTTTACTTTGATCATTACACAATGGTTAATTCGAGAGGAAATACTCGACCTGGAGTGTATTCAGCATCTAGTGCATATCGCTATGATCGTTTAAATAGGATGGGGTATACCCCTTATTTTGCGGACCCCTTTTATCAAAACAACTATCCTTATAGTAGTAATTTTCAAGTGTCTACTGAATATAGATATGTGTCTGCTCATTTTGCGAAGGTTGCGAAGGAAGGGAATGTATTATGGGATAATTCAAATACCTACGATGATTTTACAACTACCTATTCGGAGCCATTTGGAGAAATGGCAGTGGTGGGAGATGATGTTTACCATGTTTACGTAGAAAATTTGGATGTGGTGTTAAGTTTTTTCAGAAATGGTGAAAAAATACTTGAAAATCAGCACTTTGAATTAGAGCTTATTAAAGAAAATGAGCGAATCAAAGATACTGATCCGGAAAGTTTGAAATTTGTCCACTGGTATGATCGGTATTTTTTACTGAGTGGAAATCAGAGAATTAGATATCAAGATGAAAGTGGGAAAGAACAGGTTCGAGATGTTTTCTTTGCTACCAAAATTTTGGTAGACGGTGATTTGTACCAGCCAGAAGAGTCTCTAGACTAGAAATTCTTCCTATATTTACCCCCAAATCTTACCCATGCAAAAAAGGCTAGTCTTAGACGAAGGACAGATTGCCATCACCCTGAGGAGATTCTGTCATCAACTCATCGAAAATCACGACGATTTCGAAAATACGGTACTTTTAGGATTACAACCCAGAGGAACATTGCTGGTTGATAAGATTGTTTCCTTGCTTGAAGAAATTTCAGGAGTCAAAGTACCATCAGGTTATTTGGATGCTACATTCCATCGAGACGATTTCCGTAGAAGAGATTTGCCGCTAAAGGCCAATGAAACCAAAATTGATTTTTTGGTAGAGGGCAAAAAGGTGATTGTGGTAGATGATGTGCTTTACAAAGGTCGATCAGTGAGAGCAGCCATGGATGCCATGATTGCTTTTGGAAGGCCACAAAAAGTAGAGCTGATGGTGCTTGTAGACAGAAAACTTACCCGGGATTACCCTATTAGGCCAGACTATTACGGTATTCGAATCAATACCCTGGAAAGCCAATATGTAATTGTAGAATGGAAGGAGCAAGGGCACGAAAAAGACGCAATTTGGATCACAGAGAAAGATAAAAATTAATCATGTCTCAACTCAGCACCAAACACCTGTTAGGAATTAAAAACATCACAGAAAGTGATGTTCAATTAATATTAGAAACAGCGGCAAATTTCAAAGAAGTGATCAATAGGCCCATTAAAAAGGTGCCTTCATTGCGTGATATTACCATTGCCAATGTGTTTTTTGAAAATTCTACCAGAACCAAACTTTCCTTTGAATTGGCAGAAAAGCGATTGTCTGCTGATGTGGTGAATTTCTCTTCCAGCAATTCTTCCGTAAAAAAAGGGGAAACTCTGGTAGATACCGTGAATAATATCTTGTCTATGAAAGTGGACATGGTAGTAATGAGGCATTCCAGCCCAGGGGCTCCTCATTTCTTGAGTAGAAATGTGAAGGCAAATATTGTAAATGCCGGAGATGGTACCCATGAACACCCAACCCAGGCATTATTGGATTCTTTCTCTATTAAAGAGAAACTTGGAGACGTTGCTGGAAAGAAAGTGGCCATTATTGGAGATATACTTCATTCCAGAGTTGCACTCTCCAATATTTTCTGCCTTCAAAAACTTGGGGCTGAAGTCATGGTTTGCGGTCCAATCACGTTGTTGCCAAAATATGTAGAAAGCTTAGGAGTAAAGGTGGAGCTGGATGTGAGAAAAGCTCTTCAATGGTGCGATGTGGCAAATGTCTTGAGAATTCAGTTGGAACGTCAACAAATCAAATACTTCCCAAGCTTAAGAGAATATTCACTCTACTATGGGATCAACCGAAAAATGTTGGAAGAGTTGGATAAAGAGATTGTAATCATGCATCCAGGTCCCATCAATAGGGGAGTGGAATTGAGTTCAGATGTTGCTGACTCAGAGCATGCTATTATTCTGGAACAGGTTCAGAATGGGGTGGCAGTTAGAATGGCTGTACTCTATTTACTTGCTGGAGCTAGAAATTAATCGTGATACTTCAAAAAAACGGCTGTTCCCAATAAGGTAACAGCCGTTTTTTTTCAAACTTTAGTTATAAACCGTTACATTCCTCTCCATCTTCCGCCACCAACATAGAATCCTAGAGTAAATCCAAAATATTGGTTGATTGCCTCTCCAATGACCTCTCCTGAGGCATTTTGTAAGTTGCTTTTTGGGACGAAGTTGTATTCTGCACCCATTCTGAACTTGCCTAATTCCACCCCGGCTCTGACCATAGGAGCCCATTTAAAATCAGCTTCTAGATCACCGAAATTATCAGGCACATCAAAATCCCCATTATCAATTTGAACACTGCTTAAAGTGTAATATCCAAAACCTGCCCCTATGTAAGGAGCCAATTGGGTACCCCCTTGATTAAAATAATAATCAAAGGTGCCTGAAATAGAAATGTTAGCAGAAATTTCCCCTTCGTAATCTTCTGTAAAATCATAGTAGGTCACATCTTTTGCGAGTCCAGCTATTCCAAATCTTATTCCAACATTCATATTGTCTTTTAAGTTGACTTTGGGCTCTAAGTTTACCAAGGCTCCTATGCCACCTCCTTTGGGAATAGCAGCGCCTAAGTCCATCCCCATTCTAAATCTTCCAGCATGCTGAGCCATGGTATATTGGCAGAGCGTTAGAAGTAGTGCGATTACAAAAAGTTTTTTCATTGTCTGTGGTTTATTTGAACGTGATTTCAAAGAATAACAAAAAAGATTCCAAATTTTAGAAACCTAGACTTGTTCGCATTAGTTTTAAGATCAAATTCACTTTTATGTTAATAGTCAATAATCTGGTAAAAAAGTACGGCAAACAGAATGCAGTGGACGACTTATCTTTTGAATTGAAGGGTGGAGAAGTAGTCGGCTTGTTGGGTCCAAATGGGGCAGGGAAAAGTACCACCATGAAATGCATAGTGGGGCTTTTGAGAAAAACTTCTGGAGAAATTACCATTGGCGGGTATGATCATTTATCCGTGGAGGCTAAGAGACTATTTAGCTATATTCCTGAGACCCCATATGTGTATGATTTATTGACGGTCAAAGAACATTTTCAATTCATCGGTCAAGCTTATGGAGTGCCCAATTGGAAAGAAAAAACAGATGAGTTGGTTCAGCTATTTGAACTTGAAGATAAACAGGATAAACTAGGAAGGGATCTTTCCAAAGGGATGAGACAAAAAGTGTCTATTGTTTGTGCTTTGATTCCTGATCCTCAAGTTTTGTTTTTTGATGAACCCATGATTGGGCTGGATCCAAAAGCCATAAAAAATACCAGACAAATTTTCAGGAATCTGAAGGAAGCAGGAAAAACCATTTTAGTGAGTACCCATTTGATTGATAGTGTAGAGTCTATTGCAGATAGAATTATGATCCTGAAAGAGGGGAAAATTGTAGGGAATGATACGATTGCCAATCTTAAGCAACAGTTTGTTCAAGAGGAAGGGACTTCATTAGAGGATTTGTTTCTAGAACTTACCAAAGATGTTTGAATTCCGGATACTCCTTAGAAAGGATATTTTAATCCTACTCAACAATATCAAACTAATCCTAAAAAATCCACTTAGGCTCTTGCCATATGGAGGATTGTTGGCCTATTTCTTTTTTATCTATACCATGCGGATGAAGAGTAGGCCAGAAGAATCTGGAATGCAAACTCCAGATTTGGAGGGAATTCCGGAAGTGAATTTTGCCTTGCAAAATGTGGTCGGAGGGATTACCATTCTGGCCTTGTCGTTTTTCGTTTTCCAGCTTTATCGTGCGACGAAAAAGAACATCAGTTTCTTTAAGATGGCGGATGTCAATTTATTATTTACCGCACCGGTGAAACCTGAAAATATTTTGATTTACTACATGGCAAGATCAATACTTCCTGCTTTGGGAGGTAGTATTTTGTTTTTATTTTATGGAGCTAGCCAACTTGCAGATCAGTTTGAACTAACAGCGGGCAACATCGTTTTCTTGGTTTTGGGATTTGCACTTTTCTTCTTTATGATCTTCCCACTGAGATTTTTGATCTATACACTTCATACCAAGTATGGAATCATGAATTACATCAAATCTGGAGTGTCTATACTAGGGGTAGTTTTAGGTTTGATGATTTTAATTCCAGGTCTTATGGCAGAGAAATTCTGGCAAGGGATGTTTTCCTGGGTGAGCTCCCCTTGGTTTAACTTCTTTCCAATTGTGGGTTGGAGTAGGGGGATCATGAGCTATGTCTGGGATCAGAACGTCATTTTATCATCCTGCTTTTTGATGCTTTATGGATTGGCTTATTATACCATCGTAAAATTGGTGATTCAGTTTTCTGGCTATTACTATGAAGATGTATTGGAAGCTACCAAGTCCAATGAAGAAAAAATTGAAAAAGTAAGAGGAAAAAAACAAGCTTCTGAAGCCTCCTTTAGTATGAATGCCAAGAAGCAGTTGGCCTTACCCGACTTTGGGGTGGGTGCAAAAGCATTTTATTGGAGAAATTACGTGCATAGCTCCAGACAGGATTTTCATCCTCTTTTTGGAATTTATTCATTAATCATGACTGGTTTGGGGATTCTATTTGCCATCCTTTCCAGGTTTGATTGGTTTTCGCATAAGTTGTTTTACGGATACCTGGTCGTGCTTTTTGTTTTCTACTTTATGGCTGGTATTGGAAGGGCATCTGTTGGAGATTTAAAAAAGCCATTTTTTATATTAATCCCAGCCAGCTGGTCAGCAAAATTCTGGAATATGATCAAACTGGATCTTTTTCAGATTTTACTGTTTTCTGGCTTAATGATTATTCCATCAGTATTTATTGCAGAATTGAACTGGGCGATCATCCCTTTGTTTTTACTGGGAATGCTAGGGTTTTATTTAATTGGATTTTCCATAAATCTGATACCGCAAATCGCTTTGGATGAAAGTTGGGATCGGATCTTAATCAAGCCTTTGCTCATAGGTGGAATATTTATTTTTGGAATCATTCCTTCAGGAGTTGCCAGTATTTTAATTTTTGTTCTGACTAAAAAGTTTGTGTTTGGTTTATTGACTTTAGTGTTAGGAGTAGCCTTTGTAACCGCTATTTTACTTCATGTAACCTTGGATGTGATTAAAAAGGTAGAATTTAAAGAAGTCTAGAAAAAAGAACTTTTTAACTCAGAATTTTATTTTGTTTTTAGGTGAAGCGGACAGGAGGGCAAGAAAATTCCTGTATTTTTGGATACCAAATATAACTGACTATGATCTATAATTCCATCATTGAAACCATCGGGAATACCCCGATGATCCGATTGAATAAACTCGCCAAGGGAATCAAAGGCGATGTTTTAGTAAAGGTTGAATATTTTAATCCAGGCAATTCTATGAAAGATAGAATGGCCGTGAAGATGGTGGAGGATGCCGAAAAGGCAGGACTTTTAAAACCAGGAGGTACTATCATAGAAGGGACTAGTGGAAATACTGGAATGGGCTTGGCTTTAGCTGCTGTGGCGAAAGGCTATAAATGTATTTTCACCATGGCTGACAAACAGTCAAAAGAAAAGATAGATATCCTCAAGGCGGTAGGTGCAGAGGTAATTGTTTGTCCAACTAACGTTTCCCCGGAAGATCCAAGATCCTATTATTCCGTCGCAAAGAAGTTGAATCAGGATATTCCAAATTCTTTTTATCCGAACCAATACGATAACCTTTCCAATACCGCAGCACATTATGAAACAACTGGGCCTGAAATATGGAATGATACAGAGGGCAAAATAACCCATTATGCAGCAGGTGTAGGGACGGGCGGATCAATGTGTGGTACGGCTACATATCTTAAGGAACAGAATCCGGATATTGTTACCGTTGGGATCGATACCTATGGTTCAGTATTTAAAAAATATAAGGAGACTGGAATTTTTGATGAAAAGGAAGTATATCCATATCTGACAGAGGGAATTGGAGAAGACATTCTCCCAAAGAATGTCAACTTCGATGTGATAGATCACTTTGTGAAAGTTACAGATAAGGATGCAGCAGTAATGACCCGCAGGTTAGCTAGAGAAGAGGGACTGTTTGTAGGTTGGTCTTGTGGATCAGCTGTTCATGGGGCATTGGAATGGGCCAAAGAGAACTTAAAAAAAGGAGATCAAATGGTGATCATTCTTCCAGACCATGGAACTCGATACTTAGGGAAAGTCTATAATGACGAATGGATGAGAAATCATGGGTTCTTGGAAGATAAGACATTTGCAACAGCTAGGGATATTATTTCCGGAAGAAAAGGTAGCTACCATTTGGTGTCTACCCTTAAAACGGATTCAGTGAGAAATGCGATTGGTTTGATGAATAAAACTAGTGTCTCACAAATTCCTGTGATGGAAAATGAAGAGGTAGTCGGGTGTCTTACTGACAACAAATTATTGGCAAAAATTATTGAAAACCCAGAATTGAAAGATGCGAAAGTCTCCGATGTAATGGAAGAATCCATGCATTTCGTCGCATTGGATAGTACGCTGGACGTACTTTCTTCCATGGTAGAAAAGGAGAAAGCAGTTTTGGTGAGGGATGAGAACAATCAGATTCACATCATTACCAAACATGATATTTTGGAGGCGTTTACGAATTAAAAATTAATAATGGACCAACTTAAACTTCAAAGAATCATTGATTCTGGAGTAGATTTTAATATTTCGAATATCATAGATAAGGCCTGGGAAATGTTCAAAGCCCGGGCCATGTTTCATATAGGCTTCGCATTTCTGATTTCCACTATACAGTTATTTTTTACGCTGTATTTGGAGGACTTTGCTTTTATTTATTCCATCTTTCTTTCCCCTCCATTGGTTGCCGGTTTTTATTTGGTGGCCAACCGAATGAGTCAAAACGAGTATGTGGATTTCCAGAATTACTTTGATGGATTTAAATATATTCTGCCGCTGATCATCGTAAATCTTATCACTGCGATTTTTATCATAGCAGGTCTTGTGGTGTTTATTTTGCCGGGGATTTACCTGGGGGTGGGATATGTGTTCAGTTTATTATTTGTCCTATTTGGAGGATTTGATTTCTGGCCAGCCATGGAGTACAGTCGGAAATTAGTTCACACCAATTGGTGGAAATTCTTTGCATTTCTCCTGTTGCTATTACTGATCAATATTGGTGGGTTTCTATGTTTGATTGTAGGCTTATTGGTGACAATTCCATTGACCTACCTTTCCATATATGTCCTTTTTGAGGAATTGACTATTGATGCAGCTGATGAAGAAGGAGAGGGGTTATTGATGAATAAGGAGTAGGTAGGACCTTTTATTATTCAGACTGCAAAGGAAGGAATGAACATGAGGCTTTGAAAGATCTTATTTTTTTAAGCGTTCACTAGGTTGATGTTAGAAAGTGCTTCTTGTTATTCATGACTTAGGATTATAGCCTCCAATCTATTTCTGCATTTTTCAGTTAATTCACCTATTGAATGTTGGTCTGTAGGATAAAACGGTTTAGAGAAATAAACTTTTACTTTTCCGGGGCTTAGTAATAAAGAACCTCTTTTATGAATTTTATCTGCATCGATGATCGCAAAAGGTAAAATAGGGATTCCAGTTTCAATAGATAGCTTGAAGGCCCCTTTTCTAAATGGTAATAATACATTTTCACTATCATTTCTAGTGCCTTCTGGAGCGACTACAATAGATATGCCTTTTTGGAGAAATTTGATGAGCTTCGGGATGCTTTCTTTTCGAGATTCCGGATTATCCCGGTCTACCCATATGGCAAATTTTGATACAACCCATCCAAAAACCGGGATTTTAGATAGTTCTTTTTTTCCAAGAGCTCTTACTTGTTGTGGGATTGCAATAGGAATGATAGGAGCATCGAAAAAAGAGCGGTGATTAAAAATGAAGATGTATGGCTGCTTGGGATTGATATACTCCTTCCCATGTATTTTAAACCTAAATCCCGATAGTCCGGACCAAATCCTTGCCCAAATCCTGATAAAGAAAAAAGATAGATTCCCGGCTCGGTCACTGATCAGCACAGGAATGATAATGAATAAAGCAAAAACCAGCATTAAAATAGCAAAGATTACTAGTGAGTAAATGGTAAAAATTGCTTGAAGGATTTTCATGCTATCTGAATATTGGTAATTTTGGGTATAAATTTAATCTTAACTCTTTGCTTGCATAAGCCCCGGAGCGCTCTGGGGCTTTTTATTTCAATTTAAGCTGCCTGAATTTATTTTTCTAATTCCTTATGAATAAAGGAGCATGTAAATAATTCATTTTTTGATCAAGCATTTACGAAATAAAAGAAAATACGTACCTTTGCAGTCCGTTCGGGTGATCGGGGTGTTTTAGAACTGTCTAAAGCATTGATTTACAACTAAAAACCCGCAGTCTCCTGACTCGAGGACTGATGGGATTTCAGAGTCAATACTATTATGTCTAATAAAGAAGATTTTAACTGGGACAACTTCGAAACCAAAGGTTTTGGAGAAGGCTATTCCAAAGAGCAAAAAGCTCAGATGGAAGCAATGTATGCTGGTACACTAAATGAAATCACTGAGAAAGAAGTGATCAAAGGTGTAGTAGTAGGAGTGAATGACAAAGATGTGATCATCAACATTGGCTTCAAATCTGACGGTTTGGTTCCTTTGAGTGAATTCCGTGATCTAGATGGCATTAAGCCAGGTGATGAGGTAGAGGTATTCATTGAGGAGCAGGAAAATGCTTTGGGTCAATTGATCCTTTCCCGTAAGAAAGCCAAGATCGTACGTGCATGGCAGGACATCGAAGATGCGCTTGAGCATGACAATGTGATCGAAGGTTTGGTGAAAAGAAGAACCAAAGGTGGTTTGATCGTAGATATCTACGGTGTAGAAGCTTTCTTGCCAGGTTCTCAAATCGACGTGAAGCCTATCAGAGATTTCGATATCTATGTAGGTAAGAAGATGGAAGTGAAAGTGGTGAAAATCAACCACGCTAATGATAACGTTGTTGTTTCTCACAAAGTATTGATCGAAAAAGATCTAGAGAAGCAAAAAGCGGAAATCCTAAACAACCTAGAAAAAGGTCAAGTATTGGAAGGTGTGATCAAGAACATGACCAACTTCGGTGTATTCATCGATTTGGGTGGTGTAGATGGTCTACTTCACATTACAGACATTTCTTGGGGACGTATCAATCATCCAGAAGAAGTATTGCAGCTTGATCAGAAAGTTCAGATTGTGGTTCTTGACTTTGATGATGATAAGAAGAGAATTTCTTTGGGCATGAAGCAATTGACTGCGCATCCTTGGGATTCATTGGCTTCTAACCTTGAAGTTGGTTCTAAAGTAAGAGGTAAGATTGTAAACGTGGCTGATTACGGTGCATTCTTGGAGCTTGCTCCAGGGGTAGAAGGTTTGATCCACGTTTCTGAAATGAGCTGGTCTCAGCACTTGAGAAACCCTGCTGACTTTGTAAAAGTTGGTGACGAAATCGATGCAGTAGTATTGACTTTGGATAAGGACGAAAGAAAAATGTCTTTGGGTATCAAGCAATTGACTGAAGATCCTTGGACTAAGAATGATATGGGTACTAAGTATGCCGTGGGTACTAAGCACACTGGTGTAGTTAGAAACTTGACTAACTTCGGTCTATTCCTTGAAATGGAAGAAGGTATCGACGGTTTGGTTCACGTATCTGATCTTTCTTGGACTAAGAAAATCAAGCATCCATCTGAATTCGTAAAAGTAGGAGATGAGCTTGAAGTAGCTGTTCTTGAACTTGATGTTGACAACAGAAGATTGGCCCTAGGTCATAAGCAGTTGGAAGAGAATCCATGGGATACTTTTGAGAATGTGTTCCCAGTAGGATCTGTTCACAAGTGTACTGTAGTTTCTAAGAATGATAAAGGAGCAGTTCTTGAGCTTCCTTACGGTTTAGAAGGTTTCGCGACCATCAAAAACTTGGAGAAAGCAGATGGTTCTTCTGTAGAAGCAGGTGACTCTGAAGATTTCAAAGTGACTGAATTCTCTAAAGACGATAAGAGAATCGTTCTTTCTCACACTGCTACATTCAAAGAAGAGGCGAAGCCAGCTAAGAAAGAGGCGAAGAAAAAATCTGAAACTTCTACTTCTTCATCAGCTCCAGCTGAGAAGTCTACCCTAGGTGACTTAGATGCTTTGACTCAATTGAAAGAGCAAATGGAAGGTGGAAAAAAGTAAGAATTTGATTTCTTAACTTATTCATATAGAAAACGCCGGCTGAAAAGTCGGCGTTTTTTTATGTCCTTTTATATTTTTGATTTATCCATGTTTAGTTGCGGATTGAAATCAACTCACGTATCGATTGATATATTTTTCAATTAAATTCCTACCAAATGGGAAAACATCTACTGTTTATATTCTTCATTTTCTGTTGTATTACTTCTGTAATGGCTCAATCCGGAATAGAGCTCAAAGGATATTATGGGATTTCTGGGACTCGGTTAGCGAGGAAGATACAGCTTACAGGATCGAGTTCAGTAAACATGGAAAACCTATCTGAATTTGGATTGATTCTGTCGAAAGGAATAGCCAAAAAATTCAGGCTTAACGCAGGTGTGAATTATACAATGGCCCAGGTTTCTTACAGACCAGCTCCATGCCCAAACTGCGGGATGGAGAATAGATCATCCTATGTGCATAATCTTGATTTTGAAATGGTTACAATACCAGTATATCTAGAATATACATTTTTGAAATACCTATATGGAGCAGCGGGACCTGTAGTTGATTTCCAGATCTCTCATACTCATAATTTCACAGATCAAAGCGGGGTTGGGTATGTGGTAGGAGCAGGGGCTAAGTATACAACCAGTAAGGTGGTTTTTTTAGTTTTCCCTCATTATAAAAGACACAATGTTATTCCTTTTGAAAAAACGGAAAATAAGTATTTGCTGGAGGAATTCGGTCTTCAGTTTGGGATAGCTTATCGGTTTTAATATGGCCCTCAGCCTTTCTACCACCTTTGAGATTTAAAGATTTCAAAGGTTTTTACTTTTTTATAGGCTACTGTTTAAATTTGTTTAAAATAAAAAAGCATCCTAATAACAGGATGCTTTTTGTGGAGGTCGCGAGCGGATTCGAACCGCTGTACAAGGTTTTGCAGACCTCTGCCTAGCCGCTCGGCCACGCGACCATTTATGAAATGGAATGCAAATTTAGAGATTATCTTTCTCGATGCAATAGAGACTTCATTTATTTTCTGGATTTATGGTGAGCTATTACTCAAAGTATTGATTTACACCTTAAAAAAAATCCAGTAACGACGAATTATTTTTGAAGTTCTATCCAGAATTTTTTTCTAACTTATTTATAACGATTCTAAATAAAATATCTTTAATAAAAAGTACTGTAAAATATTGAAAATCAGCTAGGTAAACTGGCTTTTAGCCCTCAGTTCCCCCGGTTATTTGAATTGAAATCTTGTTTGAAAAATTGAGCCCGGGTAGTACCTTTGCAAGGGTTATTGAAAACCGCATAAACTATTTAATTAGCTATAATATGTTATCCAAACGCTCGTTAGTAGGGGTTCGATGGAATTTCCACACACTGGCAGTGCTGTTTTTCATGCTGATAGGAATTCAGGCTTTTGCCGCGGATCCTGCAGTTGATAGTAGCGATGAAGCAGTAGCAGCAGGTAAGGCTGTATTCAATGCAAATTGTAAAACATGCCACAAATTAGATCAAAAATTAGTTGGTCCAGCATTAAGAGGTGTTTCTGATAGAAGAGAAATTCCTTGGATCAAATCTTTCATTAAAAATTCACAGGCATTAATCGCTTCTGGTGATAAAACCGCCAATGATCTCTACAAAGAGTTCAACAATACAGCGATGCCAGCGCATGAATTTTTATCAGATGATGATTTAAATAATTTACTGTCCTACATCGAATTTGGTGACAAGGTAGATCCAGCTGCAGCAGCTGCTGTAGAAGGTGGTGCCGAAGGTGCTTCCGCCGCAGGGGGAGGAATACCTAATGAATACTTGACAGTAATCCTAGCTGTTCTGGTAGTTGTATTGCTATTGATCTTGGTTGTTTTGGGATTGATTATCTCCGTATTAACCAAGTATTTGAATAAGCAGGAACTTGATGAGGATGACAAAGAATTCGTTACTCAAAAATTCAACTTAGGTAAAGTTTTTAAAAGTGATGGCTTCATCATCATTGTTACTGCCTTGGTAGTAGCGGTGGTTGCTAAAACAGCGATTGATGGACTTTATTCAGTTGGTGTTCAGCAAGGTTACGCTCCAACACAGCCGATTGCTTATTCTCATAAATTACACGCTGGTACTTTAGAAATCGAATGTCAGTATTGCCATACTGGGGTTGAGATTGGTAGATCAGCGAATATTCCTTCACCTAACATCTGTATGAACTGTCATACTCACGTACAGAATGTACAAGGTAAAGAAGGTATTTCTCCAGAAATTCAGAAAATCTATGATGCTGTGGACAACAACACTCCTATTGAATGGGTACGTGTTCACAACCTTCCGGATTTAGCTTACTTCAACCACTCTCAACACGTGAAAGTGGGTGGAATTGAGTGTCAAACTTGCCACGGCCCTATTCAGGAAATGGAAGTGGTAGGTCAGCATAGTGCTTTGACTATGGGCTGGTGTATTGATTGTCACAGACAAACCGAAATTGCTACTGAAGGCAATGCCTATTATGATAAGTTGGTACAGATTCATGTGGATTCAAAAGATGCCCTAAAGGTGAAAGACATCGGTGGGCTTGAATGTGCTAAGTGCCACTATTAATTCATTATCCTTTTTGCAAATTCATTCCTAGATCATAAAATGAAGGAAAATAAAAAAACCTACTGGAAAGGGCTAGAGCAACTTAGCAACGATCCGGAGTTTGTAAAGCATGCCGATAAGGAGTTCGCAGAACTTCCATCTTCTTTGAATGAAGACGGTAGTGCCTCCAGAAGAGATTTTCTCAAGTTGATGGGATTTAGCTTAGCAGCTGCATCTTTGGCAGCTTGTGAGGCTCCGGTAAGAAAGGCTATCCCTTATGTTAACAAGCCGGTTGATGTCAATCCGTCTATCCCTAATTATTACGCATCTACCTTCTCTTCAGGGGGTGATTATGCGTCAATTGTTGTAAAAACAAGAGAAGGTCGTCCTATCAAAATCGATGGAAACGAGCTTTCTCCTATTAATAAAGGTAAAGTAAATGCGATCGTAGAAGGATCTGTTCTTTCTCTATACGATAAGCAAAGACTAACTGGACCTTACATGGCGGGTGAGAAAACTGACTGGGCTACACTGGATGCTCAAGTGAAGTCTAAACTTGGTTCTGCTGGTTCTGTAAAGATTGTTTCGAATACCATCCTTTCTCCAACTACCAATAAAGCCCTTCAGCAATTCTCTGAAGTATTTGGTGGTGCTGAAGTGATTCAATACGATCCAATTTCCAATTATGGAATTTCAAAAGCTGCGGAGACCTATTATGGTACTGCAGTAGTTCCTTCTTACTCTTTTGATAAAGCAAAAACCATCGTTTCTTTCGGAGCTGACTTCTTAGGAACCTGGATTTCTCCAATTGAGTTTGCAGGCCAATATGCCAAAACCAGAAAGATATCAAAGGAAAAGCCTGAAATGTCCAGGCATTATCAGTTTGAATCCAACCTTTCATTAACTGGTGCCAATGCAGATTATAGAACTCCAATCAAAGCTTCTCAAAGTGGATTGGCGGTTTTGGCTTTATATAATGCCATTGCAAAGAAAGCTGGTGCGGCCACTGTTTCAGCCCCAGCTGTTGAAGTAGCTCATTTAGATAAAGCAGCAAATGACCTGTGGGCAGCAAAGTCTGCAGGCTTGGTAGTTTCTGGTTCAAATGATCCGAACGTTCAGGTAGTCGTAAATGCGATCAATGAGCTATTAGGAGCTAATGGAACTACGGTTGATTTCAATGCTCCAGTGCATTTCCGTAAAGGGGATGATGCTCGCATGAATCAATTTGTGAATGAATTGAAAGGTGGACAAGTTGGAGCGGTAATTTTCTACAACTGTAACCCTGTATATGATTTCGCTAGAGGTGCTGAAGTTGCTGAAGGCATCGCAAAAGCCAAAGTGAGTATCTCTACTAACGGAACAATGGATGAGACAGCTTCTTTGGTACAAATGGTTGCTCCAGATCACCATTTCTTGGAATCCTGGAATGATTTCGAACCAAAGAAAGGTCATTATTCTTTAGGTCAGCCGACCATTTCTCCTCTTTTTGATACCAGACAAGCACAGGATTCATTCTTGACTTGGTCTGGATCTACTTCTAATTATTATGAATTTCTTCAACTAAACTGGGAATCTGAGATTTTCACCCAAGTTGAAACAGGAACTGATTTCCAAGAATTCTGGGATCGTTCTTTATATAATGGTGTTTTTGCAATTACACCTGCTGCTACTGAAGCCTTAGCTCCTGTTGGAGATGTAAGTGCTGCAGCTGCAACTGTTGCAAAAACCTATTCTGCTTCTAATGCTGGTGCTGAATTGGTATTGTATACCAAAGTAGGTATTGGTAGTGGTGCATTTGCAAATGTGCCTTGGCTTCAGGAAATGTCTGATCCAATCACTAAAGCTACTTGGGATAACTATTTGACAGTTTCTCAAAAATGGGCTTCTGAAAATGGAGTGACCATGATTGAAGGAGAGACTTCGAAAGCTTCTATTACTGTAAATGGAAAATCTTTAGTAGTTCCTATTTTGGTTCAACCAGGTCAAGCTGAAGGTACTTTTGGACTTGCTGTAGGTTACGGTAGAACAAAAGCTGGTCGAGTTGCAAATGGTGTGGGTGTGAATGCTTATGAATTGGCAGATACATCCAAAGGATTTGTAAACTTTGACATCACAGCTGGAGTAGAAGTAGCTGCTACTGGTGAAGCATATAGAATTGCAAGAACACAAACTCACCAGACCTTCATGGGTCGTGAGAACGTGATCCAAGAAGCCACTCTTGCTGAATATAAAACCGATGCAAGTGCTGGTAGATATCATCCTGAAATCTACAAAGACGGAGAGTTTGTAAAACCAAGCAAAATCTCTCTTTGGTCAGGTCACCAATATTCTCAGCATCACTGGGGTCTTGCTATCGATATGAACTCCTGTATTGGATGTTCAGCATGTTCTGTTGCTTGTCAAGTTGAAAACAACGTGGCTGTAGTAGGAAAGCAAGAAGTATTGAACAGAAGAGAAATGGCTTGGATCAGAATTGACCGCTATTATTCTTCTGATGCTCCTGCAGATGATTTGAGAGGTATGGAAGTAGCATCTGAGAATCCAGAAGTAACATTCCAACCAATGATGTGTCAGCAATGTAACAACGCTCCTTGTGAGACAGTTTGTCCGGTTGCTGCAACCACTCACTCTTCTGAGGGTCTAAACCAAATGACTTACAACAGATGTATTGGTACAAGATATTGTGCAAACAACTGTCCTTATAAAGTACGTCGATTCAACTGGTTTAAATACCATGACAACAAAGACTTCGCAGGTGTAAACATTGCACAAAACGATGATCTAGGTAAAATGGTCTTGAATCCAGATGTCACTGTAAGAGCACGTGGTGTTATGGAAAAATGTTCCATGTGTGTGCAAAGAATTCAAGCTGGTAAGCTAGCTGCTAAACGTGAGAAGCGTAAAGTTCAGGATGGAGAAATCAACGTGGCTTGTGCGGTAGCCTGTCCTACAGATGCTCTTGTGTTTGGTGATATGAATGATGCCAACTCTAAAGTTTCTCAGTTATTGAAAATCAAAGAGAACACAACTTCTGCTTTGAAAGAAGTAAATGAGGAAAGAGCATACCACGTATTGGAAGAGATCAACGTGAGTCCAAACGTTTGGTACTTTACCAAAATCAGAAATAAAGACAAAAACGAAGCGTAATCATAATTTTATAAACTATGCAGGTTACTTCATCCGTACGTGAGCCGTTAGTTACCGGAGGTAAAACCTACCATGATGTGACACATGATGTGTCCCGTCAGGTAGAAGGAAAACCAACTTTACTTTGGTTTCTTGCCTTCTTAACAGCCGCTGGTACTTTGGCTATAGGATTAATTGCAGTGACAGCCACCGTTTGGGAAGGCATCGGGATGTGGGGATTGAACAAGACAGTAGGTTGGGCTTGGGATATCACCAACTTCGTTTGGTGGGTTGGTATTGGTCACGCAGGTACTTTGATTTCAGCAGTATTGCTACTTTTCAGACAGAAGTGGAGAACTTCTATCAACAGAGCAGCTGAAGCAATGACAATTTTCGCGGTTATTTGTGCGGCAATGTTCCCCGTTCTTCACATGGGTAGACCATGGTTAGGAGCTTATTGGGCGCTTCCGCTTCCAAATACTTTTGGTTCGCTTTGGGTAAACTTTAACTCTCCTCTTCTTTGGGACGTATTCGCGATTTCTACTTATTTCTCAGTTTCCTTGGTATTCTGGTATATAGGTTTGATTCCTGATTTTGCTACCATTAGAGATAGAGCTACAGGATTAAGAAAAGTGATTTACGGAGCGCTTTCTTTTGGATGGGACGGAGCTGCTAAAACTTGGATGAGATATGAGTCAGTTTCCTTGATTTTGGCTGGTTTGGCAACTCCATTGGTACTTTCGGTTCACACCATTGTATCCTTTGACTTTGCAACTTCGGTTATTCCAGGTTGGCATACTACAATCTTCCCTCCATACTTTGTGGCTGGTGCGATTTTCTCTGGATTCGCGATGGTATTGACGCTGATGATCATTACCAGAAAGGTGTTCAAATTGGAAGATTACATTACCATGACCCACATTGAATTGATGAATATCGTTATTATCATCACTGGATCAATTGTAGGTATTGCATACATCACTGAATTCTTCATCGCTTGGTACTCTGGCGTAGAAGCAGAACAATATGCGTTTATCAACCGTGCTACTGGACCTTATTGGTGGGCTTACTGGTCAATGATGACTTGTAATGTGATCTCTCCTCAGTTATTCTGGTTCAAGAAAATTAGAACTTCTATCATTGCGACATTTGCCTTGTCAATTGTTGTAAACATCGGTATGTGGTTTGAACGTTTCGTAATTATCGTTACTTCTCTTCACAGAGATTACTTGCCATCTTCTTGGGCAATGTTCTACCCGTCTATTACAGATATTGGAGTTTACTTATTCACCTTTGGATTGTTCTTTACTTTATTCTTCTTGTTTGCCAAGTTCTTCCCGGTGATCAACATGGCTGAAGTAAAATCAGTATTGAAGTCTACATCTGAAAAAGTTCGTAAATAATCATGGAAAGAGATAAGAATTTTATTTTGGGAGTTTACGACGATGAGGACGTATTACTCCATGCTGTTTCTGAAGTAAGAACTAGCGGTGTCAAAATACATGAAGTATATACTCCGTATCCAGTTCACGGATTGGAAGATGTACTTGGTTATAAAAGAAGCCGATTACCGATTGCTGCATTCCTATTTGGATTGTTAGGAACTTCCTTGGCTTTGACCATGCAGTTATATATGATGAGATTTGACTGGCCAATGATTATTGGAGGTAAGGATTACGCTGCTATTCCTGACTTTATTCCAGTTACGTTTGAATTGACTGTATTGCTTGCGGCATTTGGAATGGTGGGTGTATTTATGATCAGTTCTGACTTGAAGCCTTGGGCTCAGCCTCGAATCTTTGATTTGAGAAGTACTGATGATAAGCATATCATGGCAATTGATATTGCAAATAACACGAGTATGGAAGTAGCAAAAATTCAGGAGATTCTTAAGTCTTCCGGTGCTACAGAGGTGAATAATAAAAGTTTTGAATAGTAATTCTGGAAAAATGAAGATTGCTAAAGCACTAAGTTTATTGGGGTTTGCTGTTGCTGGAATCACGTTAGCTGGCTGTAAGGCTGGTGGTGATAATCAGGGACTGGAATATGCTCCACAGATGTATCACTCTGTAGCATACGAGCCATTGACTCAAATCAAAGATGAGTCTCAGGGAGATTGGTTATCTAACAGAGAAGATGAGAAAGGTGAGTTTTTCAACAGTAATGTGTATAACCCTCATGGAATGAACATGAGAGAGCCAGTTGAAGGAACAGTTCCTAGAAATAAAGGAGGATATCTTCCATATAGATACAAAGCTTTCGAAGTAGAAGCTGCTGCTGCAAATTTGACAAACCCGG
Source organism: Algoriphagus halophilus (assembly GCF_900129785.1). Lineage (NCBI taxonomy): Bacteria > Pseudomonadati > Bacteroidota > Cytophagia > Cytophagales > Cyclobacteriaceae > Algoriphagus > Algoriphagus halophilus. Next base: position 373,642 of record NZ_FSRC01000003.1, read on the forward strand.
TTGAATTGACAGATGAAGTGTTAGAAGATGGAGAGCGGTTATTTTTACAATATTGTTCTGCTTGCCATGGAAAAGGTGGACAAGGAGACGGTAAAGTAGGAGAAATTATCGGTGGTGTGGCTAACCTTACAGGTGGCGCTTACATTAACCTGCCGGAAGGACATATTTACCATGTAATTACTAAGGGAAAAGGAAGAATGGGAGCGCATGGTTCTCAGATTTCTCCTGAAAGAAGATGGAAAATTGTTCACTATGTTAAACAAGTAATTCAGAAGCAATAATCATGGCTCACGACGTACAGCATTATAATTTGGATCAAAAATTTGATTTTACCGCTGCGACTAAGAAGTCGGTTTTCACGGTATTGATCATTGGTGCAGCATTGTTGGTCATTGGTATTGTGATGGCAATGTTTGGTGGACACCACGAAGAAGCTGCTGAAGCTGGAGGACATGCATTTCATTGGTATGAGCGTTTATATGCCAACCTTTGGATCAACAATGTCTACTTTACAGGAATAGCTATTATCGGAGTATTCTTCTTTGCTGTGCAGTATGCTGCGCAAGCTGGTTGGTCTGCTCCAATTTCTAGAGTGATGTTATCATTTGGTAACTGGCTTCCATATGCAGGGATTTTAATGATTGTTACATTCTTCGTAGCAAATCATGACTTGTTCCACTGGACGCATGCTTATTTATTTGACACCAACTCTCCAGAATATGATAAAATCATTGATGGTAAGGGATCTTTCTTCTATTGGCCAATGGCTAAAGGAACTTTCCCTGCATTCTATATTTTGAGAATGGTTTTATTCTTTGGGTTCTGGGTATTCTTCTTTACGAAGTTCAAAAAAATATCAGCTCAAGAAGATCAGTTAGGTGGGACAACTCATTGGTTTAAAATGAGAAGTTGGTCTGCTTACTTCATTATTTTCTTTGCAGTATCCTCTTCCGTAAGTGCATGGGATTGGGTGATGTCAATTGATACGCACTGGTTCTCTACCTTATTTGGATGGTATGTGTTTTCTTCTTGGTTTGTTTCTGGTCTTTCTGCAATTACTTTATTGGTAATTTTCTTAAAGAGCAGAGGTTACCTAGAAATGGTCAATGAAAACCACGTTCATGATATGGGTAAATTTGTATTCGGATTTACCATTTTCTGGACTTATTTATGGTTCTCTCAGTTTCTCTTGATCTATTACGCAAACATTCCTGAGGAATCTGTGTATTTCATAGAGAGACTTTCAAGTGATATCTATGGTCCATATATCTTTGTGAATCTGATTATGAATTTCTTCTTGCCTTTCTTGATTTTGATGACAAGGGATGCTAAGAGACATGGAATTTTCCTTAAAGTAGTATGTACCTTGATCATTGCAGGCCATTGGGTAGATTTCTTCTTAATGGTTCAGCCAGGTACCTTAGGTCATAATGGAGGAATTGGATTTATGGAAATTGGAATGTTCTTAGTTTATGGTTCCGCTGTAACATTTGTTGTACTTACAGGGTTATCTAAAGGAAACTTGATTCCTAAGAATCATCCAATGCTTGAAGAAAGCTATCATCATCACATTTAATTATTAGCCGAAAAAATTAAGCTATGTACGGATTTCTGATCGGAGTAGGAGTTCTATTATTACTATCCATAATTTGGATGGTTTACAGAATTCAAACCTTGGTATCTGTAGTAAAAGGATCTGATAAAAAGATCGCTACAGGTAGCAATAAGGTAAATGCTATTTTATTTATTCTATTTATGCTGGGTACCGGTTTCTTAATGTTCTGGTATTCCATCAAGGAATTTGATACCTATCAATTACCCATTGCCTCTGAGCATGGAGTTGTGACGGATCGTTTGTTTTGGATCACAATGGCAGTAACTGGAATTGTATTCCTGATTACGCATGTGCTATTGTTTATCTTCCCTTACAAGTACCAATACAAGGAAGATAGAAAGGCTTCTTTCTACCCTGATAATAACAAACTGGAAATTATATGGACAGCTGTTCCTGGTGTGGTATTAGCCCTATTGGTTATCTCCGGTTGGATGGCATGGTCAGATATTACTGCTCCAGCACCTGAAAATGCCCATGTTGTTGAAATTATGGGGTCTCAGTTCCAGTGGGATGTAAGATATCCAGGTAAGGACAACGTGTTAGGAGATTACGATTACAGATTAACTTCTGCTACTAATGCACATGGTATTGACTTTACAGATAAGAACTCAATGGATGATTTTCCGTCTCCTGTAGTGGTAATTCCTAAAGGAGAGCCTGTGCTTTTCAAAATTAGAGCTAGAGATGTACTTCATTCAGTTTTCTCTCCTCATATGAGATTGAAAATGGATGCAGTTCCTGGGATGCCAACTCGTTTTTGGTTTGTGCCTACAAAGACTACAGCTGAAATGCGTGTGGAAACTGGAAATCCTGACTTCCAATATGAAATCGCTTGTACTGAGATTTGTGGCCGTGGTCACTTTTCTATGAGAAAGATTATTGAAGTGGTGGAGCCAGGTGAATACCAGAAATGGTATGCAGAACAAAAGTCTTTTATTCAGATGAACCCTGCTTTGGCAGAAGGTACTCAAGCTGAGACAAAGGAACTTGCAGAAAATAATTAAGCGAAGGTAATTAACAAAATTATAGATTATGTCTACAGCATCTGTCGCAAATCATGATAGCACAGCGCACGATCATCACGATCATGAGCATCATGGTAATTTTGTAACAACATATTTATTTAGTACTGATCATAAAATGATCGGTAAACAGTTCTTGATTTCAGGTATCTTCTGGGCTTTGATAGGTGGACTCTTGTCTATTCTTTTCAGATTACAACTGGGATTTCCTGACATGAGCCTTGAATTCCTTCGACCAATTCTAGGTGGTTGGTTGGATGATGCAGGGCATTTGGATCCTACATTTTATCTTGCCTTGGTAACAATGCATGGTACCATCATGGTATTCTTTGTATTGACGGCTGGTTTGAGTGGTACTTTCTCTAATTACCTTATTCCACTTCAAATTGGTGCACGTGACATGGCATCTGGCTTTATGAACATGCTTTCATTCTGGTTCTTCTTTATGGCCGGAGTGCTTATGTTTATTTCCTTATTCATTCCAACTGGTCCTGCAGCGGGTGGTTGGGTTGTTTACCCTCCTTTATCTGCTTTGGAACAAGCAATTCCTGGTTCTGGATTAGGGATGACCTTATGGTTGACCTCTATGACCTTGTTTATTGCTTCTCAGTTGTTAGGTGGTATTAACTATATTACTACGGTTATTAACCTTAGAACCAAAGGGATGTCTTTCTCAAGACTTCCACTGACCATCTGGGCGTTCTTCTTGACAGCAGTAATCGGTTTGTTATCTTTCCCAGTTTTGGTAGCAGCTGCATTGTTGTTGATCTTTGACAGAAGCTTCGGTACTTCTTTCTACTTGTCTGATATTTATATCAATGGGGAAGCGCTTCCAAATACAGGAGGTAGCCCAGTTCTTTACCAGCACTTATTCTGGTTCCTAGGTCACCCTGAGGTATATATCGTATTATTGCCAGCTTTGGGTATTACTTCTGAAGTAATAGCAACTAACTCAAGGAAACCAATCTTTGGTTACAAGGCGATGATTATTTCCATGTTGGGAATTACGATTCTTTCTTTTATCGTGTGGGCTCACCACATGTTCGTGTCAGGAATGAATCCTTTCTTAGGTTCGATCTTCATGTTCTTGACGTTGATTATTGCGGTACCATCAGCAGTAAAAGTATTTAATTACCTGACTACGCTTTGGAGAGGTAATTTGATCTTTACACCTGCGATGTTGTTTTCTATAGGTTTGGTATCCTTCTTTATTTCTGGAGGTTTAACAGGTATTTTCCTTGGAAACTCAGCAATTGATATTCAATTGCACGACACTTATTTCGTAGTAGCTCACTTCCACTTAGTAATGGGTTCTGCATCATTCTTCGGTCTTTTGGCAGGTGTGTACCACTGGTTCCCTAAGATGTTTGGTAGAATGATGGACGAGAAGTTAGGTTACATCCACTTCTGGTTGACCTTTGTGGGAGTATACATGGTATTTTTCCCAATGCACTACATCGGAATCGCAGGATTCCCAAGAAGATACTATTCTTGGACCAACTTCGATTTCGCCAACATGTATACTGATTTGAACATGTTTGTTTCTGCCGCTGCAATCATCACGTTTGCTGCCCAATTCATCTTCTTGTTCAATTTCTTCTATAGTATGTTCAGAGGACGCAAAGCTTCTTTGAACCCTTGGAGATCTACTACTTTGGAATGGACCACTCCATTGCATCCTGGTCATGGAAACTGGCCTGGTGAAATCCCTACTGTATACAGATGGCCATATGATTATTCTAAGCCAGGAGCAGAGGAAGACTTCATCCCTCAAACAGTTCCACTTTCAGCTACCCCTGAGTCTAACTTGCCACATGAACAAGAGCAAGTGAAATTAGAGATGGAGATTATGAAAGATGAGGAAGAGGGTTTGGTAGCTAATGAATCAAAGCACTAACAAAAAAATAAACAGCTTTCGTAAAGTCAGTTTTCTGACCGTGTTAGCTGTTTATTTCCTAATCTTAGTCGGTGGGATAGTCAGAACTACGGGTTCTGGTATGGGCTGTCCTGATTGGCCGAAATGTTTTGGAAGTGTTGTTCCTCCAACGAATGTGAACCAACTTCCAGACAACTATCAAGAGATATACCTTCAAAAAAGAATTGCCAAAAACGAAAGGTTTGTGGCTACCCTTGAAAATCTTGGATTTGTAGAAACGGCCCAAGCTATAGCAAATGACAAATCTATTCTGATAGAACAGGAATTTAATCCATTGAAAACTTGGATTGAATACGTCAATCGCTTGGTGGGTGTATTGATTGGCCTGTTTATCATTTTGACAGTATGGAAATCTTTTCCTATCTGGAAATTAGATAAGTGGATTCCGATTATAGCTATAGCCTCTTTGATTCTTGTTTTGTTTCAGGGATGGATAGGGTCTTTGGTAGTCTCTACAAACCTACTTCCCTGGATGATTACCTTTCACATGATGCTTGCTATTTTGCTGGTTTTGATGTTGATCTATTTGTACCATCGTTCAGGTAAATTAAAAGAGGGGAAAGGTGTAGTAATGGATGTTCCAGCAAAGATTGAATGGGTATTAATCGCTGCTCTAATCCTGATGATCATCCAAGTTGTTTTGGGTACTCAGGTAAGGGAAGAGATCGATCAAATTTCTTTCGCACTAGGGAATATGTTGAGAGGAACATGGATTGAACAATTGGGGTTACCATTTATCATTCATAGATCTTTCTCACTCATCTTATTGGGAGTACATGTGTTATATTTCTTTTGGGCCTATAAATATGTCCTGAGAGGTTCTAACATTAGTTTATGGTCTCAATTATTGATGATTTTGGTGATTATTGAAATTGCCACGGGAATGGGAATGGCATATTTTGCGATTCCAGCATTTCTTCAACCCATTCACTTAGTGATTGGGACAATTATAGTAGGAATTCAATATTTCTTGATCCTACAATTGCGAGAGCATAAACAGTATCGATTAAATTCAAATTGATAATGAGGACAGTTGGAGTAACTGACCAGAGTATTTACCACTTGGTTATCACTAGAGCAAAGGCTTACTATGAATTGTTGAAATTCAGATTGTCTGCTTTAGTTACATTTTCTGCTGTATTTGGTTTCATCTTAGGTGATTCAGGAAGTTCCTTTGGGTGGTCTAGTTTTCTTGGATTAGCATTAGGAGGCTTTCTAATTAGTGGTGCTTCTGGTGCCGCCAATGAAATCATGGAGCGGGATCTGGATAAATTGATGAAGCGTACCAAAAACCGTCCTCTTCCTTTACAGATTATTTCTCTTACAGAGGCTTATTGGTTTACCTTTGGTATTGCCTTTATTGGTCTTGCTTTGCTTTGGATGTATACTAATCCTCTGACTACTTGGTTGGGAGTGCTGAGCATGGTGTTGTACGTTTTTGTTTATACTCCATTGAAAAGAGTGGGACCTATTGCTGTTTTCGTAGGTGCGATACCAGGGGCAATGCCGCCTTTGTTAGGTTGGACTGCTGCTACAGGTGCTATTTCCTATGAAGCATTAATCATCTTTGGAATTCAATTTATCTGGCAGTTCCCTCATTTCTGGGCAATTGCTTGGGTAAGTGATGAGGATTATAAAAAAGCAGGGTTTAAGTTATTACCTAGTGGAGGTGGACAGGATTTGAATACTGCAATTCAAATTATGATCTATACCTTATTTTTATTGCCTTTGGGATTATTGCCAAGTTATTTTGGCTTAACAGGACTGAATTCAGGAATAGTGGCTACCGTTTGTGGGGTGTTGTTTTTAGCTCAAACATTTTCTTTGATGAGAGATTGTTCAAGAAAATCCGCCTTAAAAATTATGTTTGGCTCGTTCTTGTATTTGCCAATCGTTCAAATTGCTTATTTACTAGATAAATTACCTTGAGATGGAACATGAGTTGAAGTATATTGATTTAGTAGAGCAGCCTATTTCCATGCATGCCAAGAAGTTCGCTCTTTGGTTATTCATGGTGACTGTGGTCATGATTTTTGCGGCTATGACATCCGCTTATATTGTTAGGCAGTCAGAAGGGAATTGGCTTGAATATGATTTACCTCAGATATTTTGGTTAACTTCTGGAATAGTAATACTGAGCAGTGTCTTTCTTCAGTATGGATATTATTCTGCCAAGAAGGATAATATGCTAGGTTTGAAAATAGGATTGGCCGGCGCTGTAATTCTTGGGATTGCCTTCCTTGTTGGGCAATGGTATTCTTGGGTAGCATTGGTTGATGAAGAGGTTTTCTTTGTAGGGAATCCTTCTGGATCCTTTCTTTATGTATTTACAGGACTTCATGCTCTTCACTTGATCAGCGGTGTGATATTTCTGATTATTGTATTAATTTCGAGTTTTAGATACCAAATTCATTCAAAGGCCATGGTCAGAATGGAAATGGCTACAACATATTGGCATTTTCTAGGTGGGCTTTGGCTTTACCTGTTTATGTTTTTGCTTTTGAATCATTAAAATAACTATAGTACAAACCGATAATTTATGTCTGCGCATTCTACTGCTATTGGAGTAAGCTCAAAAAGAGGCGTTTGGGGAGGTGGTAATGAACCTCTTAAAGCCAGCTATGGAAAACTTATGATGTGGTTTTTCCTACTCTCCGACATTTTCACTTTTGCTGCGTTCCTGATTACTTATCTTTCTATAAGGGTAAGTTATCCTGCTTATGCCGGTCCTGCTGGGGAATTCGTTGGATCCAATGAATATTGGCCAGTTCCAGAATTGGTATTTGATGCCATTCCATTTGTACATGGTGTTCATGCACCTTTGGTATTCGTTGGGATTATGACATTCATTTTGATTTCATCTTCTGTAACCATGGTATTGGCAGTAGAAGCTGGACACAGAAATGATAGAAACGATGTAGTGAAATGGTTACTTTGGACCATTCTTGGTGGCGCAACTTTCCTTGGCTGTCAGGCCTGGGAGTGGAACCACTTCATTCATGGCACTGAGGGAGGAAGCACAATGACCTTCATTAATTCCATGAACCAATTAGTAACAGAAGTAGTACATGGAGCTAATTTATCCGTGAACGAATATGGACCTGGGTCTTTTGCCCAATTGTTCTTCTTCATTACTGGATTCCATGGTTTCCACGTAACAATCGGTGTATTCCTATTATTCTTATGCTTCTACCAAGCGGCAGTAGGAATTTATGATCAAAGAGGTCATTACGAAATGGTTGAGAAAATTGGTCTTTACTGGCACTTTGTAGACTTGGTGTGGGTATTCGTATTTACCTTATTCTATCTTATCTAAGCATTAAAATTTTCGAGATATGGAAATTCAACAAAATAAATCTACGCTGGAGGTTCAACCACGTAACGACGAGAAGATTAAAAAAATCTGGAAAACTGCTGGTATCCTTTTGGCAATCACGGTAGCTGAATTTATCATGGCATTTACAATGCCTAGAGGTTTGTTATTGTACTTTCTATTTATTGTATTGACAATTTGGAAGGCCAGATATATCATGCTTGAGTTTATGCACCTAGGAGATGAAGTGAAACCACTATTTTACTCTATTATGGTTCCTTTGGTGTTTTTGATCTGGTTGCTTATCGCGCTTGCTAAAGAAGGCTCTGAGATATTCATGATGCGCTGGTAATCATAAAATAAATGAAAAAAAAGTACAGGTTGAAGAGAAACACTTCAACCTTCTTTTTTGTAAATACAATATTATGAGAGGAATAAGGATTTTGCAGGGGATGGTTTTGGTGTGCATCCTATTGATACCTGTTTTGATATTCATGTTTCTTAAGGGTTTTGGGACTAATACCTATGAAATTCCAATACTCTATCAAAAAGGGACTGACAGTCCATTTAGCGAGTGTGTTCAAGGAGATACCACTCAGCATTATATTCCTGATTTCACCTTTACCAATCAAGAAGGACAGCCAGTAGGAAAAGCCCAAATGGAGGGGAAGATTACCATTGTTGATTTCTTCTTTACTTCTTGCCCAAGTATCTGCCCAGTGATGTCCCAAGAGATGGAGCGGGTTTATGATATGTTTCAAGATGAACCTAATGTTCAGATTTTTTCAATTAGTATAGACCCTGAATTTGATACTCCTGAAATCCTGAAGGAATATGCTGAGGATCACCATGCTCAAGCTGGGAAATGGGATTTCCTTACCGGAGACAAACTGGAAACCTATAAATTGGCAAGATGTGGATTTATAATTCCAACAATCGATGGGAACGGAATTCCTGATAACTTTATTCACAGTGACAAGTTTACTCTAGTAGATGGACAGGGTAGAATAAGAGGTTATTATAGTGGAACCTCAAGAGAGGATGTTGATTTGTTAATGCTTGAAACAAAGATCTTATTACATGGAAACAAGTAGACCGACCCTATTACAAGATGAGAAAAAGGTAAAAACCTGGATCATTGCGATCTCTATTGTAATTCCTTTAGCTGTAGCGGTATTATTATTCATGCCTGCAAAAGTAGATGTAGGAAGTGAATGGGTTTATTTTCTCCCTCATTTAAATGCTGTAATTAATTCGGCAGCATCAATTGCTTTGGTTTTTGGGTTAATCTTTATCAAGCAAAAGAACATTGCTTATCATAAAGCATCCATGAGTATTGCCTTTATTTTGGGGGCAATATTCCTGGTTTCATACGTAGTGTATCATGGTGCAGCAGAGAGTACAAGTTTTGGAGGAGAAGGCTGGATTCGTCCGGTGTATTACACCTTATTGTTGACTCATATTGCATTTGCGGCTATCGCCTTGTTCCCGATTTTGTTTGCTTATTATTATGGGTTGACAGACCAGCGTGAAAAACACAGAAAACTGGTTAAATTTGCCTATCCTATCTGGTTATATGTGACGATTACGGGTGTGATTGTTTACTTTATGATCAGTCCCTATTATTTACACTAAACCGAATAGGTTTAAAATCGTAAATTGGTATGATGAATCGATTAGTAAAGATATTCTTCCTACTTACCTTCTTCTTGTTGACACAGGCAAATACATTTGCGCAGTGTGCGATGTGTAGGGCTTCTGTTGAAAATAATGTAGCGAATGGGGAGACGAGTATTGGCGCCGGTTTGAATGCTGGGATTCTATACTTATTTGTGATGCCTTATTTAATGGCAATGGTCATTGGATTTTTTTGGTATAGAGCTGCCAAAAAGAAAAAGGCGAAATTGTCATTTCATTAATGGCTAACAGAGAGCAAAGTTTGATACAGGCTTTGCTTTTTATATTTTTAGCATAAATGAGCTATGAATCCCGACGTTTGGTCATTTTGGTCAGCGTGTTCTCTCTACTTGCCGTCTTAATTCTGAATTTCTTTTTTTTTCAAAAAAGCAATGAGGAACGTTTTTTGGAAACTCTACAAGAGAAAATCCAAAAAGTAGATCGTGAATTCGATGAGGATTTTATTCAAATTCTTATGAATGTCCGGTCTACTGATTCCATTTCTTTTGAAAGAATGGAATTGTCTGGCAATATCCATCCTTACTTTTTATTGGATTCTAATAGGAATTTAATCTATTGGTCGGACTTTACCTTTTCTTTTGATTTTGAACAAATAGACCAGGATAAAGAATATCAGCTGATTGAAGACCCTTTTGGGTCAATATTGATCAAAGTCCGGCAAATTAGTAGGAATGGAGCCCCTGTATTGATGGTGCAGGCCCTACGGCTTATTTATCCTGGGAATATTGAAAATGATTACCTGGTTACCGGAGCCAACCCCGAAATTTTTGGTAATAATAGATTTACCCTCTTTACCAATGCGGAGGAAGGTAGGTATCAAGTCAAAAACCCAGGTGGTATTCCTATTTTTGGGATAGATTTCTTATTTGGCTATCAGCCAGCCGATCGATTAGCGAATCCAGCTATCCTCATTTTTTTTACTTCAGTATTTTTACTCTACTTCCTTTTGAGTTCTGATTTTGTAAGAAGCAAATGGAATAAAAAACATCGATGGCAGGCTATCGGGTATGCCATTATAGTTTTGATTGCTTTTAGGTTAATCATGCTGCTATTGGATTTTCCTGGGAGCTATTTAAATATCTCTCTATTTGATCCAGCTAATTATGCTTCCTCTTGGTTGAACCCAAGCCTTGGTGATTTATTGCTCAATACGGTTTGTGCGGTGATCGTATTTGGGATGATCATTTATCACTTGGCTTCTCAAGAAATGAGGTACAAGGTTCAGTCCTTGAAAGAAGCTACAGAAATAAGAGTATTTGGAGTAATAATTTTGGCCATTAGCTCCATGGCCTTATGGATGGTCTGGGTACTTCCAAGAGATATTATATCCAATTCCCAATGGGCATTGGATATTAGTTCAATCCCTTCTTTTGATTGGTTTAAAGGACTAAGCTTTTTAATCCTTTTTCTATGGGGAGCGATATATGTGTTGATTTCCCTGACCTTCATCAGTCTTATTTTGGAAGTAGCCAAGAAGAAAGCCGAATTATACAAAGGGTTACTCATTTTGGGCTTGCCCGTCGCGGGTGTTTTATTGATTTTTAGTATTTGGGGAGCTGTGGTTTGGTTAATTCATTTACTACTGATTGCCTTAGTTATTCGTTTTGAATTGTTTAGGAATGTTTTTAAGCTCGGGTTTGATACATTCTTGACCTTCTTTTTTGCTTGTTTAATTACAGCGGGAATTTGTGGGATCAGTACATTTCAAACAGAGCGAAATCAATTGATTCAGTCAAAAATCAGATTTGCCAATCAAAACTTGATTGAAAATGATGTCATGACAGAATTTTTCCTCAGCGAAATATTTACCAGGATTAAGTCAGATTTATTTATTCAAAATAGGATGGGAGATCCCCTTCTTTCCAAAGATCCCATCGAAAGCAAAATCAGAAAAATATACTTAGATAATTATTTCGATCAGTTTGAGGTGAAAGTAGGGATTTATTCCTCCTCAGGACAGCAAATGCAAGGAGGGTTAGATTTGGGAAGTCTCAATGATTTAAGACTTAAATACATTAATAGCGATTTTGCTACCTCTGTCAAAGATCTCTATTTCATAAGAGGTAGTGATGGAAATAATGGAAATCAATTCATTGCCTTTATCCCTTTATCAAAGGACAATGCTTCGCTGGGTACAATTTTTCTTGAGTTGAACCAATTGAGAGTTCAACCGACTAGTGTTTATCCTAAGCTGCTTTTAGATAAAAAATATTCTGAAAGATTAGACCCCATCAGGTATGATTATGCAGTATTTAGAGGCGAAGAGCTTCTTAGAAACACAGGGAGCTTTAATTACTTATCCCAGGCATTAACCTCTAGATTTGGGGAAGAAAAGCTGTTTGAGCAAGGAATTCATGTTGGACAATATCATCACTTTGGAATTCGAAATGGAGAGGATTTAATCATCATTTCATCTCCAAACAGGACCTTGTCCCATTTTTTCGGAAACATCTCCTTGTATTTTGTTGCTTTCGTGTTTCTGACCTTCCTCACGATATTGATCAATACCTTTTTGAAAGGCTACAAGAAATTTGAATTTAATTATTCTACCAAGCTTCAGCTTTACCTTAATTTTGCATTCTTCTTCCCGATCATAATTATCAGCATTATTACCATTGGTTTATTGGCTAACAGTTATCGAGAAGATTTGGATAGGCAGTATATTCAGAAAGCAAATTTAATTCGTGGTAATTTGACCAGTTTTTTGAATAATCAAAGTGCAGAAAACGTGGACAGAGAAGTGTTGAATGAGGAGGTGAATAATTTAGCGAATACCATTGCAAGTGATTTACATATTTATACCGGAGAAGGGAAATTGCAAGCTTCCAATAGACCCAATATTTTCGATAAAAAGATTCTTTCTAATTGGATAAACCCTGTCGCTATTTCAGAAATAGAAGAGAAAAATCAGTCTCGCTTTTTGGCAGAGGAAAAAATAGGGAAGCTGATTTATAAGTCAGTTTATTTGGCCATACCTTCCACAACAAGTCAAAGTAATTTGGGGATTTTGGCTGTTCCTTTCTTTGAATCTGAAGCGGAATTGAATTCACTGATTTCGGATGTGTTGAGTAATATATTTAATGCATTCGTAGTGATATTTATCCTTTTCTTGATCGTCTCTTATTTTGTATCCAAGAACCTGACTTTTCCATTTAAGTTATTAACCCAAAAACTAAAAACGACTAACCTGGAAAATAATGAACCCATGTATTGGGGGTCCAAGGATGAAATTGGGCTATTGGTAAATGAATACAATAACATGTTGTTTAAGCTGGAATCCAGTAAAAAAGTCTTGGCATCCACTGAAAAGGAATCTGCTTGGAGAGAAATGGCAAAGCAAGTAGCACATGAAATTAAGAATCCGCTTACTCCTATGAAGTTGACTTTGCAGCATTTATTGAGGTTGCAAAGTGCTGGTCAGTTAGATGATCATGAGCGTCTGAAAAAATCATTGGAGACTTTGATCCATCAGGTTGATGCATTAAGTGGAATCGCTTCCTCATTTTCCACTTTTGCCAAAATGCCACTTCCAAAGAATGACTTGATGAATTTCAAGGAAGTTTTAAATCAGGTGATTGAATTGTTTAAAAATGATGAGCGATTGGATTTGACATTTAAGGATGATTCTTACACCGATAATATTCCGATTCTTGGAGATGATAAATTATTTGGAAGAGTCATTGCCAACTTGATTATCAATGGAGTTCAAGCGGTGGAATCAGGTAAAAAGCCAGAAATTAGAATTTGGCTTTGGATGAGTGATCAGGCAGTATTTCTTGAAATTACTGACAATGGAAATGGAATTCCTCCGGAATTAAGGGATAAAATCTTTATTCCTAATTTCAGCACCAAGAGCCAGGGTTCAGGACTTGGATTGGCAATCGCAAAAAGTGGAGTAGAAACTGCAGGAGGTAAGATATGGTTTGAAACGGAAATGAATGTTGGGACAACATTTTATCTTACTTTTCCATTACTCGAATAAATTCTCCTTTTTATTACCTTGAAGGGAAAAGGGCTTTAATTGAACATGCATAAATGGATTGTTTCCTGTGTACTTTTAGTTGGCTTATTTGCATCTGCAAAAGCTCAGGAAAAATGTCTATGGGTGAAAAGTTCGGATTATGTCCAGCCAGCCATACTTGATTCACTTTCGATTTTAGAAGAAAGTATTCGCGTGAAAGGGGGTAACGGAGAAACCTATGCCTTTCAATACGATCTCAACACCAATAAACTTCAAGTGATTTTCGGGGATGCATCCTTGCCGGATTCTGTCAACATTTGTTATCAGACATTCTCTATTCGCCTAGATCAAGCTGTGACCAGAAGAACGTTACTTGCGGACTATGATTCGATGGCCCAATTTCGGGATACTCGATTATTAGAGTCTCCAACTTTTGATTTTAGAGAAGAACTTTTTCCAAGTACGGATCTCTATAAATCAGGAAGTCTGACCCGTGGGATTTCTTTTGGGAATACCCAAAATGTATTTGTCAATTCGGCTTTGAACTTACAGTTGGAAGGAAGTATTTCGGATAACTTGAAAATCAGAGCCAGTATAACAGACCAAAATGTCCCTTTTCAACCTGAGGGAAATACTCAACAAATACAGGATTTTGATAATGTTTTGATTGAGCTATATAATGATGATTTTAGTTTGGCAGCGGGAGATGTTGTCCTCCAGCAACGGGAGTCGCAGTTTTTGAGGTATTACAAAAATGTCCAAGGACTTCAGTTTACCTCTAATTACAAGATGAAGGGGAGTTGGAAAGCAAGTTCACAAGGATTTGCTTCTATCGCGAAAGGAAAATTTGCTTCCATTCAGCTCCCTATTTTAGAAGGAGTTTTGGGGCCTTACCGGATTCAAGGTCCCCAAAATGAGCGGTTCGTAATTATCATGGCAAACTCGGAGCGCGTGTTTTTAGATGGAAAGCAATTACAAAGAGGGTTTAATGCGGATTATGTAATTGATTATAACCAGGCTGAAATCACCTTTACACCCAATGTGCTGATCACTCAATATTCTAGAGTAAGGGTTGATTTTGAATATGCTGAACGGAACTATAGCCGCTCAATTTTAGGAGCAAACCACACCCAGAGTAATGGTTCTGTGGATGTTTATATGAATTATTACCAGGAAAAAGATAATAGAAATAGACCCTTATTTACAGAATTTAGCCAAGAAGAGCTTCGGTTATTGGCCATTGTAGGAGATCAAACAGAAAATGCATTAATTCCTAGAATAGATAGCGTAGCATTTGATCAGAATCGAATTCTATATCAAAAAATACAAGGCTTTGATAGTCAGGGAGAGCCATTCGTTTATTATGAATATTCCACAGATCCAGAATTAGCTCATTTTGCCCTTTCATTTTCCCAAGTTGGGCTGGGCAATGGGGATTACCGTCGGAAAAGTCAATTAGCGAATGGTACGGTATACGAATATGTAACCCGTGTCAATGGGCAGCCCCAGGGGGATTATTCCATTTTAAGCCAATTGGCAGCACCTGATAGTAAAAGAATGGTGACGGCAGGGACCCGGGTGAAATTAGGAGCCCATGAAAAAGTGTATACGGAGTTGGCACTTTCTTCCTTAGATAAAAATTTGTTTTCAGACCTGGACGATGCAGATAATCAAGGGTTAGGTTGGAAAATAGGGTTGGAATCGGAAAACAGAAAACTAAAATGGCTAGATGGGTATCAATTTTCAGGTCAGACAGAACTGGAATATAATTCCACCAACTTCAACTTCATTGATCGATTCAGATACATTGAATTTGACAGGGATTGGGGACTGACCCAAGAGGACTTGCAACTCGCAGCACAGGAACAATTTTTTTGGACCCAGGTCTCATTAACAAAAGACCTTTCCAATCGATTTGATTATAGGATTTACCTTCGAAATAGGAAGAATGTGCTAAATGGAAGCCAGCATACAGTGAATTGGAATTTGCAACTGGGGAAGAGAATTGATTTGCGGCAGGAGTTTTTCAAACTGAATAGTCAGAAAGATAGTCTGAAAACGGATTGGATAAGATACCTAGGTGATGTTTCATTCAAGAGTAAATTATTGGTCCCCGGATATCAATTTTCTGTGGATAGAAACACCCTCCGAGACTCCAGACGTGATTCAATCCTTAGCACGGCCATGAATTTTCAACAACATTTAATCTATATAAAGAGTAACGACTCACTTTCTACTTCTTTTTTGATGGATGCTGCTTGGAGAGAGGATAGAGCTCCTTATTTGGGAAAGCTGGAAAACGACACGAAAGCATTTACATCCAATTTCACCTTTAAAAAGCAATGGTCCAAACATAGTTTGAGCAGCACTTTTACTTATAGAGAGTTGGAATATTTACAAAGAGAATTGCCATCTGAATTAAATGTCATGGGGAGACTATTTTATGAAGGAAGTCTTGGAGAAAATGTAATTCGAAATGAGGTTAGTTATGCAATTGGGAATGGGAGGGAACTTCAACGTGAATTCGTTTTTCTACCGGCACCTAATGGAGACGGGACGCATACCTGGAGGGATGATAATGGGGATGGTGTGCAGCAATTGAATGAATTTTATTTAGCGATCAACCCTGAGGAAAAACAGTACATTAAAATTTTTGTGCCTACTGATACCTATGTGCAAGCATATACAAGTATTTTGAATTATAGAGTTCAAGCCAATTTCCCCCAATCTTGGAAAGAGGCAGGTGGATTAAAATCCATTTTGCATAGATTTTCCAATACGACCAGCTTAAGTATAGAAAAGAAAGTGACTACTGATGATTTTGGAGATCGAATCAATCCATTTATCGGGCACTTGGATAGAGAAGATATCCTTTCACTTCGACAAGTAATCAGGACTTCTTTTTTCTTTAATAGGGCCTCTGCCAATTATGGGTTTGATCTCTCTCTGTTTGATTCACAATTGAAACAATTACTATCTGGGGGATTTGAAGATTTAATTCAAAAGGACTGGAAACTGAATACGAGATATAACTTTACTCCAAGTGCTTCTTTGAGGGTTCACGCGAGTACAGGAAACAGGCTGTCTGGCTCTGATTTTCTTGAGAATAGAAATTACACCATTGAACAACAAACCATCGGGCCTGAATTTGCATGGCAGCCATCACCTTTTTTCCGAAGTACCATTTCCTATTCTTTTACAGATAAAGAGAATGTAGAGAACATGGAGTTTGAGGAGAAGGCAGCATTGCACCAGGTAGCTTTGGACTTACGGTATGCAAAAGCAATTAAAACCACCTTATCCGGGAATTTAAAGTTGATTCAAATAGACTATAATGGAGTGTCCAACTCTCCTGTAGGGTATGAAATGTTACAGGCATTGACTCCAGGTACCAATGTGACTTGGACATTAAATTGGTTACAGAAAATAGGGGAAGGTCTGCAATTGAATTTAGTGTACGAAGGCAGAAATTCTCAGGGCCTTGACCGGCTGGTTCACGTGGGAAGAATGCAAGTTTCAGCTCTATTTTGATAAAAAAATGTAACTTTGTGCAAGGTAGATAGTTGTCATACTAACTATTAAAATACGAAATAAATGAGTAAAAGTATCTTGGTCACAGGAGGCACAAAGGGCATAGGAAGGGCCATTATCGAGCGTTTTGCAAATGAGGGGTTTGATGTGATTACCTGTGCTAGAAATGAAGAGGAACTAGCCTCCTTGAAAGCTTCTTTAGAGGAAAATCATGCTCTGATCCATGTTTTGGCCGTGAAAGCTGACCTTTCCAAAAAAGAAGAAGTGTTGGAGTTTGCTGAAAAGGTAAAAGCTTTTGGAGTTCCTGATGTGTTAGTGAACAATACGGGGGTTTTCCTTCCAGGAGCAATTTTGGATGAACCGGAAGGTAATTTTGAGCTGATGATGAATACCAATTTATACTCAGCCTACTATTTAACTCGTGCGTTAATAGCTGGTATGGTAGCCAGAAAAAGTGGTCATATTTTTAGTATGGGCTCCATTGCTGGACTGACAGCCTATGCCAACGGAGGCAGCTATGCCATTTCTAAATGGGCGATGTTAGGAATGACCAAATGCCTTAGAGAGGAATTAAAAGATGATCATATAAAAGTTACTTCCATTCTTCCTGGAGCCACATATACAGCTAGTTGGGAAGGGGTAGACTTGCCGGAAGAAAGGTTTATGAAAGCGGAAGATGTAGCAGAATCTGTTTGGTCTGCTTATAACCTTTCACCCCAAACTGTTGTTGAAGAATTAGTGATCAGACCCCAATTAGGAGATATTTAATTATGGAGCCAATTATAAAATCGCAGGATCAATTGTATTGCAATAGCCTTACTTCCTATTCGAGAAGGAAAACCATTCCTGTCAATGTAGGAGGGGTGTTGATCGGTGGGGATAATCCCATTGTGGTGCAATCCATGACGACCGTGGATACCATGGATACCCAAGGGTCCGTGGAGCAATGTATTCGAATGATTGAATCAGGTTGTCAATTGATACGTATTACGGCTCCAAGTATTAAAGAGGCAGAGAATTTAAAAAATATCAAAGATGAGCTACGTAAAAGAGGTTATAGTACCCCTTTAGTAGCAGACATTCATTTTACTCCCAATGCGGCAGAAGTTGCTGCAAAAATAGTGGAGAAGGTTCGAATCAATCCGGGTAACTATGCGGATAAAAAGAAATTTGAAGTCATAGAATATACGGATGAATCTTACCAGGAGGAATTGAATAGAATCCGCGACCGATTCTTACCATTGGTAAAGATTTGTAAACAGCATGGTACTGCCATGAGAATTGGTACCAACCATGGTTCTCTTTCGGATAGAATTATGAGTCGCTATGGAGATACTCCTTTGGGAATGGTGGAATCTGCACTGGAGTTTTTAAGAATTTGTGAGGACGAAAACTATCATGATATTGTCATTTCTATGAAGTCCTCCAATACGCAGGTGATGGTGCAGGCGTATCGTTTGTTAGTTCAAAAATTAGACGAAGGGGGCTTCAAACCTTACCCTCTTCATTTGGGAGTAACTGAAGCAGGTGAAGCGGAGGATGGAAGGATTAAGTCCGCAGTAGGAATTGGTACCTTGCTGGAAGATGGGTTGGGTGATACAGTTCGGGTTTCCTTAACAGAGGATCCGGAATTTGAAGCGCCTGTAGCCAAAGCATTGATTGATCGGTATTCAAATCGGACTCCTCATGCAGAAATAAAGAAAATAGACGAATATCCTATTCATCCTTTTGACCATGAGAAACGACATTCCTACGAGGTTTTCAATTTTGGAGGGCATCATGTCCCTAGGGTCATCACAGATATATCTAAAATCGAGAAAATTACAGAGAAGGAAATAAAGCAAACCGGGCATTTCTATTTACCGGAATTGGACAAATGGAAAATGAATGATCAAGGTTGTGATTTTGTTTTTTCAGGCTACAACCCCATTCCGTTTATGTTGCCAAATGGGATGAAGGAAATTCAATATGTAGCCATTTGGAAACAACAATCAGATCAAATCAACAAGTTTCCGTTGTTTAACTTGGCTGAATATGTTAGTTCTTCGGTTTTTCATTTAGAGCTGAATTTCCTGGAAATTTTTGATACCGAAATAGAGGAAGTCATTCCTCTTGTTGCCAATAGAAAGGACACGGTGTTAATTTTGAAAACTTCCAATAAGCATGCGATGCCTGCTTTAAGGAGGGCTTTTGTCAGCCTTATGGAATCAAATACTGAGATACCTGTGGTGGTAAAAATTGCCTATCCAGATCAGGATCATGATTTAACCATGTTATATGCTGCCACTGATGTTGGAGGCTTGCTAATAGATGGCTTAGGGGATGGAATATTTATTTCTTTGGAAAAAGAAAACCAGACGGATCGACAGGAGGTTTTGGACCAAGTAAAATTGCATAATTCTGTAGGCTTTGGGGTACTTCAGGCAGCAAGAACAAGAATGTCCAAGACGGAGTACATATCTTGTCCTTCTTGTGGTAGAACCTTGTTTGACCTTCAGGAAACTACTGCCATGATCCGAAAAAGAACAGATCATTTGAAAGGTGTGAAAATTGGAATTATGGGTTGTATCGTGAATGGACCTGGAGAAATGGCAGATGCAGATTATGGATATGTAGGTTCAGGGAAGGGAAAAATTACCCTTTACAAAGGAAAAGAAGTGATGAAAAGATCAGTTCCTTCAGAACGTGCGGTAGATGAACTGATAGAGATTATTAAAGAAGATGGGATGTGGAGTGAATCCGATTCGATTTAAATAAACTTATTATTCCATTTTCCTGTTGAATATTCAAATTCAGAAACTATGTCAGAAAATAATAAAGTTAAAGAGTTCTTTAAGTTAGGCGAAGTTGGAAATTACTTTGTGCGAGTTTTTCAAAAACCTGACCCAAGCCAAAAATCCAACTTGAATTTGAGAATGATGCATGGTATCAATAAGATTTCCATCATTGTTTTTATTTTGGCTTTGATCGTTTGGACCCTTAAAAGATTTATATAAGATTAATCGAGTACCCTAGTAAAAGGTCATCTGAATTTCCAGATGACCTTTTTTTGGACTAAATTTTAAAGAAGATTTTTTTGCGGTAAAGAAAATAGCAAAGACCCCACATGGCAGCCAAGGTACAGAATGCTGTGATGATATCTAATGAATGCTCTCCAAAACCAATTGGCTCAAGAAAACCGGTGGTGAAAATCCCTATAGTACTATTAAGCCAGCGATGTCCGAGTATTTCTGCAAACAGGTAAATGAAGATGGAGTTCATTCCTACTATGATGAAAGGAAAAGCTTTGGATTGGTATTTTTTTACGTCAATCAGCCAGTAGGAAAAAGCTAAGGCCAATAAAGCCCATCCACCAGAAGCAAATGCGAAGGAGCTGGTGCTGATTCTCTTAATAATAGGAGTAATTCCGATCAAGTCAAGCCCATATCCTAAGATTAAGCCTATAATTCCTCCAATAACAAATGTCTTAATTTTATCTTTCGGCAGACTTTTGGATAAAAGGATATTTCCGCAAATAGCTCCCCAAATGGTATGTGCCGCTGTAGGAATGCAGTTGATTGCTACCCAGCCCCCATTGTTGATCTTACCCATCAAAATCATGTCGATATAGTTACCGAAATTCGTTCCATGTTCATAAGGAACTTCGGGGTTATACCATCTATAAAGAACTTCTGTAAGGGCTAATAAGGCTATGGAAACTCCCAATTGAATTTTCCAGGATTTCTTAAGGAGGAAGAAGGTTACTAAAATCGTGAAGGAAAGTTGGGTCAATACATTCCAAAGTTCAAATACTAATTTACCTGCATAGATGCAATGGAGTCCAGTGCCAAATAGAAATAACAATAGACATCTTTTAAGGATATGTCTTGTTACTTTGGATCGGTCTTCATGATTTGCTAGTCGTTTATTCAAAGAGAAGGGCATTGCTACACCTACTATAAACATGAAAAAGGGTTGGATCAAATCCCAAAATCGAAGTCCGTTCCAAGGATGGTGAGTAAACTGCGTGAAAAGGGAATTTAAAAATCCAGGTTCCGGAAAAGCCTCTAATAAACTATGATAAACTGAAGCAGCTTCTGCCACTAACAGAAACATGGTCAGCCCTCTAAAGGTGTCCAGTGAAACAAGCCTTCCAGACTTGATTAAAGTTGAATCCATTTGGTTGTAGGTTGGGTTTTACCCTAAACTAACCAAAATAGATAAATATGGCCTTGCCAATAATATAAAAAGCTTTGCCCCATTTGGACAAAATCACAATTCGTGATTTTTAACCTTTTTTCTTTCCAAAAATCCGCTGAAAAGGGGCAAGATTTTGACCTATGAAATCTTCAGGATAGTGTTCTTCATCGGGAAGCCCTACTGGAAGATTTTCATCATCAGAAGGCCAATAATTAGTCTTAAAAATAAAGTCCCAAAGACTTAAGGAGATCCCGTAGTTAAACCCATTTGGATGGGATTCAGGAAGTTCTTTTGCATGATGCCAAAGGTGCATTTGGGGCCCATTGATAATATATCGGAGAGGCCCTAATGGAATATATAAGTTGGAATGACCCAGTTGCCCTACCACAAGTGTGAAAATATGGACAATGAAAAAGTCTGTAATCCCCACCCCAATCATAGCCAAAGGGATATATTCCAGTGTCCTATACAAGATATTTTCCATCCAATGGTATCTCAGTAATGCCGCAAAGCCCATTTCTCGGGTGCTGTGATGGACTTTATGAAATTCCCACATCCAGCCAACATGATGATACATCATATGAATCGCCCATTGCATAAAGTCTCGTACGATGAAGATGATAAATAATTGAACCCAGACTGGGAGTTGATCGATTTTGATCGCAACGGTATTGGTTATTCCAAATAGTCCCAGAAAATCATTGAAGGCTTCTACTGCGACCATTGAAAGCGCATTGTAAGCCACAAGGGAAAAAAGGAAATAATTCCAGAAAAGGTAGAAAATGTCCAGCCAAAAATGTTCTCGGATAACGGGTTGGTTTTTTCTCCAAGGGAAAAATACTTCCAGCAGCCAAATCACAAAAGAGGCTCCAATGAGCCAATAGAAGTAATTATGCCATGAAGGATTTAATATTTCATTTACCAAATAATTCCAATAGCCATAATAGCCGTCAGAAATTGCTTTGATGTATTTTTCCATGCAACAAAGATGTTTATTTTATCCTAACCCTTACGTGACATCCCTCACAAAAATATTGCTGAATATGAAATTGTCTTTTGATAAATTTAAATTGAGATAAAGATTCAGATCGAATTCTTTATTTTCAATGAATTATTGAAGCTCAATGACATTAACCTATTATCGAGATTATTGTTTGTCAAAACCCGGTACCACCGAAGATACTCCATTTGATGAGGATGCACTTTGTTTTCGGGTAGGAGGAAAAATATTCTCCATTACTTCTATCAGTCAATTTCAGTACATCAATCTTAAATGTGATCCTGAGAGGTCCATAGAGTTACGTGAGCAGTACGAAGGGATAACTCCTGGATATCATATGAACAAAAAACAATGGAATTCTGTCAGTACCACTGGCAATGTTCCAGATCCTTTGATCCTTGAATTGGCAGATCACTCCTACGAACTTATCTTTGCTAGCCTGCCAAAGAAAATCCAGGCAGAAATACGCCTATGAGTTACTTTTCCGTTCGTCATGTGTCAAAATCCTATGACCAGAACCCAGCCTTAGTTAATTTTTCACTAGAACTAAATAAAGGAGATTTCCTTTCCATCGTTGGAGCGAGTGGATCCGGGAAAAGTACCCTTCTAAGAATTATGGCAGGTCTAGAGATCCAAGATGAAGGAGAGGTCCACCTAGATGGAGAGTTGATATTAAACCCGAAGCATAAATTGGTTTCAGGCTATGATGAAATCAAATTGATCCATCAAGATTACCATTTGTTTCCAAATTCCTCAGTAGAAGAAAATATTGCTCGTC
Organism: Algoriphagus halophilus; assembly: GCF_900129785.1. Taxonomy (NCBI): domain Bacteria; kingdom Pseudomonadati; phylum Bacteroidota; class Cytophagia; order Cytophagales; family Cyclobacteriaceae; genus Algoriphagus; species Algoriphagus halophilus. The sequence goes on from NZ_FSRC01000003.1 coordinate 396,675, forward strand.
CGCTGCTTCATTATGAAAGGGAATATGCAAAATCCAGAGTGGAAAATCTTTTGAATTTATTGGGTTTAAAAGCGTTTAGAGATCGATATCCAAGACAGCTTTCAGGTGGACAGCAGCAGAAAGTGGCTATAGCCAAAGCATTGAGTGTAGAGCCTGAATTATTATTGCTGGATGAGCCTTTTAGCTCTTTAGATACCATTCAAACTCACCAATTGATATTTGAGTTAAAGGAATTATTTCAGGAATTGGGGACTACTGTGATTTTTGTGACTCATGACTTGGATGATGCGCTCAGACTTACCGATAACCTTTTGATTTTGCAAAAAGGGAAAACCGTTCAGCAGGGGACTTCTCAAGAATTGTGTGAACACCCTATGTCTAAGTACGTTGCTCAGCTGTTTAGCCCTATCAACCTCATTCCAGATCGATTTAACTCATATATAAGACCTTCCAATGTCAAGTTAAGAACCAAAGGGCCACTTCTTGGACATGTAGTGGACACTCGTTATTTGGTGCATTTTAATAGCCTGCAAGTTCGGTTGAAAAATGGGGGTGAAATTTGGGAAGTAGATGATCCGCTCCGCAAATTTAAAATTGGTGACAGGGTATATCTTCAGTTTGATGAGGATAAAGTCATGGTATTGAAAAAGTAATAATCTAATATCTGATTAATCGTGTGGCCGCTGACTTATGCAGGTTTAAAATTAAAGTTTAATCTCGTAAATTTTCCATTGACAATACAAAGGCAGCCATGGCCTTTGAATCTTCAACGGTTAGATTAGGATGGGCTGACATAACAGGATATCCCCATGATCCATTTCCTCCAGATATGATCCTTTGAGATAGTAAATCTATGTAAACCTCTTGGTAAGGATACCTTTTTGAAATGTCTAAAAATGCTGGTCCCTTTGCTCTATTTTCAATTTTATGGCAGTCTAAACAATCCGAATAAGCGATTAGAATTTCTCCTCTTTTAACTAAGGAGGTGTCAATTTCTTCATCTTGACCCTCAATCACCCGAAAGTAATCATCTGCTTTTGAGCTGATCACTTCATTTTCAATTGATTTCTTCTTATCAATAGAAGTACACCCTACAAAAGACAAAAAAAGAAGGAGGAATATTCTAGTCATTGGCCAAAGATGTTTGTGAAAATATAATAAAGAAAGGGCATGAATTAATTTTCATGCCCTTCATATTTAATAGAATAAGAATAATTCTAATGGTCAGTTCCATGTTCTCCATGAATGTGTCCATGCTCTATCTCTTCTTTAGTTGCTTCACGGACTTCTATTACTTTTCCATCAAAGTGCAAGTCAAAGCCGACTAAAGGATGGTTGAAGTCCAACAGCAAATCCTCTCCTAAATCCTTTAAGATTTTTGCCTGCATAGGGTATCCGTTTTCATCCATGAGAGGAAGAAAGTTCCCTTCTTCAAGCATTTCCTTTTTAAACCCTTGCTCCCCCGAAAACTGAGATTTGGGAAGGTTGATGATTAATTCATCATCGGCTTCACCATATGCTTCCTCCACAGAGAGGGTAAATGAAAATTCCTCGCCTTCTGATTGACCACCCAACAATTCTTCAAATTTACCGGGAAGTCCACTTTGTCCGAAAAGAAAATAGAATGGGTCTTCTGTGTCTCTAACTTCTACGGAGAAAGGAGCTGATTCAATTTCATCTTCAGTCTTACTTACCTTTAATTCGTAAGTAAGCCCAACCACCTTATTGTTTTCAATTTTCATATCTTCTTTATTTAATTCCATGTCTTAATCGGATACTTAGTCTTTCCTTGAGAATTTTCCATTTGTTTCTTGGGGTGGAATGTTCCAAAGGTTTCTGAGATCTGAAGACAAAATATTGGTAATCTTTTTCTTCAAAAAAGACGGAATAGGTTTCCATTTTTTCAAGGTAAAAACCACTAGAGGTAATGCTTTTGATTAAGTCTCCCGAGTCTAAAGGCTGATCGATCACCTGAAGTTTTTCAGGCTCATTTTGAATCATCCATTGCAAATACCTTGGAGCAGGTATGTGAATAAAAATCACGGAATCCTGATGTGAATGTTCCTGAATAGTTTGAAATAAACGTGGATGCTGATCCACTGGAATATGTTCCAATACATCCGGAAAGACAAAGAAGTCAAATTTCTGATTGGTTTTGTGAAAATCAGACATGTCAGAAACTTCAAACTTTAAGTTGTCAAAACCCTTCCAGATCACTTTGGCTTTATCTATACTTTCTGGACTGATATCTACAGCCAATACTTCACCTTTTTTAACCTGACCTGCAATTAGGCTACTAACTGTGCCAATGCCACAGCCTACTTCAAGTACGCGATGATGTTCTTTAAGACCGGCAGCCATTACCTTGTCCAGAATACTAAGATGCCTGGAGTTGATTCCAGTCTTTTCCTGTTTTTCGGAAAACTGGTCGTAGTAGCTGATGATTTTGTCTTTAGGCTCTTCCATTTTCTTCTTTTATAGTGAAGTATACACCGCCAATTAATCCTAAAATGATCAGGTATTGGAAGATGATCATAGGTGTTTTGGTTTTGGTATAGCTGCTTGGGGCAAAATGAAATTCAATTTCATGCTGACCGGCAGGAATAGTTAACCCTCTAAGCAAATAATCAGTTCTTAAAATTTCGGATTCTTGCCCATCAATTGTCGCTGTCCATCCCACAGGGTAGTAGATTTCTGAAAATATAGCCAATCCTCCCTGGCTCATATTGGCGGTATAGGAAAGATGGTTTGGCGCATAGGAAGTTAACTCAATGGTTCCAACTCCTGTAGCAACTTGACCAAATTCATCTGTGTTAATCGTTGCTTCAGTTTTAGTGTTGATTTCTCCCAGTACTGTGATCTCTTCCAAATTTGAATCAACACTGCGTACACTAGAAGGAATCCATGCAGGCCCATTTGCTTCAGGGTTTTCAAATACTGAATTGGCTGCTTTTCCAGCAATGATGTATTTGGTGTTGAGCATATTAAATGTTTGGATGCCTGAAAAATCGAAGTCTCCCTCCTGAGCTTTGGTGACAAAATTATTGAGCTCACTGGAAAGTCTGTAATCGATCAGGTCTTGGAAACGTCTCAATTTGGCACCATGATATCCTCCAATGGCGTGGAATCTATAACTCGCTTTTCCTGCTGATTGTATCCCTTCTGTTAAATCCAAAACTCGGAAATAGGATTCATCCTTTAAGATTTCAGTTTCAGCCGGGGTTTCAGCAAAATAGGTGTTGGTTGGACTCTTTTCAAAGGAGTCCGAATTTAAATAAGGGCGATTGATGGTCCAAAGGTCAAATAGGACTAAAATAAATAGACCTGCACCAAGAATAAGATCGCTCACTTTTCCTTTGACCGTAAAATAACTCAAGGCAAAGGCAGCTGCTAAGAATCCTAAGCTCTTTAATGCACTGGATTGTAGCATGGCCTTTCTATCTTCTCTCAATGCCCCAAGAAGCCAATCAGGGAGCCCCTGATCTGCCGCTCCTTCAAATCGAAACATACCAGCACCTAGGACAAAAAGTAAAATAAGACCACCAGTTACAGCTCCTGCCATATACAGTGACTTCAATTTTTTCTCTTTGACAAGTTTTTCTAATGAGACCATTCCTAAAACAGGAATAGCAAACAAGGTCATACCCAAAGCCATGGAAACTGCTCGAAACTTGTTGTATCCAGGCAAGTAGTCAAAAAGCACGTAATTGAACCAGGACAAGTTTTTACCCCATGAAAGCATCAAAGAGAAGACGATAATTGCACCAAAGATGACTAGAGTTTGCTTAGGTGCTGCCCAGATCCCTAAAACTGCTAAAAAGACTAGTATTACTCCTCCATAAATAGGTCCTCCAGTAAAAGGTTGGTCACCCCAATAAGTGGGCGCTCCTTGAACAAAACCATTGATTTGAGCAGGGTCTAAGCCTTGTTGTCTCAGTACTTTTTCTGAAGCTGAATTTTTGGGTAAAGGAGTATTGGATCCGCCTCCATAAAAATCAGGAATCAAAAAAGTGAAGGATTCCATAATTCCGTTGGACCATCCAAAAGCATATTCTTTATCGAGTCCAGCTTCTTTTGTTTCAATAGTTATCTCGCCCCTTGTGGAATAGGTAGAGTATTCCAACGCAGTCGCCAGTCTACCTATATTTCCTCCAATGGCTAATATGGCACCGATGGCTAAGATTCCTACTGTTTTGGCCATTGGAACTAGACCTTCTTTCTTCCATTCAAAAATAACTCTTACCAAAACGTATATTCCTGCCATCAGGAATGTGTAGTAAGTGATTTGAACGTGATTGAATTTGAATTGTAGGAGAAGGCCTAAAGCCAAAATGGATGCACCTAGGATTCTCTTTTTTTCAAAGGCCAAATGAATGCCTAGAATAATGAGAGGGATTAAACATTCTGCCCAAATTTTAGCGTTATGTCCTGCAGCTAAACTGAGTAAATTGTAGGTGTTAAAGGCAAAAGCAACACTGCCTAAAATGGCAAATATTGGCCTTACCCTGAAGCTTAACAATAGAATGTACATTCCCACCATTCCAAAAAACAATCCATTGACAGGGTGAGGTAATCCCAAAGAAAGGATGGAGACTAAAGCATTGGTGATGTCTCCGGGGAAATCCATGCTTATAAAATAGGCAGGCATGCCACCAAACATGCTGTTGGTCCAAAGCGCTTCCTCACCGGTCGCTTCTCTGAAATCCATTGTTTCTTTTGCAGATCCTTCCCATTTCAAGATGTCACCTTGAAATATAACCTGGTTTTCAAAAACCACTGGGGAAAAATAGATCGCAACAATGGCGTAAAATAGGGCAATTCCCACTGCGTGAGGGAGAATGTCTTTCTTAAAATCTATGGTCATGAAAAAGAAATTTCGAGGATTTTTTAGATGCAGCCGCAAATTAGGAATTTAAAGGCAAAGAGTCCTAATCACATTATTTGCTTGGTGGCAGTATTAGATGAAATGATGCTTTCTATCCCTGATGAAAATCATTACTTTTGCCACAAATAGCCGCAATAGGAATGTTTGATAATTTAAGTTTAAAATTAGACCGGGCTTTCAAAACGCTGAAAGGTACTGGTACGATCACAGAAATAAACGTAGCCACCACGGTTAAGGAGATAAGAAGAGCCTTAATTGATGCTGACGTTAACTATAAAGTAGCGAAGGAAGTAACTGATACGATCAAAAAAGAGGCACTTGGTCGCGATGTATTGATTTCAGTTTCTCCAGGTCAGTTATTGGTTAAAATCACACAGGAAGAGCTGACCAAACTCATGGGTGGCACCAAAGTGGAAATCAATTTATCTGGAGACCCTTCTGTAGTATTGATTTCTGGTCTTCAAGGTTCTGGTAAAACTACTTTTTCAGGGAAATTAGCAAGTTTACTTAAGAAACAGGGTAGACAAGTTCTTTTAGTGGCTTGTGATATTTACAGACCGGCTGCGATTGACCAGTTGAAAGTGCTAGGTGAGCAAGTAGGGGTTGAGGTGTATGCGGAGCCAGAAAATAAAAATGCATTAGAAATAGCAAACAATGCGATCGCATATGCTAAGAAATCAGGGAAGAAAACCGTGATTGTCGATACAGCAGGTCGTTTGGCTGTGGATGAGCAAATGATGCAGGAAATTGAGGAGTTGAAAAAAGAGCTCAATCCTTCCGAGACCTTGTTTGTTGTTGACTCCATGACTGGTCAAGATGCTGTAAATACCGCAAAAACTTTTGACGAGCGTTTAGATTTCAATGGGGTGGTGTTGACGAAATTAGATGGTGATACCCGTGGTGGTGCAGCTATTTCTATTCGTCACGTAGTCAATAAACCAATCAAATTCATCTCTACAGGTGAAAAGATGGAGAATATTGACGTATTCCACCCAGATAGAATGGCCCAACGTATTTTGGGTATGGGAGATGTAATCTCCTTAGTAGAACGTGCTCAGCAATCCTTTGATGAGGAAGAGGCCAAAAGGATCAATTCAAAAATCCGAACCAACAGTTTCAATTTTGATGATTTCCTTTCTCAACTAGAGCAGGTGAAGAAAATGGGTAATATCAAAGATTTGATGGGAATGATCCCTGGTATGGGCAAGGCTATGAAGGGCTTGGATATTGATGATGATTCTTTCAAACCTATAGAAGCTATTATCAAAAGTATGACCCCTTTGGAAAGGCAACAACCTGATGTGATCGATGGAAGTAGAAGAAAGCGTATTGCAAATGGATCAGGAAGGACCATTACTGAAGTCAATAATTTGATGAAGCAATTTAGCGATATGCGTAAGATGATGAAGCAGATGAATAAAATGGGCGGGGCTAAAGCAGCCATGAGCCGATTGATGCCAGGAGGCAAAAGATAAAAGTAAAAAGGGAGCTTCAAGCTCCCTTTTTTAATTCTTTAATTCATCCATTTGCTTAGAAACTCAAGGAAAGCTTCTTTGTAATTATCTCCTACGGCAATGTGGTGTTTTCCAATCTGAATTACATTTTTTGAAACCGAATCAATATGATCTAATGAAACAATATAGGATCGGTGTACCCGCATAAAGTGGGAGGAAGGGAGTAGCTCTTCCATACTTTTCAAACTTGTCAAAGAGAGTAGAGGGTTGGGCTTGGAAATTAAATGAACTTTGACATAGTCCTTGTAAGCTTCTACGTAGGCAATATCTTTTAAAATCACTTTCACCAACTGATACTCCACTTTTAAAAAAATGTATTCGGGAACAGCATTAGACTCAGCTAGATTACTGCTGATAGGTGTTGCGGAGTTTAACTTTTCAAAATAGCTAAAAGCCTTTGTGGCAGCATTTAGAAATTCTTCGTAGCTATAAGGCTTTAGCAAATAATCCAAAGCTTCCACTTTATAGCCCTCTATGGCGAATTGATGGTAAGCTGTGGCAAAAATGATTCTTGTCTTATCAGAATTCTTTTTTCCATCCAATACCCTAGCAAGTTCCATCCCGGAAAGATCAGGCATTTGGATGTCCATGAATATTAACTGGACTTCATTTTGGTTGATAAAGCCTAAAGCTTCGATTCCATTACTGAACCGGCCTTCTAGTTGTAGGAAAGAGGTTTGCTCAATGAACTTGCAGATCAAGTCGAGGGCTAATGGCTCGTCATCTATCGCTACACATTTGAGTTTCATGCAAGATTAATTGTAAGGTTTACCCAATACTCATTATTGGATTCTTCTTTACCAAATTTAAGCCGATGTTTTTCAGGATATAATAAAGCAAGCCTTCTCTGAGTATTGACCATGCCAATCCCATTTTCTTTAGCTTCAGGGCTATCTGAGTGGATAGGAAAAATTTGATTTCGAGTTTCAAAAAATAAGGTTTCACCCATTACTTCCAGACGGATGGTTATTTCACATTCCTTCTGACTACTGATTCCATGCTTAAAAGAGTTTTCTAAAAAAGGAAGCAATAACATAGGAGCAATGATATGATCATCTTTGGGCTCTTCTATTTTCAGATTTAATTTGACATTATTCGAAAGCCTCATCTTCATTAACTCAATATAGTCTTGAATAAAGTTGACTTCTTTTTTTAGTAGCGTGACATCCTTTTGATTTTCATACAGTACATATCGCATCATTCTAGAAAGTTTTAATAAAGCTTCCTGTGCTTTTTTCACATCTAGATTGGTGAGTGAATAGATGTTATTTAAGGTGTTAAAGAAGAAATGAGGATTGATCTGTGCTTTTAAATAGGATAGTTCTGTATTGATTTTCTGCTTTTCAAGATCTTGACGTTCCACTTCATCCCGCTGCCATTTTTGTACCAATGCCAAAGAAGTACTTAATCCTATAGATACCATATATAATAGAATCTGGAAGACATCTCCTGGCAACCATCTTCCCCTTGGTGAATAGGGCTTATTTGGATTGAAGAATTCATGCATCTTTTGGGGATACTTAATGAATTGCTCAAAATAAATAATGGAAAAGTAAAAAAGGATAGCCCCTCCCACCACCAATAAGATGTATTGATAGTTTTTTCCTTTAAGAAGAATCCTCGGGACGGTGATGGAAACATTGGAGTAGAAAACTCCAATGAGGAATATGATGAGAAAAACCTGCTTATACCAAAATGCATCTGGTAATTCATTATCTCCCATTCTCCAAGATAGCGGAGATAGCAAGATTAGAATGATGCAGAGCATCAACCAACCAAGTATATGGACGATAAATGAAAGGTTCTTTTTTGAGCTAAATGGAGGCATTTGTTTGTATTTCGATCTGAAACTAAGGAAAAGTCCCTAAACACCTAAAATAAAATCTACCAATCTAAGAATTACATCTCTAGAACATCCATTTGAATAGATAAACCCGTTTATCGGCTGATTTTTGGGTTTAATCCGGCGGTTTCCCTGTTTAGTCGATAAAACTAAAGGAATGGTCTATTACACCGTTAGAGTGTAAAACAATCGGTGTTGTTTTGCTGTACATAACTGTGTAAAGCAACTCAGCAACAACTATCATGAAGAAATTATTTTACTTAACCTTAATTTTTAGCACCATTACTTCGGTGGGGATTTTTGCCCAAAGTACTGATGGGGATAAAAAAACTCCTGCAAGGATTATTGGAGTAGCTAAAGATCAAAATACCGGAGAGGCCGTTCCTTATGCGACTGCCGCTCTTTATAAAGCTGGTACAGAAGAAAACATTGCCGGTGGTGTGGCTGATGATGAAGGGAAGTTCTTTATCACAGGAATGAAGCCAGGATCCTATACTCTTAAAGTAAGCTTTTTGGGATTCGAAACTCAAACAGTAGATAATATTCAGGTTACTTCTCCCAATGGAGATGTGAATCTAGGAGATATTCTTATGGCAGATGAAGGGGTAGCTTTGGAAGAAGTTACTGTCCAAGGCCAAAGAGAATTGATCGAAGAGCGAGTAGATAGAACCATCTATAAAGCAGAAAATGACAAAACTACGGCTGGGGGAGATGGTACAGATGTTCTTAGAAGGGTTCCAATGCTTTCAGTTGATTTGGATGGTAACGTATCCATGAGAGGAAGTAGTAATATCACGGTTTTGATTGATAACAGACCTTCTGCCATTGCGGCAAGCAGTATTACAGATGCATTGAAGCAGATTCCTGCTGATGAAATTAAGGCTGTAGAAGTAATTACTTCGCCTTCCGCTAGGTTTGACGCAGAAGGAACATCTGGGGTGATCAATATTGTGACTAAGAAAAATAACCTTCAAGGTATGTCATTGAATGTTCGTACTGGAACTGGCTTAAGAGGTTCTGATTTAGGTTTGAACGCAAGTGCCAGAAAAGGAAAGTTCGGATTTACTCTTGGAGGTTTTGGCCGTGCAGGGTATAATGTTTTAGGAAGTTTCGAAAACAACCAAGTACTGACCAACCCAGATAATTCTATCTCTACCATTTCTCAATCTGCTGATACGGAAAGAACCTACATGTTTGGTAGATACAATTTTGGAGTGGATTACGAAATCGACAAATACAATTTCTTGACTGGTGCTGTGAACTTTGGTATTAGAAACTCCAAAAATAGCCAAGACAACTTCTTGACTCAAAATTATCTTAATGGAGATTTGGTGAGAAATGCCTTAAGAGAAACTAACTCCAAAGACAATTCTAACTCGATCGACCTGAGTTTGAACTATACCAGAACTTTTGAAAAGAAAGGAAAGGAAATCAGTTTATTGACTTTGTATAGTAGAGATAACCGTGAGAGCTCCTTTATTAACACCTTATTTAATGAAGATTTCCAAACTATTGATTCTAGGTTGAAGAATGACAACCCTAGCAAGAATGAGGAATACACAGTTCAATTGGATTTTGTTGAGCCTTTAGGAAAAGATGGTAAGTCCATCCTAGAATATGGAGCAAAAAATATATTAAGAAAATCAGTTTCTGATTTCACGTATTACCAAGCAGAAGGAGCAGATGGGGAATTTGTGATCAATCCAGATCCAAACATTTCCAATGCATTTAATTATGATCAAAATGTAACTGCTGGGTATGTTTCTTATACCGCTACCTTATTTAAAAATTATACCATCAAGCCAGGATTAAGGTATGAATACACAACCATTAATGCAGATTTTGAAACAGAAGCAGCTGCAGATATCCCTTCTTATGGAACCTTCGTGCCAAGTGTAAACTTGAGCAGAAAAATGAAGAATGGCAACCTGATCAAGGCAGCATATAATAGACGTATTTCTAGACCTTCCATGAGATACTTGAACCCTAATTTGGATGTTTCTAACCCAACACAATGGTCTCAAGGTAACCCAACATTGGATCCAGAATATACAGACAATTACGAAATTGGATATAGTACCTATTTCAAAGAGACGATGTTAAATTTCACAGGTTACTTCAGAAATACTACGGGTTCAATTCAAGCAGTTAGAACAATTCAAAATGATGGAGTGATATTCACTACTTATGAAAACATTGGAGAGGAGCAAGCAATTGGTGTGAATATCTTTACAAATATCAACATCAGTAGCAAGTTCTCTTTGAACGGTAGTATTGAAACATATTACTCTATGCTTGATAATGGTTTGACCGATCCTCTATACGCTGCATCTAATCAAGGGTTTGTAGTTTCAGGTCGTATGTTTGGTAACTATTCCTTACCAAAAGACTGGCAGATTCAATTGTTCACATTTGCTAGAGGTAGTAGAGTTCAGCTTCAAGGTACTTCTGGTGGTTTTGCAGCTTATGGTTTAGGTATCAACAAGCAGTTTAACGAGAAGAGAGGAAGTATTGGATTTGGAGCAGATAACTTCCTGTCTAAAGAGTTTACAGTAAGAAATGAAATCGTTACTCCTACGATCGTTCAAAACAGTACGAACGTGATGCGAAACATGAATTTCAAAATCAACTTTAGCTACAGAATAGGAAAGTTGAGTATGGATCAAAGATCAAGAAGGAAGAAATCCATCAATAATGATGATCTGAAAAGTGGAGGAGATGGAAACGATATGAACCAAGGTGGTGGTGCTACTGGGGTTTCAAATAATAAATAATTGAATTAACATGCTGGGTTTGAGGTTGCTCAAATCCAGCTTTCATAAAACATCAAAAAAACTATTTTAGATAGATTGGGTATAAACAAAAAAGCCAACCTTTTTGAGGTTGGCTTTTTTTATGTTTTGGGATTCTTATTTGTAGCTTACTTTTTTGATTGCGTCTACCGTTCTTTGAACGTTTGGAATAGTCACATCAATATAAGTAGGAGAGTAACTCAAAGGAATATCCATAGAGTTTACTCTAACTATTGGTGCATCTAAATAATCAAATGCATATCTCTGAAAATGATAGGTTAATTCAGATGAAATAGCCGCCAATGGATTTGCTTCCTCTACAATTACTGCTCTATTTGTTTTCTTAAGGGATTCAACGCAAGTAGCATAATCGATAGGTCGTACAGTTCTTAGGTCAATTACCTCACAGTCGATACCTTCTTTTGCCATTTCTTCTGCTGCTTGAAGCGCTACTTTCATCATTTTACCAAAAGAAATAACAGTCACATCATTTCCTTTTCTTTTGATGTCAGCTATTCCAATAGGAAGTAAATATTCCCCATCAGGCACTTCGCCTTTATCACTGTACATGACTTCAGACTCCATGAAAATTACTGGATCTGGGTCACGTATTGCCGCTTTTAATAAACCTTTGGCATCGTATGGATTAGAAGGAACAATTACCTTCAAGCCAGGAGTATTTGCAAACCAGTTTTCAAAGTTGGAAGAGTGCGTAGCTCCCAGTTGACCTGCGTTTCCAGTAGGACCTCTAAATACGATAGGCACACTATAGGCCCCGCCTGTCATTGCTAGCATTTTTGCAGCTGAATTGATGATTTGATCAATGGCAACCAAAGAAAAGTTGAATGTCATGAACTCGATGATAGGTTTTAGGCCATTCATGGCTGCACCTACCCCTAATCCTGCAAAACCAAGTTCTGCAATCGGAGTGTCATAAATTCTTTCAGGGCCGAACTCATCTAGCATCCCCTGTGACACTTTATATGCACCGTTATATTCAGCAACTTCTTCGCCCATTAAAAAAACGCTCTTATCACGTCTCATTTCTTCAGACATGGCCTCTCTCAGGGCTTCACGAAACTGTAATTCTCTCATTAGTGTAAGACAAAATTTGGTTCGTAAAAATAGAAAGGAATTGGGCAATTGCAAAAATACACCGCGTGATTAATATTCTTATTTAACCCAAATAGACAGTTTTGGTGTTTACAAATTCCAAAATGCCATATCTGCCTAGCTCTCGACCAAATCCGGATTTTTTGATGCCGCCAAAAGGGAGGTGAGGATTAGAAGCAACCATGGAGTTGATAAATACAGCTCCACTTTCAATTTTACTCGCCAGTAACTCTCCCTTCTTGAGGTCTTTAGTCCAAATTGAGCTGCCTAGTCCAAATTCAGAATCATTTGCCAACTTGATGGCTTCTTCCTCATTTTTTACAGAAAACAGGGTGGCTACTGGCCCAAAAAGCTCTTCCGAATAGGCTGGAGAATTTGAAGAAATGTCCGTTAAAACGGTGGGAGTGAATAATGCTTTCCCATCCTCAGGTTTTACTCCCCCTACTAGCACTTTTGCTCCTTTTTCTACACTCGTTTTCACTTGATCATACAACTCTGACGCTAAATCAGCTCTAGCCATACATGCATAATCTGATTTTTCATCCAAAGGATCACCTTGATTCAATTCTTTTAATTTTCCAGAGAAAAGTTCTACAAATTTGGAATAGACGTCTTGTTCTATAATAAACCGTTTGGCAGCAATACAACTTTGTCCATTGTTGATCATTCTGGCCTTGACGGCAGTTTCAGCTGCTAAATCAATGTCTGCGTCTTTTAAAACGATAAAAGGGTCGCTTCCCCCAAGCTCCAAAACGGCTTTTTTGATGTTTTTCGCCGCTTCAGATGCTACACTGGCACCTGCTTTTTCGCTTCCAGTAAGTGTGACGGCTTTGATGATTGGATTGGAAATTACTTGAGTTGTGGCTTTTGAGTCAATCAATAAACTTTGAAAAACACCTTTTGGGAATCCTGCTCGTTCGAAAACCTCCTCAATTGCCAAAGAACATTGCGGGACATTCGATGCATGTTTTAAGAGTCCGGTATTTCCAGCCATCAAAGTGGGTGCAGCAAAACGAAAAACCTGCCAAAAAGGGAAATTCCAAGGCATTACTGCTAATACAGCGCCTATGGGTTCATGGCTAAGTTTTGCCTTCTTTCCATCTGGTAATTCGATGGGTTCATCTTGAAGGAATTCAGATGCGTTTTTGGAATAATACTCACAGACCCAAGCGCATTTTTCCACTTCTGCTACGGATTCTTTGATTACTTTGCCCATTTCTAAAGAAATGATGTTGGCATATTTCTGTTTTTCCTTTAGTAGCTGTTTTCCCGCATTTGACATGAGTTCAGCGCGTTCAGAAAAAGATGTGTTTTTCCAATTATTGTAGGTTTGATCTGACAATTCTAACTTTTCCCGAATTCCAGGTTCATTTAAAGAGGGATAGCTTTTTAACAATTCTCCAGTGTATGGATTAACCGATTTGATTTCACTCATTTTTTTGTTGGTTTGCCTTCTTTCATCCAGTTGTCGATTCCACCTTCCAATAGATAGACATGCTTAAAACCAGATTCCTTCATGTATGTTGCGGCCTTTGCTTGCCGGATACCGGATTTACAATAGACCACATAGGATTTATTTTTGTCTAGATTTTCTATTTGTTTTTGAAAATCATCTCCCAAAAAGTTGGTAAGCATGGCTCCATTTATGTGACCTTCAGCATATTCTTCTGGTGTTCTGACATCTAAAATAACCGGTTGCGAATTTTGGGATAACAGCTCCTCAAATTCCTTGACAGAAATGTCCTTGATCGGTTCGTCTTTGGATTCAGTTGAACAGGCAACAAGGATCGACATTAAGAGGAAAGCAAGGAAAGTTTTTAGATAAGATTTCATGGGTGAATTGTTTGAAGTGAACTTTTTGAGGGCCAAATTGAAAGGAATTTAAGTCCTTTATTTATAAATGTCCACTAAGATTGCACTCATTTCTGATTCACACAGCTTTATTGATCACAAAACCCTTACCTATTTACAAGAAGTAGATGAGATTTGGCATGCGGGGGATATTGGAGACCCTAAAGTAATGGAGTCCCTTCCTAAAGGAAAGCTTATTAGGGCCGTTTTTGGGAATATAGATGATATGGGAATTCAACAAACTTATCCAGAATGGGAATGCTGGGAGACTGAGGGAGTGACTGTTTTGATGACTCACATTGGGGGGAAACCTCCACGATATGCGAAAGGAGTGAAGTCAAAAATCAAGGAATTCAGCCCCCAACTTTTTATTTGTGGACATTCTCATATTTGCAAGGTGGAGTTTGATCCTGCTTTAAACTGTCTGTATATGAACCCTGGAGCAATCGGTCAACAAGGATTTCATCATATGCGTACAATGCTGCTATTTGAATTGGAGCAAGGGAAAGTGAAAGATCTAAAAGTGGTGGAATTAGGAAAAAGAGGGAAATAAAAAAGGCGATCGTTAGATCGCCTTTATACCTTACGGTGAAGGTCAATTATTTTTCAAAAGACTTTTTTAATTCTTCAACGTCCACGTTTTTGATTACTGGCTTAGCGCTCAGTTGCTTGATTTTAATTACGCGAGTATTTTGAGACAATCTTTTTCTTTTCAACTTTCTCTTTAATGTAGTAACTGCCATGGTCGTATATTTTTATATGTTTTTATTCCGAAACGAAGCGCAAAATTAAGAAAACAAATCTTTTTAGCCTAGTATATTCTTGAAATAAATTCTAATTGATTTCAATTAAGGGGGCTGTTTCCCATTTTTTAAATAAATTTGAAGTCTAAATCACCAGATTAAGCATGCAAAAACCTAGTCTTCCAAAAGGAACAAGAGATTTTGGGCCAATACAAATGGCTCGAAGAAATTTTATTCTAAATACGATTAAAGACACTTTTCAGCTATTTGGATACCAACAGATTGAGACTCCTGCCATGGAGAACCTGAGTACCCTGACAGGGAAATATGGGGATGAAGGAGATCAGTTGCTTTTCAAGATTTTAAATAGCGGTGATTTTCTTAAAAAAGTCAATTCAGAGGACATTGCTTCAGGAGCAGCTGCCACTTTACCAAAAGTGGCAGAAAAGGGACTTCGATATGATTTAACAGTTCCCTTTGCGCGATTTGTGGTGATGAACAGAAATGAATTGACTTTTCCATTTAAAAGATTTCAGATTCAGCCGGTTTGGAGAGCTGACCGACCACAAAAGGGGAGATATAGGGAGTTTTACCAATGTGATGCAGATGTGGTAGGTACGGATAGCTTAGTTTGTGAGGCGGAGATTATTCTAATGATTCGTAATGTCTTTGCTAAGCTTGGACTTTCCAATTATGATATAAAAGTCAATAATCGGAAAATATTGACTGGGATTTCTGAAGCCATCGGGGAGGCAGGCAAAGAAGGGTCTCTATGTGTAGCGATAGATAAACTAGATAAGATAGGTTGGCAAAAAGTCAAAGAGGAACTAGGTGAACGAGGATTTGCTTCCCACTCTGTAGATAAATTGGAGCCTCTAGTCCAGTTGAAAACGGATCTGAAAGGGAAAATTGCCTTTTTAAAGGATTTCTTAGCGACTAGTGAAGTGGGGTTGAAAGGCGTTTCTGAATTAGAGGAAATGCTTGATATTCTTGATCAGATGGGGGCGAATTTAGAGCATGTGGATTTTGATATTATGCTAGCAAGAGGTTTGTCCTATTATACAGGAGCTATTTTTGAAGTAAAAGTGAATGGAGTTTCAATAGGCTCCGTAAGTGGCGGTGGTCGATACGATAATTTGACAGGAGTATTTGGCCTTTCCGGTGTATCTGGAGTGGGATTCTCCTTTGGTGTGGATAGACTTTATGATGTGTTGGAAGAGTTGGATTTGTTTCCAGAGGAAAGCTTAAAAGGAACCACTCTGTTGTTGACCCACTTTGACCAAAAAGGATTCCGTTATGCCTTGAACGTATTGAATCAATTCCGAAATGCAGGAATCAAAGCTGAAATTTATCCTGATGTAGTGAAAGCGAAAAAGCAATTTGATTTTGCCAATAAAAAAGGTATCCCTTTTGTTGGGATTTGTGGAGACAATGAGATTATGACTGAGACCCTTGCTTTGAAGAACTTGGAGACGGGGAATCAGGAAAATTTAAAAGTAGAAGAAGTGATTTCTTTACTTAAAGGGAATTAATCTACTTCCAAAATAGAAGAGACCGGAATCGTTAAACCACCTTTTAAAGAAATGTAATCATTTCCAACAGCCCAAACGGTGGTGTGAGTTTGATAAATGTTTCCGTCAGCTGCTTCAAACGTAAGGTATACTTTTGTTTGAAGGAGGTTTCCTAGCGTCTGAGATCTGAATAGTTTGGAAAGTCTCAACTTCTGTAAATCAGGATCAGGAAGAACTTCTTTTTTGCTGAAAAAGAGGTGTGCAATGTGCTCTTTTTCAATGGATTCTATTGGTTTCATGTAGGTTAAGATTAGATAGTATAAATACTAAAAAACCTATATAAAAGTTACATGTTTTTTAAAAAGGAAGAAACTTTAATTTACAAATGGTTATTATCGTTTTAAAATTGATTTAAATCGTTGATATCCGTCAAAAGCACAGATGCCAAAATTGAAATTGAAATAAAATTTAAAGTAGAGATAAAGAAAAAATATGTTTGATATCATGGGGATGATGGGCAAGATCAAGGAAGCCCAATCGAAAATTAAAGATGCACAGGCAAAATTAGTTCACCTTACAGCAGAAGGTGAATCCGGAGCTGGATTGGTAAAGGTTACGGTAAATGGAAATCGGAAAGTTCTGAAAATCGACATTGATGAATCTTTACTGACACCAAACGATAAAGAAATGCTGAGCGATCTAGTGGTTGCAGCAACCAATATCGCTATGGATGCCATTGAGGTAAAGATTAAAGCCGCTATGAAATCTGCGACAGATGGTGTTATCCCCAATATTCCGGGAATGGACCTTGGCGGGATGTTTGGGTAAAAGTCCAGCAAGTAGAAATTCACATCGTTCTAAGGGTCCATCCTTGCGTGATTCCATTTGACATGGAGAAAATTATAATTAACTCATCATGAAATCCTGTGCAGTAGTCATTCTCAATTACAATGGGGAGGAAATGCTTCAAAAATTTCTTCCTTCTGTAATAGAATATAGCCAATCGGATGTTTGGGTAATTGATAATTCGAGTACTGACCAATCTACTACACTTCTATCAAGAGAATTTCCCCAAGTTAATTTAATCCCATTGAAAGCAAATTTTGGGTATGCAGGGGGGTATAATTGGGGTTTAGAAGAACTAAAGGGGAAATACAAATACTACATACTGCTCAATTCAGATGTGGAGGTGACGCCAGAATGGGATTTGGACCTGGTAGCATCAGCTGACTTAAAATCTGGATATGCAGCCATACAACCTAAAATTCTTTCTTTTCAAAACCCGGATTATTTTGATTATGCCGGTGCAGGAGGAGGATTCATTGATGCTCTAGCTTATCCCTATTGTCGAGGGAGAATTTGGGAACATATTGAAAAGGATGAAGGACAATACGATGATTTTATTGATGTAGATTGGGCATCTGGCGCTTGCATGCTTGTTAATGCCAAGATATTTCATCAAATGAACGGTTTTGATGCGCATTTCTTTGCACACATGGAAGAAATTGATCTTTGTTGGAGAATGAGGAATAAAGGTTGGAAAATCGGATATGATGGAAAAACCAAAGTATATCATGTAGGAGGTGCCACTTTGGCAAGAACTAATCCCAAAAAATTATTTCTTAATATCAGAAATAGTCTTTCTATGATTTTTAAGAATGAAGGGTGGTTGAATTTTGGCTTGATTTTTCTGACAAAATTTTGCCTAGAGATGATGGCTGCTATTTCATTTTTCCTAAAGGGTGAAAAGGCAAATGCACAAGCGATTTGGAAAGGGTATAAAGAGTTTCTAATTCATAGAAACATTTCTGAGGATCAAATTGTGAAAGAAAATAAAGGGAAATCAGTTCCTGGAAAAGGGCCCGTTAAATTCTTAATATTGAATACGGGGATATTGAAGAAAAAGACTTTCCAGTCTCTTTAGTCAAACAAGATTGGATTATTACTTTTTCTGAAGTATTTCCGAATTTTCATCATCATTGCCATACTGACATAAATGATTACTGGTGATCCCATCGTGATGAAGGAGGTATAAATAAAAAATAAACGAATGCTGTCGATAGGGAAGTTTAACTTCTCACCTAATCTGGAACATACTCCAAAAGCCCTTTCTTCAAAGAATAATTTTATCTTTTCCATGGTCTTGTAGTGGTTTAGTAATTTAAATTTATAAAAAATGTTGATCCAAACTATAAAGCAAAATGTTTAATCGATTGTTTTTGAAAACAATAACTTTATTTATCATAACTTTTTTACTTACAGCCTGTGGTTCAAGAATAGTGCCTGAAAGTAATTTTTTGGAGAATTCTGAAATTACCCCTTCTAAATTAGTCTATCAAAGAGATTCTGTACACTTCAACATAAAAGGTGAAATCCCAATCATTTCAGCTTTAAGTCCTAAGAATCCCCGAGTTGAAATTGAGTTAAGGGGATCCAATCAACGAGTTAATTTGGGTGAGCTTGAGCTCCAAAAGGAATTGGGGAAATATACCTATGGAAATAATTTTACCATTCAATACCAACCTTGGATGGAAGGGGCAGTGTTGGAAGCTTTATTTTATCAAGGGAAAGATCAAAGTAGTCCCAATGAAAAGAAGATTTTGGCAAAAGGAGTGATTACAACTCCATTATTGGTAAAAGTAGGAGAAGTAAGGCCGGATGAACCGATTCCCCAGGTGGGATTATATATCCCTACGGGAAGTATGGACAAAGACTTATCCCGGTACTCAGATTTTTCTTTTTATTTTCCCGCAGGATCTTCCAAAGTAGTTGAGACGAATCAAAACCATGCGACTTTAGATAGTCTCAAGAATTTCATTTTACTATATCCCTCAATTTCAGGTATAAAGATTACAGGTATTCAATCTCCTGAAAATAGCGAAGGCAAAAACAGTAAATTGGGGATGGATCGTGCAGAGGCAACGCTGGATTATTTAAAAAAATCTAATATTCGGATTTTGGATAGCCTACTGGATATTAGTTCAAGGTGGAATGACTGGTTTGATTTTAGGCTATTGCTGCGGGATTATGAAAAATTATCTACTCAGCGTAAAGATCAGTTTTATTCGGTTCTTTTGAATGGGCAAGATTATCAAACTCAAGCAAATGATTTGAGAAAAATTAATGGGTTTAGAGAAGTTTCTAGAGACCTTTTTCCAAAGCTTCGAGCGGCAAAAGTAGAAATCCAGGCCAAACCACTTGCTGGGCTTGATCAACAGCAAGCTGCGCAGCTAAGAGCTGCATTGGAAAGCTCTGGGTTTAATTCAGGTTTAAGTCCTGCTGACTGGGCCATTGCAGGAGAGTCTTCTCCAAGGTTGGAAGATAAGGAGGAGATTTATAGTAAGATGACAGAATTGTTTCGCTCTGCTTTACCATATAATAATTTGGCAGTGGTAAAAATGAGGCAAGCACAGCGTACCTTGGATCCAAAGAAAAAGAGTTTATTATGGGAAGAAGCTAACCGTCTCCTTGATCAAGCTCTCCGGATTGAAAATAATCCTTACGTTCTACATAATCAGGGCCAGATTTTGGTCCTTCAAGGTAGGGTAGAAGAAGCGTATAAAAAGTTATCGGATGCGTCAGTGCTCACCAAAAACGAAGACTTTATTAGATTGAATGAAAGTCTTAGGGGATCCATAGATATTATCCGAGGGGATTATAAGTTGGCTACTTTGCGTTTTCAATATCAATATTCCACTCCACAGGATTTTTTTAATAAAGGTTTGGCTTTTTTCATGAGTGGTGATTATGCAAATGCAAGTATTTCTTTTGAGGAGTCGGTCACAGCAGGACGGTCATTTGGATATGGCTATTATGGGCTTGCTTTGTTAGCAGCGGTCAGTGGGCAGGATGAGGTAGCTTTAATCCATTTAAAGCAAGCTATTGACAAAAGTGAGGTGCTTTATCAAAAAGCTTTAATTGACCCTGAATTCGAAGAATTAAGACAAACTCAGGCCTTTTTTGAAATATTTAAGTAGGCTTTTTAAAATTAATTGAAATTACATTTTCCTAATGGAAGATAGGATTTTTTGAAAATTCTCTAAATTATCGATCTGAAAAAATAGTTATGTTTAAATTTTTTGATACTTTATTAATTATATCATCATTTTAGTTTCATTTTTTTTCGAAAAATAATATCTCTACCAAATTTTATTTTTCGCTTTTGGATTTGAAATTTGTTTTAGAATCTTTAACATTGACGATCAAGTAAAATAATAAAACCCAAAATGATTGCCAATGAAGTATCTTTCCTACAACTAGTACCTCACCCAGCATCTACCGATGCGCTCAAACCTATAGGGTAAAACCCCTTTGCAGGTATTCTACCACGGTATAGCAACTATTAAAAACTTCTGATTTAGATCAGCACCAGTTGCTGTTAATTTGCGAGCTTTCGCAATCGATTGCATTAACAATTGAAAACAAGCATTTACAATTAATCTTGTTACCCAATCTATCTATGTTTATGAAAAATGTTTACAAAAGTCTAAGCGCCTTATTTTTGCTCTTAGTTCTTTCCAGTGCGGCAACATTTGCACAAAAAACCGTGACTGGAACAGTGTTGGACGAGTATGATGTAGGACTTCCAGGAGTTTCAGTTCTTGTGAAGGGAACCACTACAGGTACTGCCACTGATATTGACGGGAAATTCTCCCTCAATGTCCCTAATGATCAAGCTGTATTGGTCTTTTCTTTTATTGGTTACGGCTCAGTAGAGCAGTTAGTAGGCAATAGAAGTATAATTGATGTCAAATTAAATCCAGATGAAACTACACTTTCTGAACTTGTAGTAACTGGTTATACAATTGACAGCAGAAGAGAAACCACTGGTGCGATTGCCACAGTGGATCCTAAAGATTTGACAATAATTCCAACAGGTAACGTAGAACAGACTCTTCAGGGTCGTGTTTCTGGTGTTACAGTAATTACAAACGGTCAGCCAGGTACTTCTTCCATTATTCGTGTTAGAGGTTTTGGAGCATTTGGTGGTAATGAGCCACTTTATGTAGTGGATGGAGTTCCTGTAGGTTCTACCGACTTCTTGAATCCAGATGACATTGCTTCAACTACTGTATTGAAAGATGCTGCTGCTGCTTCCATTTATGGTGCGCGTGCTGCAAACGGTGTAATTATTTATACTACTAAAAGAGGAAGAAGAGGAAATCAGAAAATCCGAGTTGATTACAACGGTATGTTCGGTGTTACTACACCAGGCAAAGGATTGGATATGATGAATCCTCAAGATTTCGCAGAATACACTTGGTTGGCTGAAACGAACCAAGCAATCATTGATGGAAGAGATCCAGCTTATGGACATCCTCAATTTGGTTCTGGAACTTCCCCAGTTTTGCCATATTATATTAATGTAGGAGGAGCTTCAGGTGTTCCTGGACCTTTTACAGCGGCACAATTAGAAGAAGAAAGAGCCAAGTATAACATTGATCCTACCAAAGGTCCAGTTTATCAAGTGGTGAGAGCTGCTACAGGTGAAGGTACTGATTGGTATGATGCTTTGACTAGAAATGCTCCATTGAACAGACATTCCATTGGTTTGAATGGTGGTTCTGAGACTTCAAGATTCTACATCGGTTTCGGTTACCAAGATCAAGCTGGTATCATGATCGGTAATAGTTTCAAGAGATATTCCTTAAGAGCTAACTCTGAATTTGATGTGACCAAAAGATTCAGAATTGGTGAGAACTTCCAGGCTACTTATCGTCAGGTGTTAGGCCAGCAAGGTGGAACAGGCGGTAGAGGTGTTTCTGATGATGAAAATGATATTCTTCAGGCCTTCAGAATGCCTTCCATTATCCCAGTTTATGATGAATTTGGTGGATATGGTGGTACTGCAGCAAGAGGTTTTAATAACCCAAGAAACCCTGTAGCTAACAGAGATGGTCAAAAAGACAATAGAAACTTCAATGCCAATATCTTCGGTAACGTTTATGCAGAATACGATATCCTTGATGATTTGACTTTCAGAACATCTATGGGTGGTCAGTATAACAACTATTATTTCTGGGGTTATTCAAGACTACAATATGAAAACTCTGAAAACAACTCTGCTTTTGGATACAATGAAGGTGCAGGTTTCGTATTCGGATGGACTTTCACAAACACGCTATCTTGGAAACATACATTTGGAAAGCATGCATTTGATGTGATTGCTGGTCAAGAAGCGTTAAATACCGGTGCTGGTAGAAATATGAGTGCAAGTGGACAGAATCCATTCTCAAGAGATCCTGACTTCATTAATATTTCAAACCTTCCAGTGTCATCAAGACAGGTTAACTCTGATTTATTTAAAGGAGTAAACTTTAACTCTTACTTCGGTAGAGTGAATTATACCTTCAATGACAAGTATTTAGTAAGTGCGGTTGTTAGACGAGATGGATCTTCAAGATTTGGTTCTAACTCAAGATATGGTGTGTTCCCAGCATTCTCTGCTGCGTGGAGATTATCTTCCGAACCATTCCTTCAGAGTGCTACATGGATTGATGACTTGAAGATTCGTGGTGGTTGGGGTCAAATGGGTAACTCCAATAACGTAGACCCTAATAACCAATACTCTCTATTCGGAGGTACTGTTGGTGCATCTTCTTATGACGTTAATGGTTCCAACAGTTCTGCCTTAATTGGTTTCAGAAGAACTAGAATTGGTAACCCTAATGCACAGTGGGAGACTGCTGTAACTCAAAACATTGGTTTTGATGGTACATTCTTCAATGGTCGTTTAGACGTGATTTTTGATTGGTGGAAAAAGGATACCAAAGACTTGCTCTTTACTGTACCTATCCCATTGACTGCAGGTTCTAATGCCGCTCCTCCAGCTGTAAACATCGGTCAGATGCTGAACAGAGGTTTGGATTTATTTGTGTCTACCAGAGGTAACCTCACAAGTGATTTCACTTATGAGTTGACAGTAACAGGAAGTACGTTGAAAAACGAGATTGTTTCTCTAGCTCCTGGATTGGAAATCATTACTTCTGTAAACCCAGCATATCGTGGAATTACTCCTATCAGAAACCAGGTGGGTGAGCCATTGTCTACTTTCTTTGGTTATGATGTAGAAGGTTTATTCAGAAATGCTGAAGATGTAGCTAACCATGCTGTACAAGATGGTGCTGCACCAGGTAGATTTAAGTTTAGAGATGCTGATGGTGATGGTACAATCACTCCTGCTGACCGTGTAGTTCTTGGAAATCCAGTTCCTGATTTTACAGGTGGTGTGAACTTCACTGTTGGTTACAAAGGACTTGATCTTTCTGCATATTTCTATACTTCTATTGGTAATGAGATTTGGAATCAGTCTAAGTGGTTTACTGATTTCTTCCAGACATTTGAAGGAGCTGCAATTTCTGAGCGTTTGAAAGATGCTTGGACTCCTGAGAATTTGGATGCTGAAATTCCTGTAGTAGAAAAGACTTCAAACTTCTCTACTTCTAACGTAGCTAATTCATTCTACGTAGAAGACGGTTCTTACTTAAGATTACAGAACGTAAGCTTAGGTTATACGCTTCCAGCTTCTTTATTGGAAAGATGGAGAATGGAAAGAGTTAGAGTTTTTGCATCTGCAAACAACTTATTTACTATCTCTGGATATTCAGGATTGGATCCAGCTGTAGGTGGAGATGCGGATTTGAGCTTCGGTATTGACGTTGGTAACTACCCAGTTACACGTGGTTATACTTTTGGTATCAATCTTAGCTTCTAAGAGAACAAAAGAATCAGAATCGAGTTATAGACAATATAATTGATTAAAAAAAATGAAGAATTATAAATTAAAAATCGGAGCACTTTTGTCCTCAGCAGTCATGATGGTGGCAGTTAGCTGTAGCGATGATTTTCTAGATGTGCCGCCGACAGGTTTACTTGCAGAAGCGCAGTTAACATCACTTGGAGGTATTGATGCCTCTTTGATAGCTGCTTATTCTCAAGTCAATGGTCGGGGAAATAGATTAGGTTCTCCATCCAATTGGGTTTGGGGAAGTATTAGAGGTGGTGAAGCTAATAAGGGTACTGACCCTGGTGATTTTACCACAATCAACCCTATCCAGCGTTTCGAAAATAATGCTGCGGGTGGTGATATGGGTTCTAAATGGAACGTTTGTTACGAGGGTATTGCCCGTGCAAATAACGTTTTGAGACTTCTTGAAAGTGCGCAAGAAGATGTGACTGATGCAGATAAAATTAGAATATCTTCTCAGGCTCGTTTCTTAAGAGCACATTTTTACTTTGAGTTGAAAAGGGATTATAACAATACTCCTTATGTTGACGAGACAGTAGATTATGGAAGTGGCTTAGAAGATATCAGTAACAATCAAGATCTATGGCCTTTTATTGAGGCTGATCTTAAGTATGCTGTTGATAATTTGCCTGCAACTCAATCTCAAGTGGGTAGAGTTAACTCTTGGGCTGCTAAAGCTTATTTAGGTAAAGTATACTTGTATCAAAACAAATTCTCTGAAGCAAAATCAATGTTTGATGATGTTATCGCGAATGGTGTTACAAGTAATGGTTTGAAGTATGGTCTAGTAGATTATTATGACGATATGTTCAGAGGTGCAAATGATAACCACCAAGAGTCTGTTTGGGCTTATCAAGCAGCTGCTGGTACTGGTTCTGTATTGAATGCAAACCCTGAGTTTGACTTGAACTTCCCTTACAATACTGGTCCTTCTGGTCCAGGTAACTGTTGTGGATTCTTCCAGCCAAGCTTTACTTTCGTAAATGCATTTAGAACAAGCAATGGTTTGCCTTTGCTAGATAAAACATACAATGATCCTGCTAATCAGGTTAAAAACGATATGGGATTGGTATCAGCTGACCCATTCACTCCAGATGCAGGTCCTCTTGATCCAAGATTGGATCATACAGTAGGTAGAAGAGGTATTCCTTATCTTGATTGGCAAGATCATCCAGGTGCTGCTTGGATCAGAAATCAACCAAACGGTGGACCATATTCTCCTAAGAAGTATGTTTACCAAAAAGCTGAAGAAGGATCTTATCAAGATAATAGTTCTTGGACTCCAGGTTATACTGGTATCAACTTCATGATCATTCGATTTGCTGATGTTCTATTGATGGCTGCTGAAGCTGAGATAGAGACTGGTGGATTAGAGAAAGCTCGTGAATATGTAAATAGAGTAAGAACTAGAGCAATTAATTCTAAGCTTATGAGAGAAAATGGAGATATGGCAGCTAACTATCAGATTAGCACTTATGATTCTCCATGGTCTGATGCTGATCTAGCTAGAAGAGCGGTTAGAATGGAAAGAATGCTTGAACTTGGAATGGAAGGTCATAGATTCTATGATCTTGTAAGATGGAATATTGCGAAAGAAGAACTTGATTTCTACTTCGCTTTGGATGGTAAGCTATTAGCTGCTGCTTTGGGTGGTGCATCCTATTCTGAAAAATTCAAGTATGTTCCAATTCCACAAGATCAAATAGATTTGGTTGGATCTGATATTTTGATACAAAATCCAGGTTTCTAAACCTAGATTTGGAAATAATTAAAAAGAGAAGGTCTTTGGCCTTCTCTTTTTGTTTTTTTAACTACATAATCACTTTTATTTTTTCTCATATCTACCAAAAATGCTAATTTGAAGCCAATCATACCCAATTTTATCCATTATGAAATCCCAGTATTTTCTCTTTTTGGGAGCCTTACTAATCTTGGTAAGCTCCTGTCAAAAAGAGTCAAGTTTATTTGAATTAAAGTCTCCGGAATCTACCGGAATTGACTTTGCAAACAATATTGTAGAAACAGACTCCTTTAACATTCTCACCGATGAATACATATTTAATGGTGGAGGATTAGCCATCGCAGATTTTGATAATAATGGATATCCAGATGTTTTTTTTACTGGAAATCAAGTGCCTAATAAGCTTTTTTTAAATCAAGGAGGGTTTAAATTTAAAGACGTTTCTTCTGAGGCAGGCATTGAAGCTGCTAACAGGTGGTGTACCGGAACTACTGCTGTTGATATCAATCAAGATGGTTTGATGGATCTTTATGTGGCTGCTGCCATGATGAAAGGTGAAGAAGAACGCAATAATTTACTTTTTGTAAATCAAGGAGTTGATGCGAACGGAAAAGTAGTCTTCAAGGAAATGGCTTCCCAATATGGTATTGCTGATAGTGGTAATGGAATGGGGGCAGCTTTTATTGATTATGATCTAGATGGTGATTTGGATTTGTATGTTCTCAACAATGAGCAAAGCAGAGTTACCCCAAGTAATTATAAAGAGAAAATTGTAGATGGAAGTGCTATTAATAATGATGCATTCTATAGAAATAATGGAGATGGGACGTTTACCAATGTAACGCTAGAAGTAGGGATCACTATTGAAGGCTTTGGTTTAGGGTTGTTGATTGCTGATATCAACAATGATGGATGGCCCGATATACATGTTAGTAATGACTACGTCACTAATGACATTCTTTATATCAATAACCAAGATGGTACATTTTCAAATAAAATCAGCCAGGCTTTAAGACATCAAAGTCAATTCTCTATGGGATCAGATATCGCTGATTTTAATAATGATGGATTGCCTGATATTTTCACTTTAGACATGTTGGGGGAGGGGAATTATAGAAAGAAAACTACCATCGGAAATAATGTATATCAGACTTACATCAACAACGAGCAATGGGGTTACGAATACCAGTATGTAAGAAATATGTTACATATGAATAATGGACCCGACATGCCTTTTAGTGAAATTGGAATGATGGCTGGAGTATATCAGACAGACTGGAGTTGGGCGCCTTTGTTCGGTGATGTGGATAACGATGGGATGAGAGATCTGCTCGTCACCAATGGATTTCCAAGAGATATTACTGATAAGGATTTTGCAAATTATCGTGCAGATGTAGGAAGTATTGCTACTACGAGGCAATTATTGGATTCCATTCCTATTGTCAAAATTCCCAATTATGCGTTTAGAAATGTGGGCAATTTGGAATTTGAAGACACAGGAGCTGAATGGGGTTTGAGTAAACCTTCATTTTCAAACGGTGCTGCCTTAGTTGATTTTGATTTGGACGGGGATCTGGATTATGTGGTTAATAATATCAATGATCCAGCCTTTGTTTTTGAAAATAAACTTTCAGAAGAAAAAGAAAAAGGGAATTACCTACGGATTCAATTAAATGGAACTGCTGCAAATCCTCAAGGATTAGGGTCAAAATTAACGCTTGAGTTGAAAGACGGCACTACTTTATACCAAGAACAACAAGTTGTAAGAGGATATATGTCCTCCATTGATCCGATATTGCATTTTGGTCTTGGGGCTAATCCTGAGGTAGAAAAGTTAACGATTATTTGGCCTGACGGTAAATTGGAATCTCTTTCTAATGTATCCGGAAATCAGGTTATTACTTTGGATTATAAGAATGCTTCCAATGGGAAAGCAAATAGGGCAATTCTGAACTATCATGCTGGACCAACTTTATTTTCTGAAGTTTCAGCGTCATTAGGGATAAACTATACGCATCAAGAGGAGGATAAAGTAGATTTTTATATTCAGCGGACCATTCCTCATAAACTGACACAATATGGTCCTAGTTTGGCAGTGGGAGATATCAATGGAGATGGGATCGAAGATTTGTTGGTTGGATCTGCAAGTGGCTATTTTCCAAAAGCTTATTTTCAAAATCAAAGTGGTGAGTTTGAAGAGGTGGATATATTGAAGGGAGAAAATCCAGTCTTTGAAGAAATGGGTATGTTGCTGGTAGACATCGACAACGATTCAGATTTGGATTTATATTTAGTAAGTGGAAGTAATGAGTTTTTGCCTGAATCTGCGGAATATGGGGATCGATTATATCTAAATGATGGGCGTGGTGGATTTACACTTGACAAGAATTTTTCTTCTGTAAAAGCAAGTGGATCCACAGTCAGAGCGGCTGATTTCGATGGAGACGGTTTCTTGGATTTGTTTGTAGGTGGAAGAGCTCCAGTTTCCCAATATCCAATGCCTGAAAAGAGTTTTTTATTAAAAAACAACAATGGAAGTCTGGAAGATGTGACGGAAAATTTAGCGCCTGGTCTAAGAGAAATAGGAATGGTGACTGATGCAGTTTGGTCCGATATTGATTCAGATGGTCAAGTAGACCTGGTGGTAGTTGGAGAATTAATGGCGATCACCATATTCAAAAATACTAATGGAGAGTTTACCAAATTGGAAAGTTCGGGATTAGAGGACTATTTGGGTTGGTGGAACTCCATATCTACCGGAGATTTTGATCAAGATGGAGATACAGATTTTATAGTGGGGAATTTGGGTGCAAATAACCCGCATCACCCGAGTGAAGAGATGCCAGTTAAAGTCTATGCAAAAGACTTTGATAAAAATGGAAGTGTTGACCCAGTGACTTTTGCTTACTATAAAGATCGAGAAGGTAATTATAAATCGTATCCAAGTCATTTCTGGGGAGATTTATATGGTCAAAGCACCCTGTTTAGAAAGAAATACGAGCGTTACAAAACTTATGCTTTAAGTACAGAAGAAGATCTATTTACTCCCGAAGAGAAAGAAGGAGCGTTGATCTTAACTGGTAATTATGATAATTCGGCATATGTTGAAAACTTAGGAAACGGGCAGTTTAAGTTAAAAGCATTGCCTAGAATTGCTCAGGTAGGACCGGTTAATGGAGTTGTTTCTGAAGATTTTGATCAGGATGGGAATTTGGATGTTGCCTTAATTGGTAATGATTATGGAAATGAAATTTTTATCGGGAAACTTGATGCCCATATTGGCTTAATTCTTAAGGGAAATGGGCAGGGTGATTTTGAGCCAATGAAAGTTTTGGAAAGTGGATTTTTGGTGCCTGGAGATGGAAAAGCTTTAGTGAAAATACCTTCTGCTCAAGGCTCTCCACTGCTTGTTGCCTCTCAGAATAGAAGTGATTTAAAAGTATTTAAAACCCAAAGTCCGAAAGGGAAAAGTTTCAGTCCTGGATTAGGGGTCATGGCAGTATTGTTAGAACTAGAAAACGGAAAGACACAAAGAATAGAAACCACCTTTGGTTCTGGTTTTCTTTCTCAATCTACTCGTGAAATAGCCATTCCAAATGGTACAAAGGGAATTAAGACCATAGACTACCAAGGTGAAATGGAAATAATTGATCTTAACTCCCTGGATTAATGATTATTTGTAAAGTTTGTCCGGTTGAACCTCGCAGATCTCTACGATTAACTCAGCTACTTTGTTGGTGACATCTTCGAAATAAAGCCTTCCTTTTTCTGGGGAGGCTTTTTTTGGATTTCCAATTCCAGTATCCTCCGTTACTTCAGACCATTTCCGTTCGGCCCAAGCCCATTTTTCTCTCAATCCGGAAATCACTGATTTTTTTTCCGCTCCATTACCTGCCTCATTTAGAGGAGAAACTAAATGAGGTTGAAGGTGCATGATCAAGGAAGTTTCCATTTCATCAGCGTGATCTCCCTTTTCTTCAAAATATTTGGTTTTATCCAATGCTTGAAACCAATTGCAAGTGAATAATAGCATGTCGGGAAAACTAAGTCCTAATTCTCTGAGCATGGTTTTAAAATCATTGCCACCATGACTATTTACGATCAAGAGCTTTTTCACTCCCTGCCTGTCTAGAACAGTGATCAAATCTCTTAAAATGGCAAGTTGAGTACTAGGATTAAGATTCATGTCTAAGTAGATGTCAGACTGACCAGTATTCACTCCGAAAGGGATGGTAGGTAAAACCATTACCTTGGCTCCTTTTTCCCAGGCTTTTCTTCCGCTTTCCTCAGCAACTCCATCGGCCTCGTAAATGTCTGTACCATAAGGCAAGTGATAATTATGAGCTTCGGTAGCTCCCCATGGAAGAACAGCTAGTTCAAATCGATCGGATTTTAAATTTTTCCAACTTGCTTCTTTTAAAATATATGGTCTCATTTTGAGGGGTTTTAGCAATGAATTGACAGAAGGTTCACATTTTTAAAGGCAATTTTGATAATTTGAAGCCTCATTCGAAATTAAGTTTTATGTCTGAAAGAAGAAAGTTTATTAAGAAGTCCATTTTAGGTTCTGCGATTTTAGTTCCAGGGATTTCAGGTGCGTTTGCCAATTCCTCCAAAAAAGAATTAATAGGTGAAAAACCATTGATATTATCAACTTGGAATCATGGCTTGCCTGCCAATGCTGCTGCTATTTCAAAATTAAAAGAAACAGGAAGTATCCTAGATGCAGTGGAAGCTGGGGTAATGGATACCGAATTAGATATGGATAACCTTTCTGTCGGTCTACAAGGATTACCAGATAGAGAGGGGATTACCACTTTGGATGCCTCTATCATGACTGGAGATGGTTCTTGTGGATCAGTGGCGTTTGTTCGCCAGGTGAAACACCCAATTTCATTAGCCAGGGTGGTTATGGAGAAGACTCCACATGTCATGATCGTAGGTGAAGGGGCTAGACAGTTAGCTATTTCGGAAGGATTTCCAATAGAAAAAGAGGAGCTTAGCCCAAAGGCTAAGGAGGCCTATGAAAAATGGAAGGTAACCAGTAAATACAAGCCGGTGATCAATATTGAAAACCATGATACCATTGGTATGATTGGAATTGATAAAAATGGTCAAATGGCCGGAAGTTGTACCACAAGTGGACTTGCTTATAAGATGCACGGGAGAGTGGGAGATAGCCCAATTATCGGAGCAGGATTATACGTGGATAATGAGGTTGGAGCTGCCACCGCTACCGGACTTGGAGAAACTATTATCAGAGTATGTGGAAGTTTCTTAATCGTTGAGCTGATGAGACAAGGTAGGACTCCACAAGAAGCTTGTGAGGAGGCTGTCAGAAGACTTGTTTCTAAAAGCAAAAACATCAAAGATGTTCAGGCGGGATTCCTAGCGATCAATAAAGAAGGACAAGTAGGAGCTTATGCAATTCATCCAGGATTTAATTTCGCTCAAGGTACTTTAAGCTCCAATGCATTGATAGATTCAAAAAGCTACTTTTAAGATGGCGAAAATAACACTTGAAGCTCCCGTATTTAGTGTAGAAGCTGCTTTGGAGGCAGCAACTTATGGAGTAAATAGACTTGAATTATGTTCTAATTTTCCAGAAGGTGGAGAAACACCAAGTGCGGGCATGCTCAAGTTTCTAAAATCTGAAGTGGATATCCCGGTTTTTGTAATGATTAGGCCTAGTGGAGGTAATTTTGCTTATACACAAAAGGAGCTAATGGTTATGAAAAGGGATATTGAATTGCTTGGGGAGTTGGGGGCTGATGGGTTTGTATTTGGTGTTCTAACCAATGAAGGGAGTGTAAATGTTGCTGCTTGTGAAACATTAATCCGGACTGCCTCAGGTAGGCCTTGTACTTTCCATAGGGCATTTGATGCATTGTCAGATCAATTTGAAGCACTTGAAATAATTAAGAGCTTGGGGTTTCAAAGAATACTTACTTCAGGCGGTAAAAACTCAGTAACTGAGGGGTTGGATGTGATTCTTGCCTTAATTAATAAGGCAAATGGAGGAATTTCCATCATGCCTGGTGGAGGAACTAAGCCTGAACATGTTTCGGTTTTATCTAAAACTGGCCATTTAACAGATATCCACGCTTCATGTAAAACCTGGAAAAAAAGCCCAAACAACTATGTCAATCCAGATGTTTCTTTTTCTGATGACCCAGAAGCTTTCCTGAAAGATTTAAGGGTAGATCAAGAAACTGTATCCCAATTTTTAGATGCGATCGAATCTATATGAATTCTTTCCGTTTAATAGCCATTTATTCACTGATTCTGCTAGGAGCGGTTTTCTGTAAGCCGATTTCTGAGCGAAAACAACCTCCGCCAACGCTTGAGCAGCTAGCCTCCGAAGACTTAAATTTGAATGGAGAGCAATTAGCAAATGCATATTGTGCAACTTGTCATCTAAAGCCAGAGCCTCAGATTTTAGACAAATCTACATGGAAAGACAAAGTTCTGCCAGATATGAGGAAAAGGATGGGGCTTTATTTAGAAGAGGATTTTGGTACTATCATGCCCATTGATATGGATGTGCCAAAAGGGATTTATTCTGATATTCCTTTTATAAATAAAGATAATTGGGAAAAACTCAAGACCTATTATTTAGACAATGCGCCAGATATTCCCAACCCACAAGCTGATAAGGCCTCCATCAATTTAGGGGTTCCTGGTTTCGAAATAGTCCGGCCTAAATTCACAAACTTTTACCCTGATTTAGTTACACTTTTGAGAGTGGAACCTAGTTCTGGTAAACTTTGGTTGGGACATCGTTTCAAATCGATTTTTGTGCTAGATCCAAGTCGTAATTTTCAAATCTTGGATTCTATCGCGACAGATACCGCTCCAATAGATATTCATTGGGATAAGAGCTCCAATTCATTTGAATTGTTGACCATGGGGGTGATGGATCCCTCTAATGATTCCTCTGGGGTTGTAAATGAATTTTATAAATCAGGACAAGATTGGAAAAGTAAGCCCGTTTTGGAAAACCTGAAAAGACCAGTCAATCTGGAATATGCAGATTTTAATGGAGATGGGATACTGGATAAAGTAGTCTGCGAGTTTGGGAATCATGTTGGAGAGTTAAGTTTGTATCTATCGAATGGGGATCATTGGGAGAAACAGGTATTGAAAAATTCTCCAGGAGCTAGGAGGGTAGTCATTGAGGATTTGGATGATGATGGTGATTTGGATATTCTAGTTTTAATGACACAAGCAAATGAAGGTTTTTTTGCTTTCTTAAATCAAGGGGAGGGAGAATTTAGAGAAAAGATCTTATTAAGATTTCATCCAGCATTTGGATCAAGTGATTTCCAATTTCTGGATGTTAACCAAGACGGCCTAAAGGATCTTATTTTGGTCAATGGGGATAATGCGGATCTATCTCAGGTTTTGAAAAGCTTTCATGGAGTGAGAATCTTTTTAAACCAAGGTGATTTAGATTTTGAACCTTCTTGGTTTTATCCCATGCATGGGGCGAGTGGCCTTGAAATAGATGATTTTGATCAAGATGGAGATCAAGATTTTTTTGTACTCTCATTTTTTCCAGATCAAAATCAAAGCCCAAAACAAAACCTACTTTATTTTCAACAGAATGAGAAGATGGATTTTCAAGCTTATTCACCAGTAATTGAAGAGGATTCACATTGGCTTACAATGACCAAAGGGGATTTAGATGCCGATGGTGACCTTGATTTGGTGGTGGGAGTTTTTGAATTTGATGATTTATATAAACAACCTCAGGAGGCATGGTCTCCTATTGTGGTTTTTAAAAATCAAAAGAAATAATATTTTGTTTTAAGTGTAAATATATTATCAATTTATTGAATATATAAGGATTAGTGATTTCTGTTTTGATAAATGCTAATTTTTCAGTAAATTATTTTTCACCTTAAAATTATTTCATCTATGGTAAAGAGTTTCCAAGGAGTAAGAATGGTGGAGCCCAAAAAATCTCCTGCAACCCAAATTTTAGTAAAAGATCATATGAGTACCAATTTGGTCACTTTTCATCCGGATGATACCATTGACAAGGTGTTGGACGTTTTGACTAAAAGGAAAATCTCCGGTGCCCCTGTTGTAGACGAATCAGGTGCTTTGATTGGAATTATTTCAGAGGTGGATTGTTTAAAAGAAATAATAAAAGGCAAGTATACCAATACTCCAAAATTCCCTGGTAAAGTGAAAGAGCATATGAGTACCGATGTGATTACCTTAGGTCAGGAATTATCGCTTTTTGATGCTGCACAAAAGTTTTTGGAACTAAAAATCAGGAGATTTCCAGTATTGAAAGATGGAGTGTTAATTGGTCAAATAAGTTTAAGTGATGTCATAAGGGCTTTTCCTAAACTCAAACAAACAACCTGGTAGAAATAGAAAGCGCCCCCATATAATACTTATGGGGGCGCTTTCATTTTGATTTTTTATTTGGATAAGTGCAAGGCTCTCTCTACATCTTCAATAATATCATCCACATGTTCTAGTCCTACGGATAGTCTTACGAGTCCATCAGAAATCCCGACTCTTGCCCGTTCTTCTACCGATAATTTGCTATGGGTAGTAGAAGCCGGGTGAGTAATAATACTTCTACTATCCCCTAGATTGGCAGTAATTGAAATCATTTGAAGATGATCAATAAATTTCCTTGCACGCTCTTCTCCACCTTTTACGGTCAAAGTAATAATGCCTCCACCATGTTTCATTTGTTTGATGGCCAAATGATGTTGGGGATGTGATTTTAAGAAAGGATATTTTACGTTTTCTAATTCTGAATTCCCTTCAAAATACTGGGCAGTCTTTAAAGCGTTTTCGCAATGTCTGTCCATTCTCACCCCCAGGGTTTCCATACTTTTGGAAAGTATCCAAGCATTAAATGGGGAAATAGCAGGCCCAGTATGTCTGGTGAAAAACTGCACTTCCTTCATTAATTCTGCGGTTCCAAGAATCAAGCCTCCAAGCACTCTTCCCTGACCATCAATATATTTCGTGGCACTATGGGTGACAATATGTGCGCCCCATTTAGCGGGTTGTTGTAAATAAGGAGTAGCAAAACAATTGTCCACTACCAATATCAGATTATGTACCTTGGCGAAGTTGCCCGCCCATTCCAAATCAATAATTTCCAGTCCAGGGTTGGACGGAGTCTCAATAAAAAGCATTTTGGTGTTAGGCTGCACTAACTTTTCCCAGTTGTCAATATCAGAAATATCCCCATAAGTTGAGGTGATGCCCCATTTAGGAAATACTCGAGTTAACAATTGGTGCGTAGACCCGAACAAAGATCTTGATGCTAGGACATGATCTCCCTGTTGTAATAAAGAAGCAATACTTCCAAACATGGCTGCCATTCCAGATGCTGTGGCAATACCCATCTCAGTACCTTCTGCTGCACAGATTTTCTCAATTAGATCGCTTGAATTGGGATTGGCATATCTTGAATAAATATTACCCTGTATCTCTTCAGAAAAGGTAGCTCTTGCTTCTTCGGCAGATTCAAATGTAAAGCTGGAAGTAAGGTAAATCGGAGCTGAATGCTCCTTTTGATTCGATTTCGACGGAGTGATTCGGATGGAATTAGTTTCAAAATGCTTGCTCATCACGGAATGCCTTATTTATTGGTATGACATAGATAGGCTCTAGTTAGTTTGAGAAAGTCAAACCAAAAGCGGTCAAATCGAACTAAAAAGGGGATTTTTGTTTTTAAAGCCAATTTATAGTTCCCGCTAAGGGTAGGACTTGGCACCTTTCCGCCCAAGGGGGATGGTTGCCAGAGGGTCAATGAGCCTATTCTCTCGCCTCTTCTTTATAAATCAGTTGCCTGAAGTGATACAAAGTAAACCCGTGTTTCGGGTATTTCCAAATCTATTGATTTAATTATTGTATTGATTCATCGTTCGTTCGATTCCTATCGTACAAAATGACAATATCATCTCGATGGCTTTATCCATGATGAGAGGAAGTTCTATAAATTCATCTTGCGTAAACTTGCCTAACACATAATCGACCTGCCTTCCTTTTGGATAATCATCCCCAATACCCATTCTCAATCGGGGGTAGTTTTGTCCCCCAGTCAGTGCTTCAATATTTTTCAGGCCATTATGCCCGGCAGCACTACCCTTTGGTTTCATTCGAAGACTTCCAAAAGGAATGGCTACATCATCAACCAGAACCAAGACATTTTCTTTGGGGATATTCAGTTCCTTCATCCAGTAGTTCATGGCTTTCCCACTGAGGTTCATATAGGTAGTAGGCTTGATCAAGTGGATGGACCTTCCTTTGTATTTAAATTCTGATTTAAAGGCAAGTCGATTACTTTCCCAAGAAATGGATTCTTTGTCTGCGAGCCGATCTACAGTAAGAAAACCAATATTATGTCGAGTCAATTCGTATTCAGGCCCGATATTTCCCAAGCCTACAATGAGGTATTTCATAAGAGGGGTTGATCAATGCGTAAAAATAAAAAATCCTGCCCGTTTTAAAGGGCAGGATTTCTGTGTTGATGCTATGAAGATTAAGCTTCTTCAGTTTTCTTTCCTCTAAGTGCTCTTGGAATACCGATCGTAACAAGAGAAACATTAGGGCTAGTTAGGATTTCGAATCCATCAGCTGATAATTCAGCTACTTTGAAAGATTTACCTAAATCAAGGTTTGAAATATCTGCTTCGATAAAATCAGGAAGTTGAGATGCCAATCCTTTTACTTTAAGCTTTCTTGTTTTGAATTCAAGCTTACCACCTTTTGCGATACCTGGAGAGTTACCAACAACTTTTACAGGAATTTCAAATTTGATTGGCTTGTCTTCAGTATAAGCCATGAAATCTGCATGAAGCAAAGTTTCACTTACTGGGTGGAATTGCGCATCTTTCAAAACAGCCTTTACGATTGTTCCTTCAATGTTCAATTCTACTAAATGTACTTCTGGAGTGTAAATCAAATCTCTAAACAAAATGATTGGAGAAGAGAAGTGGATTTGCTCAGGAATACCTGGTCCATAAACTACACAGGGAACATTGCCGCTTTCTCTGATTTCATTTAGAGAGGCACTGTCGAGATTTGCTCTTTTAAACCCTATAATCTCAAGTGTTTTCATAAGATATATATTTAATAAAATTGGTTCTTAAATGAATAAAGAACTGATAGAAGTGTGACCCGTTACCGCATGTATAGCTTTGGCAAATAAGTCTGCTACTGTCAATACTTTAATTTTTGAAGATTTTTGTTTTAAAGGGATGGTGTCTGTGATCACCAATTCTTCCAAAACTGAATTTTCAATATTTTCATAAGCCTTTCCAGAAAGAACGCCATGAGTTACTATGGCTCTTACGGAAGTAGCTCCTTTTTCCATGATGATTTGAGCTGCTTTGCACAAGGTTCCGGCAGTATCCACCAAATCATCCACTAAAATCACGTCTTTCCCTTCAACATCCCCGATTACCTGCATTGAAGCAATTTCATTGGCTCTTTTTCTGTGCTTATCACAGACTACCATTTCCACTTCAAAGTGCTTAGCATAGGCTCTTGCTCTTGCAACTCCCCCGACATCTGGTGCCGCGAAAATCATGTTGTTTAAGCTGAGTCCGCTCAAATAGGGCACAAAGATAGCTGATCCATTCAAGTGATCCAAAGGTAGGTCAAAAAAACCTTGAATTTGTCCAGCATGTAGGTCGCAAGTCATAATCCTGTCTGCTCCTGCTGAGGTAATCATATTGGCAATTGCTTTCGCTGCAATGGAAACCCTTGGACGGTCTTTTCTATCTTGTCTGGCATATCCAAAGTAAGGAATAACAGCACATACCTTATAAGCACTTGCTCGCTTAGCAGCATCTATCATTAGGCAAAGTTCCAAAAGATTGTCACTTGGTGGGTTCGTGCTCTGGATTAAAAACACAGTGCATCCTCGAATTGACTCATCAAAGCTTGGAGACATTTCCCCATCGCTGAATTTTGACATGGTTAGATCGCCAAGTTTTTTACCGTAGTTTTTTGCTATTTTTTCTGCTAAAACAAGGCTGTTTCCGCCTGAGAAGATTTTGACTTCGGACATATTCGGTGGTTTATTCGGAGAAGAAAGAAAGGTTTCAGAGGCAAAAATAGTAAAAATTGATGGTAAGGCTAAATCAAATGGAATTCATTCAAAATATATGTTTGCAAAGACTTTATTTGATTGGAATTTTCATTCTTTAATCAAGATGAAATAGACTTTAGGGACCTGATTTCTGAAGGGTCTCTTGTACAACCCTCCGTTTGCCCATGTTTATCATTCCAAATAAAACTTAATTTTTGGTCTTGTTTCGATCTGAAAATCGATGATTTATTTTAAAAATTTGAAATTTTTCTATTTCAATTAAACTTCATTGACGTATAGTTCCGATCCTGTAAAAAAAGACAGAAAGTATGTAAGTGGAATGCAAACCTTTTTTTTTCATAGTATTTTAGAAATGGTTTAATCAACCATCAACCAAAAATTATCACATGAAAAAACGTTTTACGCTCTTTACATTACTATTGAGCATTTGGTCATTTGGACTTTTTGCTCAATCCATCCCAACACCTAAATCTCATTTTGGGTTTGATATTGGTGATGATTATAAGCTAGCCACCTTCTCTCAATCAGAAGAATATTTTAAAAAAGTTGCTGATGCCAGTGACCGAGTAAAATTGGTAGAGATAGGAAAAACGGAGTATGGAAGATCCCATCCCATGATGATCGTAACTGCTCCCGCCAATTTCGAAAAATTAGATCGATATAAGGAAATTTCCCAAACCCTTGCTCGTGCTGAAATAACCAAAGAAGAGGCAGAGAGCCTGGTAATTGAAGGAAAACCAGTAGTTTGGATTGATGGAGGTCTTCATTCTACGGAAGTGGTAGGTCCCCATCAATTAATCGAAACGTTGTATCAATTGGCTTCCAGAACTGATGAGGAGACCATGAAGATTTTGGATAATGTTATTATCCTTTTGGTTCATGCCAATCCTGACGGAATGGAGATTGTTTCTGATTGGTACATGAGTGAGGAAGACCCCGAAAAAAGAAATCAGAATATTCCCATCCTTTATCAGAAATATGTTGGGCATGATAATAACAGGGATTTTTACATGAATAATATGAGTGAGGCGGCAAATATGTCACTTCAACAATATGTAGAATGGATCCCTCAGATTATTTACAATCACCACCAATCTGGACCAGCAGGGACAGTAGTGGCAGGACCTCCTTATAGAGATCCCTTCAACCATGTTTTTGATCCGCTAATTATTACCAGTTTAGATGGAGTAGGGGCTGCCATGATCAATAGATTACATCAAGAAGATAAACCAGGTTATACCAGATTAGACGGTTCAGTTTTTTCAACTTGGTGGAATGGAGGCCTAAGAACTACTCCTTACTATCATAACATCATCGGGATTTTGACTGAAATTATTGGTAGTCCGACCCCTTCTTCTGTTCCATTGGTTCCGGATAGATTAATTCCTAATAATGGTACTCCTTACCCAGTGGCTCCACAAGATTGGCACTTTAGAAGATCCATCGACTACTCTGTATCTCTCAACTATGCCATCCTAAACCATGCAGTAAGACATGGAGACGAATTGCTTTACAACATCTATTTGATGGGTAGGAATTCAATTGAAAAGGGGAGCAAGGACAACTGGACCATGTATCCAAAATATGCCAAAGCCGTACAGGATGCATTTCAAGCTTCCCAAAAGAAAAAATCTGAGGAAGATGAGGATGCAGTTTATTTTGGCTTTAGATCTGGAATCCCAAAACAGTTTTATGACTCCGTTTACCAAGACCCTGACAGAAG
Organism: Algoriphagus halophilus; assembly: GCF_900129785.1. Lineage (NCBI taxonomy): Bacteria > Pseudomonadati > Bacteroidota > Cytophagia > Cytophagales > Cyclobacteriaceae > Algoriphagus > Algoriphagus halophilus. Next base: position 436,235 of record NZ_FSRC01000003.1, read on the forward strand.
AGACCCAAGAGGTTATATTTTGTCTGCAGATCAGCCAGATTTCCCAACTGCGATTAAATTCTTGAATGCATTGATAAAGTCAGGGATTTTAGTTCATAAAGCGACGGCAGATTTCACAGTAAATGGGAAGTCTTATCCGGCGGGATCCTACATTGTGAAGACGGATCAGGCTTTTAGACCTCATGTGATTGACATGTTCGAGCCTCAAGACCATCCGAATGATTTCTTGTACCCAGGAGGACCTCCTATTAGACCTTATGATGCTGCAGGTTGGACTTTAGCTTACCAAATGGGTTCTGAGGTAGATCGAATCATGGATGATTTTGACGGGCCTTTTGAGCGAATGCCGTATGGTGAATTATTGACTCCGGAGTCAAAAGATTTGGTCAATGGCTCAGGATACCTGCTCGATGCAAGAGGAAATAATAGCTTTATGGCTGTAAATGACTTGCTTCAAGCGAAAGTCAAAGTATACAGAACTACTTCTCCGGTAAATGGGTTGCCTGCGGGCTCATTTTACGTAGGGGGAGCTGGTAAAAAAGTCCTTGAAAAAGCTGCAAGTGAATATGGTGTGTATCCTATTGCCACGAAGCAACCCTCAGGAGCAACTGAAATCAAGCCCGCAAGAATTGGTCTTTTTGATTATTACGGAGGCTCTATGCCTTCCGGTTGGGTAAGATGGATGATGGAACAATTTCATTTCCCATTTGAATTAGTTTTCCCTCAAGAAATTGATAATGGCAATTTAAATGATAAATATGACGTTCTATTATTTATAGGTCCAGGAATCCCTAGTCAGAATTCCAGAGGATACAGTAGAAGACAACCTGATGCAGAAGATGTTCCTGAAGAGTATCGTCATATGCTTGGGGGGATTTCCACTAGCAAGTCTATTCCTCAGCTAAAGGAGTTTATTTCCAATGGCGGAAAAGTAATTGCGGTAGGTAGCGCGACGGATTTGGCTTATCACTTGGACCTTCCTGTGGAGGATGCGTTAACGGAAATTGGCCCTAATGGAAAGGCTATTTCCCTAAGTGGTGAAAAATATTACATTCCTGGTTCTGTATTGGAGATGAATATAGATACAAATTCTCCAGCGAATTATGGAATGGGAGAAACCGCTTATATCATGTTCAATCGAAGTCCCGTGTTCAAGTTGGCTCCAAATGCTGCAAAAATGGGAGTGAAGCCTATTGCTTGGTTTGGAGAAGAGGAACCATTGAGAAGTGGATGGGCTTGGGGACAATCCTATCTGAAAAATGGGGTGACTGCATTTGAGGCACAGATAGGTAAAGGAAAACTGTTTGCTTTTGGTCCTGAGATTACCTTTAGAGCTCAATCTCATGGTACCTTCAAACTTTTATTTAATGGATTATATAAATAGCAATATAATCAGGCGTTAAGTTTTAAAAGCTGTCCTTTTGGGGCAGCTTTTTTTTATTAAACTTAGCGGAGTGATTTTTAGTAAAGGGAGTAGGAGGAGTTGACAGATGATCCTGAGTTCCCCTTTTAGTATAAAAAAAATAGAACTGAATGGATATTTACATGGAATATGTGAATGCCGAATTAGGGCTTTGGCTTTTTAAAATGAAAAAGAAGTCGGGTTTGTTTGGTAAAATCACACATGGGGTGCAAAAGAAAGTAAATAACTGGATTCCTGATAAAGTTCATCGAGTGATTACCACGGCGATTGAAAATATGGTAAAGCTCGTTATTTCTGGTTCAACCTTAATTCGTCCAAAAATTAAAAATGAATTAAGCCTGAAAGAAAGGGAGTCCAAGGTTAGGAGTAGAATAAAATGGTATAGAAATACGGCCTCAGTGGAGGGGGCTATCACAGGAGCTGGAGGAATATTACTCGGGTTTGCGGATTTTCCAGCATTTCTTACTATCAAAATGAAAATGCTCTTCGATATCGCGTCTATTTATGGGTTTGATACCAAAGATTTTCAAGAGCGCCTTTTTTTACTTTATGTGTTTCAATTGAGCTTTTCATCTCAACAAAGGAGGAATGATTTAATAGGGTTGATTGAGGACTGGGATAATTACAAGGATACTCTACCAAAGGATTTAAATGAGTTTGACTGGAAAACCTTTCAGTTGGATTATCGGGATTATATAGACCTGGCCAAATTGGCTCAGTTAGTTCCTCTGGTTGGTGCTGGGGTAGGGGCCATCGCCAATTATAAACTAACGGAGCAGCTAGGTAAAACTGCTATGAATGCATTTAGATTAAGAATTTTGAAATCATATAATTAGACAGATGGGAGAGATGATCGCAGAAAACGCATGTCTTGAAATATTGGAATCTCATATCAGCACTTTCTTAAAGATGGCGGTGAGTGATTTTGAAATGATATCTGCCCATTTTACTTCGGAGAATATTAATTCAAAGGTTTTTCTTCAGGCTCCGGGAGGAATGTGCAAATTTGAGTACTTCGTCGTAAAAGGATTACTTCAGCACTCTTACATGGATGAATCTGGAAAAGAGTTTACCCTGTCATTTCCTCATGAGAACTGGTGGGCTGGAGATTTTAAAAGCTTCAAACATGAATTACCAACGGATAAGTCTTTGATTTCATTAGAGCCAACGTGTGTGTTGAAAATTTCAAGACCTGATTTTTTGTATCTGCTCGAAAATTCCCTCGTTTTTGAACGATACATTGCAAAGCTTAGTGAAAATAATAGCATTAAAATGCAAGAGAGGGTTCTGGCCGACATGTCATCCAATTTGGAAGAAAAGGTTGGAGCTTTTTATCAAAACAATCCTTTGCTTGTATCAAGGCTTTCCCAGAAGAGAATTGCTAGTTTTTTAGGGGTAAGTCAAGAACATCTAAGTAAAGTCCTCAATAAGAGAAAAGAATTGCCACCAATTGACCAATCTTAATTTTTTCAGATTTTCTAATTCTTAGGATTGTGTTCACATAAACAAAATCCTAATGGAAAAGCAACATAAAAATCTTGAATTGATTCAATCTTTCTTCATTGCTTATAATCAAAAAGACATGGAGGCTTTGGGAAATATTTTGGACTCAGAAATAACTTGGAATATACCAGGAGAGCATCCTTTAAGTGGTTTAAAGAAAGGGGTAGAGGAAGTTCTGGATTACTTCAAAGAAATGGAATATTATCAATTTCAGGCTGCAAACCTTGTTTTAGGGGTAAATGAATCATTTGTCGTGGATTGCCATCAAAATTGGACTGATTTCAATGGGAAAAGGTTCGAGGTCATGTCCTGCTTATTATGGAAGATACAAGGAGGGAAAATAAAAGAAGTTCACAATTTTCCAGGTGATCAAAAAGCAGTGAATGATTTTTTCATCACGAATGGTAGGTAGGCTAATTCTTTAGGGTTTCCTGAGATTTAATTCCTCCAAAATGAAAAAAGCCCTAAATCTTTCGAATTAGGGCTTTTGTTGGTCTACTAGGGCTCGAACCTAGACTCTTCTGAACCAAAATCAGACGTGTTGCCAGTTACACCATAGACCAGTTTTAATTGATACTCCTTGTGGGTGTCTCTTAAAGTGTCACAAAGGTAGATTTTCAATTCTTTTTTTCCAAGAAGTGTAAAAAAGATTTTTTGATTTATTGCTTAACCCTCTTGAAGTCAGGGGTAAAAATTTTGGTTGGTAGGAGAGCTTCCTGCCTATTATTAGAGGTTTAAATGGCTGTTTTATATGTAAACTTCATTTTGTTTATATTATAGAAATGTTAAAAAACTTCTATAAGTATTGTTTATTTGAAAATTAATATTCTTTTTTGATGCGAATATAAAAATCTATCCAACCAAAAATTACTAATAATGCAAATTCAAAAACTTGAAAAAACAATTCCTGAAGTTGTTCAGAAGCTAGAAAAATTAAAAATCGGAGACTCATTAGCAGCAGAGCTTACTTGGTGCTGGGGAAGTTTTAAGTATGATCATAATCCTGAGGGAGTAATAGAAAAGTCTCAGAAGGCTATTGAGCTCTTGAAAGAAGCAAGGGAAACTAATAGTAGAGCTGTATCTAAAAAGTTACTAGAAGATTTCGAAAAGTCTCTAAGCTAATAAAAAGAAAAGCTCACCATTTGGTGAGCTTTTCTTTTTTATCAATAGGGAATAAGCTTATTCGCCTACTACCACAAATTTCACGTCAGTTTTCACTTCTCTGTGAAGATCAACTTCTGCAGCAAATTCTCCTGCACCATCAACTGGTACATTGATAGAGATTTTCTTTCTGTCGATGTCGATTCCGTTTGCAGCTAAAGCGTCTGCAATTTGAAGAGTAGTCACTTTTCCGAAAATTTTACCTGATTCACCGATTTTCGCTTTGATTTCAAGCGTCAATGCTTGTAGTTTCTCAGCGATGTTCTCAGCTTCAGTTTTAATTTTTTCTGCTTTGTGAGCAGCTTGCTTGATGTTCTCGGCAAGGATTTTCTTGTTTGATCCTGTAGCTAGAACTGCGTATCCCTGAGGGATAAGATAGTTTCTACCGTAACCAGGCTTTACTTCAACCAAGTCATTTTTATAGCCAAGACCTTTGATGTCTGTTTTTAGAATGATTTCCATTTGTAATGATCTTTTGTGATTGGACGATACAAGACCGAATTATTTCAACCCATCGGTTACGAATGGCAACAAAGCCAAATGTCTTGCTTTTTTGATGGCATTAGCCACTTTCTTCTGATACTTTGCAGAGTTACCAGTAAGTCTTCTAGGAAGAATTTTACCTTGCTCGTTCACAAATTTCAACAAGAAGTTAGGATCTTTGTAATCAATGTACTTGATTCCATGCTTCTTAAAACGGCAGTATTTTTTTCTGATTTCGCCTCTATTGATTGGCTCGTTTACTAATGTCATTTGGCTTGCTCCTCCTTAGCTTCAGATTTTTTGTTAAACTCTCCTTTTCTTCTTCTTTCGGCATAAGCAATACCATGCTTTTCCAAAACAGTAGTCAAGAATCTCATCACTTTTTCATCTCTTCTAAATTCTAGCTCGAATTTGCTGATGATAGTTGGATCGGCCTTGAACTCAACCAAAACATAAAAACCTGTAGTCTTCTTGTCAATAGCATAAGCCATCTTCTTTAGACCCCAGTTTTCCACATTAATAACATCTGCTCCCTCTTCTTTTAGCAAGTTCACAAACTTGTCTACGGTATCCTTCATCTGAACATCAGACAAAACGGGAGTTAAAATGAATACCGTCTCGTAATTTCTTTGGAACATTTTTAAATGTGTTTAAGGAATTTGAATAAACAGACCGCAAAAGTAGGATAAATCATGCTGTTTTCCAAGTGTATGTAGAGATGAAAAAGTATAAAAATAAAAAAGCCTCTTGGTAGAGGCGATTTTTATTTAACTGAGAATGTTTTTGATCCTATTTGGTAGTTGTCAACAAAAATCCTGACTTCGTGAGTGCCTGAATTATAATCCGAACCTTTTTCATAGTAAAAGGTCAATTCCTGCTCTGTATTGTCAAAAATGATGTCCTGTCTGACAGTGTAAAATTCTTCGACACCGTCCATCATGAATGTTCCTGATCCTTTGGCTACATCGAAAATAGGTTGGGAGTTAGGGGCCAATATCTGGACGTAAACATTTCTGGGGCCTTTTTCTGCTACCTGATTGTCAGCAAGGTTAAAGCTTACTTTGATGCGTTCAATTTGCCTATTTCTGAAATCCTTGGTAGTCTCGACCCGTTCTTTACCCCTTGAATTTACCGCTGCAATATTGATATTTTCTGCTTTAAGCATGGCGGCAATATTCACTTTGGCCTGTAAGTCTTCTTTTTGAATATTCAATTGAGCTACCTCTTCTTCAATTTCAGCTTGAGTAGTCTTTAAATCTTGGTTTTCGGCATAGAGTTGTTGATTCATTGCACGAAGCTCTAAGATTTCTTGGTCTTTCTCTTCGATCAATCCGCTGTAGCTTCTGATTTTTTCATTTAAAACGGCAATTTCATTCGCACTTCTTTGTCTTGAAGTGTTTCTTTCTGCAATCAATTGATCTCTTACTTCTTCCAGTGCTTTCACATTCCCACCTAATTTTTCAATTTCTTGGATTCGAAGATCCAATTGATAAGTGACTGAATCCAACCGTTTATTCAATTCGTTGTTTTCTGTAGATAATAATAGTATCTCCTCAGTCTTTTTGCTTCTATCCACGTAATCAGTATAAAGCTTTATCCCACTGATGATGACTAAAAGCACCAAAACAATGATGATAATATTTTTACCTTGGTCTTTCTTTTCTGTGGATTCTGATTCGAAATTAGTGCTCATAATAAATTGAAATAGGACTTATTTTATGGCTTACCTAGACGAAAATTATTGGTCTCAGCGTTATTTAACCGGTACTACTGGCTGGGATATTGGATACCCTTCTTATCCACTTGTGCAATATTTAGACCAAATTGTAAATAAGGAGGTTGAAATTCTGATTCCAGGGGCTGGGAATGGGCTAGAAGCTGCTTATGCCTTTCAAAATGGCTTTAAAGACATCCATTTATTGGATTTTTCTTTGCATCCTCTTGAAAGCTTTAAAATGAAATTCCCGTCATTTCCGGAATCCCATATCCATCATGAGGATTTTTTCTACCATAATCATCAATATGATCTCATTTTGGAACAGACCTTTTTCTGTGCATTGGATCCTTCCCTGAGGATTCAATACGTAAACAAAATGTATGAACTGTTGAAGCCGGGAGGTAAATTGGTAGGCGTGTTATTTAATCAACATTTTGAGAAAGCAGGCCCTCCTTTCGGTGGGGACGTGAAAGAATATCAATCTTTATTTTCTAAGAAATTTGAGGAAGTGAAAATGGAACCATGTTACAATTCAATTCCAGAAAGGCAAGGCGCTGAATTATTTATTCAAATTCAAAAGTCAAATACCTAAAGTGAAGTGGTCTTTTTTTAATTTGGGATTAAAGAAGACAATTCCACATTCAAAAAAATCCAAACTCAAAAAGACTTGAGGGTGACTTTTTATTTCATCCCAGGCTTTGTTCATTTCCTTTGACCAATATATATCCCCTATGGCTATGATGCTGTCCTTGTGGATTTTTTCAAGGAGTAATCCAAAGTAGTTTGTGGCACCATAGTAAGTATGGTTGGCATCTATTAATGCAAAGTCTATCTGATCAAGAGTTGATAATATCTCTGGAAGTTTAGTGGAAATGTCTCCTAGGATATAGGAAGCATTGGTAAGTTGGGCAGTGGAACGGGCGATTTGTAGGATCTCTTCTGAACCTTCAAAAGTGTATAGATGACCTTTGGTAACTTTTGATAAATATTGAGTAGTAATCCCCATACAGGTCCCTAATTCAATCACCTGATTTGCTGGGGTTAGCTGGCAAAAATACTGGTAAAGCAATGCATATTTTTTTGAGCTGGTGCTATACCGGGTAATGTCCGATACTTTTCTTTGATGGGTATTAACTTTTTTAGAACCAGCTCCGAGATCTAGGACTTTAATGTTTTGAGAGGAGGAAAGTAGGTACTTCCTTACTGCCTCTATTTGTTGGTTGCTCGAAATTTGGGTTTTCAGGTAGTTTTGTAAATCCTGATAGACTTGAAATACAAATGGGGATTGTAGGGAGTATCCGTCTACTTTTTTGAGCCAATGGCTTAAAAAGGAGTAAAAAGAGAAGAAATTATTGATCAAATCAATTCTGGAAGATATTCGCAATCATTTGGAATTCAGGAACCTCTACTTCAATGCTTTTGCCATCAAATAATTTTTCCATGAAATAGATGCCTTTCATTTTCCCAAGTCCAGATTTCAGGTTGCAACCAGAAACATAGCTATGAGATTCGCCGGTCTCTAGTATTGGCTGTTGACCAACCACACCATCACCTTCCACGATTTTTAGGGTTTCTGCTGCATCATAAATCTCCCATTTCCTTCTTAATAATTGAACGGTATATGGGCTTTTATTTTGAATAGTTACTTTGTAGGTGAAAACATAATGGTGCTGATGCGGACTGGAAAATTCCGCTTGATAGGTAACCTCTACATTGACATGAATTCCTTCTGTGATAGCAGTAACCATAACTTGTTTATTTTAAAAAGAATGTAAAGATACAATCGGAAATTGGAAAATCAATATTTTGATCATGAATGTAAAAATTGAACCTAGTTGGAAAAAGGTGTTGGAACCTGTATTCCAAAGCGAATCATTTATAAATCTAACATCTTTTGTCAAAGAAGAATATTCAAGAGAGGATATTTTTCCCGAAGGAAAAAATATTTTTAACGCTTTTTGGCATTGTCCTTTGGATCAAATAAAAGTGGTCATTTTAGGTCAAGACCCTTATCATGGACCGGGTCAAGCTCATGGACTTTCTTTTTCAGTTAAACCCGGAATCCCATTTCCTCCTAGTTTATTAAATATCTTCAAAGAAATAAAAAATGATTTAGGGAAAGACCTTCCATCGAATGGGGACTTAACTCGGTGGGCTGATCAGGGTGTCTTTTTATTAAATGCTACTTTGACCGTAAGGGCTCACCAAGCGGGTTCCCATCAAAAAAAAGGCTGGGAGGAATTCACGGATGAAGTAATCAAAAAGGTCAGTGAAAAAAGGGATCATGTGGTATTTCTACTCTGGGGAGCTTATGCTCAAAAAAAAGCAGAACTTATAGATGCGTCTAAACATCTGATCTTAAAGGCTCCTCATCCAAGTCCACTCTCAGCACATCGTGGATTTTTGGGCTGTGGTCATTTTTCTAAATCAAATGAATATCTTATTTCTAAAGGGATAAATCCTATTGAATGGTAAATGAAAAGGCCGGAAGTTTTTTCCGGCCTTTAGCATTTTATTCGATTCCCTTAAAGAATCTACTCCAGCGTATTTTATTAAACATGGATTCGTACTTATCCAAGGATAACCATAAGAACCAAGCTTTACCTACAATGTGATCTTCTGGAACAAATCCCCAGAATCTGGAGTCTAAGGAATCGTGCCTGTTGTCCCCCATCATAAAGTAATAATCTTGTTTGAAAGTATAGTTTTCTACTTTTTGACCATCAATCATCAATGCTCCATCTTGCATCACTACTGAATCATGTCCTTCATATTTCTCTATTACCAAGAAATACTTTTCTAGATTCTCTTGTGTGAGTTGGATCGTCTCACCCGCAGCAGGAACTTTTAGAGGTCCGTAATGGTCCCTGTTCCATTTATAATTGGTATTGGCAGGGTAAATGGCAGGGTCTCTGAAATCTGCTCTTTCTATCCTTTTATTGACAGAAGTAACCACGGGAGAAGATTCAAGTCTTGAAATGACTTCTTCGGTAGCAAAGACTAAATATCCAGAGCCGTCTGTAAATGCCAAAAAGCTTTCAGGGTTTACTCCGTACTCCATAAAAAAGTCCGCATTCAATGGACGAGAAGTAATCACATCGTAAGAAAACTGCATCTCCTCAGGCTTCATCGCAGATTCCCCATTGATAAATAGTTCAGCACTTTTTATTTCGATTACATCTCCTGGTATCCCTACAGCTCTTTTGATGTAATTGGTCTTTAAATCCGGCGGATATTGAAATTCAACTGGATAATTAAATACTACCACATCATAGCGTTCTACATCACTAAAACCCGGAAGTCGGTAATAAGGAAGTTGAATTGCATCACTATAGGATGGGAGATCAGTCCCCCAGATTTTTTGATGCGTTAAAGGTACTTGAAGAGGAGTTTTAGGAATTCTAGTTCCATAATGCATTTTGCTTACAAACAAAAAGTCTCCTACTAATAGGGATTTCTCCATGGAAGCAGTTGGAATAGTAAAAGGCTCCAACAATAACCATCTTATCAAGCTTGCTGCCACTACAGCGAAAACCAAAGCATCGACCCATTCACGGGTAGGGGATTTTTTCTTTTTAGGTTGGCTCATTTTTAATTAAATAATTTCAGAAAGATAGAAAATCATCCATTGAAAGCACTCCTTTCTTTTCAGGAATCCACTCAGCAACCAATACTGCGCCAAGTGCAAACCCTTGTCTGCTATGAGCTGTATGAGTTATTTCTAGGTCATCAATAGGAGATTGGTATCTAATAATATGGGTGCCCGGTGCTGGATCAATCCTTTTTGAGGTGATCTCTACAGACTCTTCACTAGATGGAGTCTCTCCATTCAAATTCCAGGTGTTTTTCGAATTTAGATTTTTAATGATTCCCTCTGCCAACGTAATAGCAGTACCAGAAGGGGCGTCCTTTTTAGCAGTATGATGGATTTCCTCTATAGAGACTCCATAACCAGTAGTCTCGTTCATTAACTTGGAAAGGAATTCATTCACTTTAAAAAAGATATTGACGCCAATGCTAAAATTGGAAGCGTAGAAAAAGCTTCCGTTTTTATCGAGGGTCATTTTTTCAATTTCAGATTTTTTGTCCAGCCAGCCGGTGGTTCCAACTACTACAGGAACACCATGGTTGATTGCCCAAGAAATATTCTCAAAAGCGGCTTCAGGTTGGCTGAACTCGATGGCTACATCTACATCTTTAGGGTCTAGCTTCTGTAAATCCTCCTTGTTGTCGATATTTATTTTGCCAGCGATGGAATGGCCTCTGGATTCAGCGATTTCGCCGATAATCTTTCCCATTTTGCCATATCCAAGTAATAATATGTTCATTTTAAAATTTGAGTTTTAAAGATACTCCCATTGTATTGTTGTTTGCGGAGAGGTTTTCCATATACGGTTCTAAACCCAAAGCCAAATCTTCAGAAATATCAAAGCCTGAAAGATGAGCATCCACATTTGCATCAATCAGATTCAATGCATAAATACCGGCCAAAAGTAAGAAACATAAGTCTCTATTTCTTCTCCAATAATCCACATTCCTAACTAATGCCTCTCGATTCAAATTTGGGAAGTCATTTGAAATCCCATCATCGAAATCAAATAATGCTTGACGAAAAACTTGATACCGGCGATTATTAAACCGAATGAAGTAAATATCAGTCATAATTCCAGCATAAAGAATCGGGACTTTCCATGCTTTATTATTGTATACCTGCCCTGCTCCAGGTAGGATAGCAGACAATAAGGTGGCTTTTCTTGGGTTTTTTGGAAGATTGGAGTAGTCAGGTTTTTCCTTTTCTTCAGATTTCGGTCTTGACTCCACCTCTACTTGCTGAGCCATAGCTGACCAAGTTACAAATAAGGACAAAACCAAAAGTCCCATGAAGATCCATGGGGCTTTAATTTTAATAATTTTATGAAAATTTAAGGTTTTCAAAGGTCAAATGATTTCCAGTATTTCCAGAATTCGATTTAGATCTGATGTTGAAGTAAATGGAATTTTTATTTCTCCTTTGTTCTTGTCATTTGACTTGAGAGAGACTTTTGTTCCAAAATGTGAAGCCAGTCTTTGTTGAATTTTACTGATTTCGTACTTCTTTACAGGATCTAATTCAGGAGCAGATTTTTTCTCAGGTTTACCTTCATTCAAAGCTTTTACCAAAGCCTCTACTTTCCTAACACTTAATTCTTCCTCAACCGCTTTTTTAAAAATAGCTAATTGCTTATCAACATCCTCTATATTGATCAAGGCTCTCGCATGCCCCATTGAAATTTGTTGGTCTCTGATAGCAGCTTGAATGGTTGGTGGAAGTTTTAGCAGTCTCAGGTAATTATTAACCGTTGTTCGGTTTTTACCGACTCTATCCCCCAATTGCTCTTGCTTCAAATCGCATTCAGCAAGTAGTCTTTGATAGGAGTGAGCAATTTCCAAAGCATTTAAATTTTCTCTTTGGATGTTTTCTATCAATGCCATTTCCAGCATTTGCTGATCATTGGCAGTCCTTACATAAGCAGGGATTTGTGCCAAACCAGCCAGCTTGGATGCTTGGAATCTTCGTTCTCCGGAGATTAACTGATATTCATTGGTATCAAGTTTTCTTACCGTGATGGGTTGAATGATCCCTTGAACTTTGATGGATTCAGACAGTTCGCTTAGCGCATCTTTATCGAAATGTACTCTTGGTTGAAAAGGGTTTACCTGAATTTGATCCAATGGAATCTCGAAAATTCCAGTTTTCACTACTTCCGGTAGAATTTCCTCAGACTTGTGCTTAGCAGGACTATCCTCCAGTAAAGCTCCAAGGCCTCTGCCAAGTGCACTTTTTTTTCGATTTGGCTTATTGTCTGACATAATTAACTATTCACTTTTTGAAGATCATTCTTTTGGGCAATTTCATTCGCCAAGTTTAAATAAGCGACTGCCCCTTTGCCTTCCGCATCAAATGCAATTGCAGGAAGGCCAAAAGAAGGCGCTTCACTCAAACGTACATTCCTCGGTATAATTGTCTCGAAGACCATGTTCTTAAAATGCATTCTCACTTCCTCCACTACTTGGTTGGAAAGTCGTAGACGCACGTCATACATTGTCAACAAAATCCCTTCAATTTCCAAATCTGGGTTCAGTCTTGTCTGGATAATTTTAATGGTGTTCAGGAGTTTTCCTAAACCTTCCAAAGCAAAGTATTCACATTGAACAGGAATAATCACGGAGTTGGCTGCAGTAAGGGCATTGATGGTAATCAATCCTAGGGAAGGAGAACAATCTATAATAATGAAATCGTATTGTTCCCGAACATTCGCAATTACCCCACGCATCTTTTCTTCACGATTATCCAAATTAATCATTTCTACTTCAGCTCCCACCAAATCAATATGAGAAGGAACTAAATCCAGGTACTCAAGCTCTGTTTTAATGATGATTTCATTGATGTCGATTTCATCCACCATACATTCATAAATGCTGGTATTGATTGATTTGGGATCTTGTCCTAAACCAGATGTAGTATTTGCTTGTGGATCTGCATCGATCACCAAGGTTTTATATTCCAGTACAGCAAGGCTGGCAGCGAGATTCATCGCAGTTGTGGTTTTTCCCACACCACCTTTTTGATTGGCAATGGCAATGATTTTTCCCATGTTAATTTTTTCTCGGGTAATTGAATACCAATATTAAGCAAAATCAATTCTTTTATGGCTGATGAAGTCGGTTTTTTTGAACTGACAATAGAATTGGTATTTGTTCGTTTAGCAGATTGTTTTTTTTAAGTAGAAGTTATAAGTGTCGATAAATCAAGTTTTTGCAACAGGGTTGGAGAGCTTTTTCAGAAAATGTTCTGCTACAAAATTTTAGAAATTTTATTAAACTGTCATTTAATGTCAGAACTTTTTATGTAGGACAAATGGCCTAAATAAAAAAAGGAGCTCTTTGGAAGCTCCCTTTAAATTTATTTCTTTCTATTGGCATCAGCAGCTTTCATAGCTTCCTCTAGCTTTTGCTGAAATTTAGATTTCTTTTTATTGACATTTTTGGCCTTGCTTTCTTCCACTTTTGCTCTGATTTTATCATCATCTACAAACAGTTTGATTAATGCCTGCTGACCAAATGTCACCATGTTGGATACGAAGTAATAGAAACTCAATCCAGCAGGGTAGGAGTTCAAGATAAACATGAACATTACCGGCATGATGTACCCAAGGTTTTTCATTGGTCCCTGAGCGGTGGTCAGTTGATTATTGAAATGTGTATAGATCAACTGTGAAACCGTCATCAATAAGGTAAACAAACTGACGTGTGATCCATAGAATGGAATTGTAAAAGGCAAATTGATAAAGGTATCGTACGTCGATAAGTCACTTGCCCAAAGGAAAGATTCTTGCCTAAGTTGTATTGCATTAGGAAAGAAGAAGAACATGGCAAACAGGAATGGCATCTGCAATACCATTGGTAGACAACCTGAAATAGGACTTACTCCCAATTGACCAAAAAGCTTCATTTGCTCTTGTTGCATTTTGGTTTGGTCATCTCCGTATTTTTCCTTCAACTCATCAATTTCCGGTTTGATTACCCGCATTTTAGCCATCCCTATGTAAGATTTATAGGTCAATGGAGAGAGGGCAAGCTTAATGATCAATACTATAAGAATAATGATGACCCCGTAATTGCTGAAATACTTTTCAAGGAAAGCGAATAGGTTGACAATGATGTACTTATTCACCCAGCTCACAAAGAAGTATCCCATGTCGACATTCTTTTCGAAGCCTTCAGTTACTTTCTTTAACGTTTTATAATTGTCAGGACCAAAGTAATAGGTGTAGTTTGCTGATCCATCTTTTAGAGGAATACTTAAAGACGCCTCCATAGATCTGACGATGGAGCTATCCTGTGGAGTACTTTGTGCGAGACTTACATTCTGAAATGAATCCTCAGCTATGATACCTGCTGTAAAGAAGCGCTGGCTGAATCCAATCCACTTTACTGGCTCTGCAACTTGTTCTTGTTCTAGGTCATCACCAACTCCCAAGTTTTCATAAGAACCTGAGCTCAAATAATAATTAACCTGAGATTTTCTCCTGGATTCAGCTAAATCTTTTTCTTGGGCTTTTACCAAATCAGACCACGCTAATTGGATATTGTCACCAGTGAAGAAGCCATTAAAACGTTCAATTTTGAATGACTTGTTTACTTCATAGGTTCCGTCTTTAAGCTTGAAAATATGAGAAATTTTCCCGCTCTCAGTAGCTGCACTTAGAGTCAGAATATGGGTGGTAATACCCTCTTCATCCTGTTCAGTACTTGCTTCAGAAGTATAGTATAGCTCATTCAAGGAAATATTCCCCATTCTACTTTCTATGCTAAAGTCCATTGTTGAACTTTCAGCATCAAGAAGCAATAAAGGTTCTTCTTTCCAATTCTTGAATTCTTTCAGGTTTACTTCATCTACTATCGCTCCTTTAGTTGAAATAGCAACCTGTATGAGATCGTTTTCTAGGGTGACTTGGTTTTCCTCTCCTGAAGTCAAAGTGGCTACAACACCATATTTAGCGATTTTTTCCGCTGAAACTAAGCTGTCGCTTTCTGCTAGAACCTGACTTTGCATAGCAGGTTGAGGTTCCTGAGTTGCGCTTTCCGTTTGAACTGGAGTTTGTGTCTCTTCTACTGGAATTTCTGGGCCACTCGCAAAGAAAAAGGAGTAGATTAGAATTACTGCAGCAAAAAGGATTAAACCTGTCGCTTGATTTTTGTCCATAATAATAGGATAGTATCGGGAATTAGATCCCGCAAATAAACTGTGTTACTTTAATTTTTTATTATCAATTGCCGCTTGAATGAATTTCACAAATAGAGGCTGTGGGTTTAAAACAGTACTTTTGTACTCTGGATGGAATTGAACGCCAACAAACCATGGATGGTTTTTGATTTCAACGATTTCCACTAGCCCAGTGTCAGGGTTTTTACCAGTTGCAAGCATTCCATTTTTTTCAATTTCCTCTAAGAAATCATTATTGAATTCATAGCGGTGACGATGTCTTTCCTGGATTTTGGTTTTTCCATAGGCATTGAATGCTTTGCTTCCCTTTTTCAAATCGCATGCATAGGATCCTAAACGCATGGTTCCACCCATTTGGTCAATTTTCTTTTGCTCTTCCATCAAAGCAATAACTGGATAAGGATTATAAGGATCCATTTCAGTACTATTGGCTTTGGCATGGCCCAATACGTTTCTGGCAAATTCTATAACTGCAACTTGCATTCCTAAGCAAATACCAAAGAATGGGATTTTATTCTCTCTCGCATATTTTACAGTCTCAATTTTTCCTTCAAAACCTCTTTCACCGAAACCTGGAGCTACAAGGATACCATCTAATTCCTCAAGCTTCTCCATATAATTTCCTGCATTGATTTCTTCAGAGGACATCAATTTGAGATTGACATGACACTCGATGGAAGCTCCAGCATGGGTAAAGGATTCAATGATGGATTTGTAGGAATCTGGTAAGGATACATATTTACCGATCAGACCAATCGTTACTTCCTGAGTAGGGTTTTTAAGTTTGCCCAAGAAGTCTTTCCAGTTTTCAAGATCTGTATTCTCCTTAGAGGAAAGCTTCAATTTGGTCATGACTCTTTCATCCAATTTTTCCTTTTTCATCAATAAAGGAACATCATAGATGGAGTCGGCATCCATTGCTTCAATAACGGAGTTAAGTTGAACGTTACAGAACAATGCCAACTTCTTCTTCACATCATTTGGAAGATGGTGCTCAGTTCTACAAACCAAGATGTCTGGTTGGATACCTGCCTCTAGGAGTTGTTTAACTGAATGTTGAGTGGGTTTGGTTTTTAATTCTTTTGCTGCTTTTAAGTAGGGGATAAGCGTAAGATGGATTACTAGAAAATTATTAGCTCCTAAATCCCATCTGGCCTGTCTTACAGCTTCTATAAAAGGGAGGGATTCAATATCACCTACACAACCCCCAATTTCCGTTATGACTACATCGTATTTACCATCTTCTCCAAGCTTATAGAAATTAGCTTTGATTTCATCCGTGATATGTGGAATTACTTGAACGGTCTTTCCAAGGAATTCACCTTTACGTTCTTTGGTAATGACATTGTTGTAAATTCTCCCGGTCGTAACATTATTGTTCTGAGAAGTGGTAATATTCAAAAACCGCTCATAATGTCCAAGATCCAAATCAGTTTCAGCTCCATCATCGGTCACGTAACATTCTCCATGCTCATATGGATTTAATGTTCCTGGATCGATATTGAGATAGGGGTCGAATTTTTGGATGGTTACTTTAAATCCTCTGGACTGTAGCAATTTGCCAAGAGAGGCGGCAATGATGCCTTTTCCAAGTGAGGAGGTAACCCCTCCTGTAATGAATATGTATTTTGTTGATGATCCCATAAGAATGGAGGCAGAATGATTTTTGGTTTAATTCTTATGGGGCTCAAAATTACGGAAAATTCCCGATTAAGGGCTTTTATCCTTTTGATTTTTCTCATTTTCCGAAAAAGGATTTTCCAGGACTTAATCTAAAAGCAAGTTCGCTTCTCGACAATAAGTGACAAAAATTATTTCATTTGAAATCTGGAGAGCCAAATACTAGTGGTTTAAAAGAGTTCTTCAATCAATTTCAGTTGATGTTTTGCCATTATTCTATTTTGATATTTATTGACGTTTTAAGTTTTCCTGTTGAAATGAGTTGATAATCAATTGATTCATTGGAATTGTAATATATGCTTAATGACTTTTATATGTTAAGTTTTTTTAAAAATTAAGTGTAATCCATAGATGGACATTTTAAAAAAAAAATCGTCTATTATTTAAATAATTTAAAGAGTGACTTCGTTTAAAACGAATATGTAGTTCACGAATAAAAAATATCAAACCTAAAAGGAATATTTATTGCAAATGCCGTAATGAATGGTTCTTTTTAATTCATGGAAAAATAATTTGAATACAATGGACCCGAAAAAATAAGATTTGAATTGATTTTAAATTTGGGTTGTATGAACACTGATTGTTTAATAGTTATTCATTTTAGATCCTTTTTTGAGAAAATTATTTTTTAATATGTATAAATGAGTTTAATTATATTAAAATTTATTAGATGAGTTTTTCCAATTTAGTTATTTATATATATTGCATGAATAAAAAACAATCGGACAAACTATTCGAATTATGAAAGACTTAATTAAAGAATCTATTAGCGACCTAAAGAAAAGTGACGGCTTTGTTTATGTGACTGCTGAAGGTGAAAAAATAGATTTACATGAGGCTGCTGCAAAAGGAATAGCAGTAACTCCAGTGAATCCAAAAAGCGAGGTGATCAAAAAGCTTGAAGCTGCAGGTTTAGATCTAACAGATTCTAAATTTTTAAATGACCTAAATGAATTAATCTCCCTTTTAAGTGGTTCTGGTTCTACAAAAGGAAAGTCTGGCAAAAGAAGGACTTTTTCCGATTCTGAAAAAAGCAAAATAGTAGAAGAGTGGAAAAAAGTCGAAGCTGCAGGAAAGAAGACCAAAGCGGCTTTTGCAAGAGAGATTGGAGTAGGCTATCAAACTTTTATTAATTGGTTAAGAGATTAATATCCAGTTTAATATCATTAAAAAGGCAGCCCTTGAGCTGCCTTTTTTTATTGCAAATCATATTTTTTCCTTAAATAAATTATCCAAGTTCCCATTAAAAAACAAAAAGCAAATAAGGAAGTATTAAATACTGGTCCCAATTGTATTTTAGGGAAGTATAATTTAGGTAAACTGATGGAAACCGGACTTGAAAGCAAATTTGATAGATTGTTCAAATAAGGCGTTGAACTTTCTTGGCCAGGCAAAAATAAAACAGTGATCAATACTAAAGAAATAATTCCTAAACCTATTAATTTTAAAATTCTTGGTGAAATTAAAGGTTGATATGCAATTGTTTTATTTGCTTCTATGCGAGAAAGTATTCTTTGATGAAAATCCATAGAAGGGGATTCGTTTCCTGCTTCTGAAAAAAGTTTTTTCATTAAAGCATCTTCCTGATTAGTTAGATTTTTCATAGCAAATTGATTAATTCCTGCTTGGTTATCTTTTGTAAAGAGGATAACATGTTTTTTCGACCTCTATGCAAAAGTATTTTAATATGTGATTCAGTCAGATCTGTTATTTGTTCTATTTCTTTTATGCTTTGTTCTTCTAAATAGAATAAAGTCAATACAGCTGACTCTGTTGGCTTCAGGTTATTTAACGCTTTTTTGATCAATTGTTTTCTCTCCTGATTATGCAATAGGTTTAGCCCATTCACAAATTCTGTAGGAGCTTCTTCTGTTTCGAGGATCAGGTCTAATTCAATGATGTCTTTTTTGGATTTTCTCAATCGACCCAAAGACTCATGGTAGACTATCTTATAAAGCCAAGTAGTAAATTTAGATTTTCTTTCAAAAGTCTTAAGCGCACTATAGACTTTCATAAATGCATCCTGCGTAGCTTCCTCCGCTTCTTCATGATTTCTCAAGATTCTATAGCTTAAAGTAAAGGCATACTTTTCGTGCTTTTGGATCAATTGCCCAAAAGCATTTAAGTTGCCCTGTAAGGTCTCTTCTATATAGTGGAGGTCTTCTTTGAAATGCATTTTTACCTTAGATGCGAAAACTTCCTAAGAAGTTACGAAATATTTTATTTTAGTTTTTGTAACCTTTTGTGGTGTTGCTCCCATCAAAGAAAATAAAACCTAAAAAATATACTTATGGACGCAACCACAGTTCTTGTAAACCTGATAATCTTCTCCTCTTTATTTGGGATTATCTATGTATACCTAACAAGTAGAAATAAAGAAAGATTGGCGCTAATTGAAAAGGGCGCAGATGCCTCTGTTTTTAATTCAGGAAGGAAATTTAGTTTCTCTGAGGGTATTTTGAATATTGCTTTGCTTGCAATTGGAATCGGTGTAGGAGTTCTTATTGGAGCTAGCTTGGAACAAGGGGGAATGGATTCAGATGTTTCATATCCTGCCTGCATATTTATTTTCGGTGGGTTAGGATTGCTGGTTAGCTTCTTCATCAATCGAAAACTTGCGAAACAGGAAAACTAAACCAACTTGTTTTAATCTTGAAAACCTCCTTTAATCGGGAGGTTTTTTTGTTTGAATTGGCTAGAAAAGGGTTGCTCTCAATATTCTGATTATTTTTGTGACAAAAAAACAGACATTGGACCATTCAGAGTATCTAAAATTATTTAGAAAAGAAGGCAAGCTTTCCATCCAAGAAGGAAATGGAAATACCATAACCATCCTGTCTCAGGATCAATGGTCCCCATCCATGGGAAATGACTGGGTTTATTTATTGTTTGATCTATTCCAGATCAGAACAATCTGTGAGCCTTTTTCTGAGGTCTCTTTGGATATCGTTGAGTTTGCTTCCAAACCGACGATTTACCATAGCAAGCCAAATCAGATTTTGAAAGAGGGACCAAGAGGAAATGAATTGATCAAGTTTTCATTAATTCGAGAGCCGAATTGGAATAAACTACTTTTTCAAATTTCACAGCCTGTATTAGTGAAGTTACATTCTGATGTAAAGCCTGAGGTCAAAACCAATATTTATTTCCCTTTATTCAGCACCACTACAAAAGAGATGTATCTGGGAGCGGAAGGGGATGTGAAAATATTAAAAGGATGAATTTTAAAGCACATTTAGAAGGGATAGAAGTCTTTGAAAAAGTTGCAAAAGCAGCAGAGAAGCTAAATGTGGAAGCATTTGTAGTGGGAGGCTATGTCCGTGATCTCATCTTAGAAAGGGATAAAAAATCAAAAAAGGACATTGATTTCACTTGTGTAGGAAGTGGGATCGCATTGGCAAAAGAAGTAGCAGAGAGCTATGAAGAACATGTTCCTCTTTCCGTTTTTAAGAATTTCGGAACGGCCATGATCAAGTTAGATGATTGGGAGCTTGAGTTTGTAGGGGCCAGAAAAGAGTCTTACCGTAGTGAATCCAGAAAACCTATTGTAGAAGATGGCACTCTTCAAGAAGATCTTGAGAGAAGGGACTTCACCATCAATGCCATGGCCATTTCCTTAAATAAAGAAAACTATGGGGAACTGTTAGATCCTTTGGGGGGGCTCAATGACATCAAAAGAAAAATCATCAGGACTCCTTTGGATCCTAATGTGACCTTCTCAGATGATCCGCTTCGAATGATGAGAGCTGTCCGTTTTGCTTCTCAGTTGAATTTTGATATTGATGCGGATACATTTTATGCACTAACCCAAAATGCTTCCCGGCTCAAAATAATTTCGAAAGAAAGAATTATTGACGAGTTGAATAAGATTTTATTGGAACCCAAACCTTCTTACGGATTTAAGCTGTTGTTTGCTGGAAAACTACTTCATGAGTTTTTTCCGGAAATGGTGGATCTTCAAGGAGTTGATTCTGTAGATGATAAATCCCACAAAGATAATTTCTATCATACCTTACAGGTGTTGGATAATGTGTCCCAGATGAGCGATGACCTCTGGTTGAGGTGGGCTGCAGTATTACATGATATAGCAAAGCCTGCTACAAAACGTTTTAACTCAAAGGTGGGATGGACCTTCCACGGGCATGAGGACAAAGGGGCCAAAATGACTCCGGGAATCTTTCGGAGATTAAAATTGCCAATGGACGATCGTATGAAGTTTGTCCAAAAGTTAGTCCGCTTGCATTTAAGGCCTATTGCCCTTGTAAAAGATGAAGTAACTGACTCTGCCCTTAGAAGACTTTTATTTGATGCCGGGGATGACATTGATTCCTTAATGAAGCTTTGTAGAGCAGACGTAACATCCAAAAACAATAGACGTGTAAAGCGATATCTTGACAACTTTGATAAAGTGGAAAAGAAATTGCTAGAAGTAGAAGAGAAAGATCAAGTGAGGAATTTCCAACCTCCGGTTTCTGGAGAAGAAATTATGCAAACTTTCGGACTATCTCCATCAAAAATCGTGGGAGAGATAAAAGAAGAAATTAAAGAAGCTATATTGGAGGGCAAAATTCAAAATAAGCCCGAAAAGGCAAGAGCATTGATGTTTGAAATAGCCAAGTCGAAAGGCCTATTTCCAATCAATGAACTTCCAAAATCATCATCAAAATAAATTAATCGAAAAATGAAGCGCGTATTATTCATGCTGCTCCTGGTCCTTTGTGCCAGCCCAATTATTGCCCAAACAGCAGATTCTATCCCTAGATTGGATCAGAAAACCAGAAAAGTTTTGAATACCCAAGATCAGGCATCTTACCAATTGGCTTTGCGCTATGCAGACCCATTAGTGGCCAGAACAAAACTATATGAATTAATGGTGAGGAACCCAGAAGATTTGCGGTATCCAGAGCTATTAGCAGGATTATATTTTGAAAATAACCTGTATACATCTGCTGCTTTGGTGGCAATGGATATATTAAGTGTAAATGATAAAAGTGTAGGTGCTTTAGAAATAGCAGCATATTCCTTAGAGCAAGTTGGTGCTTTGGATAGAGCATTGCCGCATTTTGAAAGCTTGTACCTTTTGACTGGAGATAATTTTAGTCTTTACAAGTCAGCGTTTATCCAATATTCATTAAAACGTTATGACGAAGCTTTAAATTCAACAAATATGTTGATTAAAAATGCAAAAGCTGATGATAAGATTGGATTCAATACCTCTGAAGGTGCTACTCAAGAGGTGAGCATGAAAGCAGCTGCTTTAAATTTGAAAGGAATGATTTATTTGGATAAAGGATCAAAGCCAGAGGCTAAAACTGCTTTTGAAGAAGCCATTCAATTAGACTCTACTTACGAATTAGCTAAAGAGAACTTGAAAAAGGCACAATAAACTGTCGAGTTTTCATCAAAAAAAGAGAGCTGAATTTCAATTCAGCTCTCTTTTTTTTGATGTTATTTTTAATTTAAAAGAATAAAAAGTAAGCGACTGTGGTAGGTAAAAGAGAGGTAGTAAAGCTTAAAAGCAAAATTTTGGAATAATTAGATACAATGTGTTTTTTATGAGAAACTTGATCAATTTCTATTGAAACTTTTGGTTGGATTACTTCTTGAATGAGTGAGAGTGAACCGAAAAAATAAACAGTAAGTAATAATAATAAACTAGCTACAAGTTCCATGTCGATCTCTTTTTTACAAATTTAAAATTCTGTAGAGTTTTAGAGACCAGAATATTAAAACTTAACAATTTGATAATAAGCAAAAAAGCGACTCATTTGAGTCGCTTTATTTTACTTTCTAATCTTAGCTATTATTTGATGGCTACCTGATCTATGGTTCCATCAGGGTCACCGATAACTGCCCCTCCATCTCTTGGATTGTTCCATATCAGGATTCCACAAACATGGGGGGATGCCATAGAAGTACCACTATAGCTTGCATATCCTCCAGGAACAGTGGATAAAACCCCAACTCCGGGAGCAGCAAAATCTATAGGAGGGTTACCGTAATTAGAGAATGAAGCATAAACATCACTACTGTTTATTGCAGAAACAGTGTAAATATTATTTCCATTGGCACGTGCAGGTGAAGAATTATTTGCATCAGAAGATTCATTCCCAGCAGCTAATGCTACTTTTACCCCACTTGCTCCTAATGCTTCAACAGCGGCATCAAGTGCAGAGGATGCGGGACCTCCCAAGCTCATATTTGCTACATCTCCGGCAGAGGCATTGCCTGCAACGAAGTTCACTCCTGCGATGACACCAGAATAAGAACCTGATCCTCTAGAGTCTAAAACCTTTACGGGAACAACTTTTACTCCTGCAGCTACACCTACTACTCCGATTTCATTATCGATTGCGCCTACTGTTCCTGCGACGTGAGTTCCATGACCATTTCCATCCACTGCGATGTCTGCATCTTTTCCTTTTGAAAATGCATTAAATCCAAGGTTGGCATCCACATTCAAATCTTCATGACTTGAGTCAATACCCGAATCAATGATATAGGCTTTCTTTGTTCCTGTATAGGCCTGACCTCCTCCAACACGTGTAATACCGTAAGGGGTTTCTTGCCCAGAAGGAGTGCCTCCTCCTCCGTTTCCTGGTCCTTTTCCTGGAGGTGGTGCCAAAGCAATTACTCTATCTGGTTCAACAGATTTGATAGAAGGATCTTTTGCTAAAATTTCTGCTTGGTCATCCGTTAAAGTAACTGAAAAACCTTCAATACTGCTTCCGTAAACATATCCTAAACTCTCTTCAGAGATTCTATACTTGGCTAGAAGTTCAGAGCCGGTTTTTCTCATCGCAGCTTGCACTGCATCGAAAGACATATCTTTTCTAAAGTTTAAACCGGTAGGTTGTAAAGTCACGATGAACTTCCCGGGGATAATGTCTCCATGATTATATCCGATAAATTCTACAGTGTCGGATGATAGAGGCGATTCATCTTGGGGCTGACAAGAAAATGCCAAAATCCCCAAGGATAAGCCTGCAAATAGCAATGGCTTTCTCCAAAGTTTGTTTTGGTAATTCATAAGTTGTTTGGTTAAAAATTGGTGATTTAGACACCAGATTGGTTGATATTTGGTTTTAAGAGTTTAAAATGTCATGAAATTTTGAGTTAAAACCAATTATTCCTATCAAAAAATATAAGTCAAAAAAAATGGCCTCAATTTCTTGAGGCCAAAATGCATTTATTTGATGATCTGTTCTTCTATCATTTTTCCCGTTCTGACTTTTCGGTCCAAAGTACTTCCTATGTCTACTCGATCAAGAGTTTCAAACCTACCAGAAGATGGAGTTCCAGTAATTTGGGAAATTGCCGTTCTCAATAATAGTTCAGTAATATCTCCAAGTGGTCTCAATCTTTCAGAAGACTCTTTTACTGAGATGTTAGGAGTAAATCCTGTTGTATAATCTGATTGGTCAAGACTATTAAAGCTTCTACTAACGATAGGTAATAAACCGTAAGGATTCTCGGGATTTTCTTCATCTTCAAATGGAATGGATCCTACATTCTTTCCATAGGTTTTATCTCCAATTAAGAAGACATCCATATAGGGTTTCAATCCATTAATGACTAATTCAGAAGCTGATGCTGTACGAGGGGAAGTCAAAATATAAACTCTGTTGCCATCCAAAATATTACCCAGATTCTGAGTTTTGGATCTAAAGTTGGTTTTGACATCACTCAATTCAGGAATCTCCGACATTAAAAAGCTATTGTATTTAGTTTTTGAGAAAATATCCGTGGTAGTTACAGCAGGAGCAATCAAACTTGCCAAATTAGTGGCAGAGGTAACATATCCACCTCCATTATACCTGAAGTCGATTATTAAGTGATTGATATTTTCAGATTTGAATTTCGCAAAAATCTCATCGACCTGATCATCATATGTTGTACTTGTTCCTCCATTGCCTGGGGCAAAGAAGTTATACATGAAATACCCTATTTTTTCTCCATCGATGGTATATATAGTATCGATGTAATTAGGGTTTTCAGCCAATTGAATAGTTTCCAAAGTCAATGGAGGTTGCTGTTCGTATACCAAAGTGGTAGGATTCAAGCTCAGGTAAGTGATGGAATGCTGAGATTCGATCTCACTTAATAAATCCCGATAGTTATCAGTGGTAATTTGGGTCCCATTAATCTTCGTGATGATGTCTCCTCTTACTAATCCGGCACTCTCTGCAGGACTCCCTTTTTTAACGTAAGAGATCTCTGCAATGACATTTGTGCTTCCTTGACTTTCTAAGTAAAGTTGGAATTCATATCCAGCTTCCAATGTCACCCCACTTAAATTATTGATTAATTCCTGATAATCAGGGTAGATGACAGAGAATCTGTCTGTGGGCTTATAAAGTAATGCATTAAAATAATCCTCTGGATCAGAATCGTCAGCTATTGGCGTCCCTAGGTTGTCAAGCCAATAATATACCTCATCCATTACATCAAGAATCCAGTTGTTCACAGCTGTATCTGATCCTTGATCAATTACTGGTTCAGTGTCCTCTTTATCCTTACAGCTCCAACCAAATACGAATAATGAAAGAAGTAAGGATAGTTTAAGTAATTTGGTTAATTTCATATGATTTGTGTTAAAGGGCTCTATATGAACGAAATAAGGAGAGGGATGTTTGAATTTATTTAATAAGTTGATCCAAAAGAAACATCATGGGTTTTACTATCCAATAATTTTCCATTTTCACATTTTAAGACTCTATAAGGGTACTTACGTAATAACTCATGGTTATGGGTTGCCATCAAGATAGCCGTTCCTTTTTTATTGATCTCCTGAAATAATTTGAAGATTCCATCGGCTACATCCGGGTCAAGATTTCCTGTAGGTTCATCGGCTAATAAAATGGATGGTTCATTCAGCAATGCCCTCGCAATCACTACTCTTTGTTGTTCTCCTCCTGACAATTGATGTGGCATTTTGCTAGCGGCATTGTTTAATCCTACTAATAAAAGAACTTCTGCCATTCTAGCTTTGATTTTTGAAGAATCTTTCCATCCTGTCGCCTTCATGACAAAAATGAGGTTTTCAGCAACAGTTCTGTCATTGAATAATTGAAAATCCTGAAAGACGATTCCGATTTTCCTTCTTAAGTAAGGGATTTCCTTAGTTTTTATTTTGGTAAGGTCAAACCCTGCGATTTCTACCTTTCCACTTTTGAGCTCTAGATCTGCATACAAAGTTTTGAGAAGTGAACTTTTACCACTTCCAGTTCTACCTATCAAAAAAACAAACTCATGGGGTTCTATGGAGAAGTCCACATCAGATAGAATAGGTTCTATTCCCTGGAAGATAGTGGCACTGCTAATTTGCAATACCGGATCAGTACTGAAATCCATTATTTAAAGATCTAATTTTTGAAGTTTACCAAAGGGCAGTCCCTGAATCAATGACTCCAACTCCTCCTCTTTTCCCTCTAGACCAAATTTCTCAATATTCTTTAAGGGTCTATCTGCTCTAAAATAGGCAACCAATACGAAATTTTCATCTCGTATTTGGATGTAATCAGGGATTTTTGCTTTGCCTTTTACTTTAATGATGTACATATGGGGAAATTAAAAAAAAGACCGACAATAGTCGGCCTTCTTCAGATTATTTTCCAGCCGCTTTCGCATGATCAGCCAGAAACTGTGCCAATCCTGAATCGGTCAAAGGATGATTTAATAAGCCTGTAATTACTTTCAAAGGACAAGTAACCACATCGGCTCCAATTTCAGCACATTTAATCAAGTGCATGGTATGTCTTACAGATGCTGCTAAAACTTCAGTATTATAGCCATAGGTCTGATAGATGTGTACGATTTGCTCAATCAGTTGAAGTCCGTCGAAAGAAATATCGTCCAATCTTCCGATAAAGGGAGAAAGATAGGTAGCTCCTGCTTTGGCTGCTAGGATAGCTTGACCTGCAGAAAATACCAATGTACAATTGGTTCTGATTCCTTCACTATGGAAATATTTGATTGCTTTTACCCCATCTTTAATCATTGGGATTTTAACCACAATTTTGTCGTCAATTTTTGCGAGTTCCTTGCCTTCCTTGATCATTCCTTCAAAGTCAGTGGAAATAACTTCAGCACTCACTTTGTCATCTACGATATCGCAAATCGCTTTATAATGGTCTCTTACTGCGCTTTCGCCACTGATTCCTTCTTTTGCCATTAAAGAAGGATTGGTGGTAACTCCATCCAATACGCCTAAATCATAAGCTTCTCTGATATCATTCAGATTAGCAGTGTCGATAAAGAATTTCATGTTTGATAAATTAAAATAGGTGTGAATTTGATTTTCTTCCTTCGGGATGTTCCAAAAATCAGGAAAGTCCTATATAAGGCAGAAATCCAAGGTTAAATAGATTTAATTGCCTGAGCAAAGTTAGAAGATTAATCAAGATTAGGAACCAGAATTAAGATGGCTTCACAAAAAAATGGGCAAAAAAAGAAGCGGCATCGCACCGCTACAACCGCCTACCCTTGCTTCCTTCCGGACCTGGGGGATTCAGCAGGAGCTGGTCGTGCCGCTAGGCCACAAAGGTAAGTCAAAAATTACGGTTTACAATCCTTAAACGCATTATTTGCTTAAATTATGCCTGGTGACACTGAATATCAGGCGAATAATTTAAGCGCCAACTTATTTCTGTCAAGTTTTAGATAAATGAAGTTGGAATTCCAATGGACTACAGGTCTTAAATTCATCCTCCTCTAAATCCTCAAAAATCTCTTCGTCAAATTCCATGATGGTCTTTTCCACCTTTCCATCCGGGTGAATAATCAATTCTGTTCCAGTATAATCATTTGGATTTACTTGTACGAGCACTTGATAATCATCGAAAACTCTCTTGAAATACTGAAATAATGTGGTAGCCATGGATTAAACTTGATTTTTTTTTCAAAAATAAGCGTAAAATTTTGAAAAGAAGTTTTGCCATATCAGATCCGTTTCTAAATTTGTCCGAAACTTATGAAAACAATAGCAGCAACATATTGGTGGTGGCATTTCGATTCTTTCCAAGGGGAAGCTCAGAAAGCCCGTGCCTAAAGATTGTTGCACGAAATATTAAGGCTTGCTGGAATTCCCAGTAAGCCTTTTTTTATGATCAAAAAACCCTAACAATGTCCCAGTCAAATTTTCAAATCATCACATCTTACCGGAAGCGGTTAGCAGATACAATTACTCCGGTAAGTATCTACTTACAAATAAGGGATAGATTTGTCAACCCGATTTTATTGGAAAGCTCAGATTATCATGGACAGGAAAACAGCTATTCCTATATCTGCTTTAATCCCTTGGCAACTTTTACTTTTAATGCAGGTCAGGTAGAAGAAAAGCTTCCAAATGGTGAAACGGAAATGTATTCTGTAAGCAGTAATTTAAAGCTTATGGATAGTCTTAGGGCTTTTGGTAATAAATTTTCAAGAGAATCCGACAGCTTTAAGTTTAGTACGAATGGACTTTTTGGATACATACAGTATGACACTGTCTCTTATTTCGAGGATATCCAACTAAAAAATACCAAGCCTGGTGATGTCCCAATGCTTCAATACGCAGTTTATCAAAATATCATCGTAGTAGATCACTACAAGAATGAGCTGCATATGTTCGAGCATCAGGTAGAAGGCTATGAGGAAGAGCCTCAGTTAGATGAAATTGAAATCCTGTTAAATAATAAAAATATTCCTTCTTACTCATTTAAAAGAATAGGAGAAGAAACTTCCAATTATTCTGATGAAGAGTTTTTGAAAATCCTTAATGAAGGGAGAGAGCATTGTTTTAAAGGGGATGTGTTTCAAATAGTTTTATCAAGAAGATTTAAAACAGCCTTCAAAGGAGATGAATTTAATGTTTACCGAGCATTACGATCTGTAAATCCATCTCCCTATTTATTTTATTTCGACTATGGGTCTTTTAAAGTTTTTGGAAGTTCGCCAGAAGCTCAGATTGTAGTAAAGAATAAAAAAGCCACCATTTTCCCTATTGCAGGAACCTTCAGAAGAACAGGGAATGACCAAGAAGATGCGGTATTGGCAAGAAAACTATATGACGACCCAAAAGAGAATTCTGAACACGTGATGTTAGTGGACTTGGCAAGAAATGATTTATCAAGATCTTCTATTCATGTCAATGTGGAAGTGTTCAAGGAAATTCAATATTATTCCCATGTGATCCATTTGGTCTCTAAAGTGACTGGAGAGCTCACTCCTGGAGCCAATCCACTCCAATTAGTAGCAGATACATTCCCGGCAGGTACGCTTTCCGGAGCTCCAAAATACAGGGCGATGGAATTGATAGATGAACTGGAAAATACTTCCAGGGAATTTTATGGAGGGGCCATAGGGTATTTGGGCTTTAACGGAGATTTTAATCACGCCATCCTAATCCGGTCCTTTGTTTCTGAAAATAACTATTTACGTTTTCAAGCAGGTGCTGGTGTTGTCGCAAAATCTTCCATCCCTTCTGAATTACAAGAGGTTTCTAATAAGCTCGAAGCACTTAGAGTGGCTTTAAGAGCAGCAGAAAGTATTTAATTGTCAAGGGCTAATAACTGAATAGAAAAATAATAAGTAATAACAATGCGAATTTTAGTTCTCGATAATTACGATTCCTTTACATATAACCTGGTCTACATCGTGCGACAGTTAGGGTATGGAAATCAGATGGATATATTCCGGAATGATAAAATCTCACTGAAGGAGGTCGATCAATATGATAAAATCTTGCTTTCGCCAGGACCGGGAGTCCCGAAAGATGCTGGGATTATGCCTGAATTGTTAAAGAAATATAGTGCTACAAAATCAATTTTGGGGGTGTGCTTAGGACATCAAGCCATTGGCGAGGCGTTTGGAAGCAGTTTGATCAACTTGTCAGAAGTACTTCATGGAGTAGCTTCACAAGTGTCTGTGAGACCTGATTTGCTTTTTAAAGGCGTTCCCGATACATTTAAGATAGGTAGATATCACTCTTGGGTTATTGACGAATCCACCCTTTCGCAAGACCTGGAGATCATTGCTCAAACTCCTGACAATCAAATCATGGGAGTAAGACATAAAACATTTGATGTAAGAGGGCTTCAGTTTCACCCAGAAAGCATTCTTACCGAAAATGGAGTACAAATAATTCAAAATTGGTTGGAGAATTCCTAATCATTCTTCTAACGTAAATCAATCCCATCATGAAAGATATTTTAAACCACCTCATTGCACATAAAACGCTTACTCAACTAGAGGCTAAAGAGGTATTGAAAAATATAACCAGTGGTAATTACAACCAAAGTCAAATTGCCGCTTTTATGACCATTTACCTGATGCGAAGCATCACCGTGGAAGAATTGTCTGGTTTTAGAGAAGCAATGCTAGAACTTTGTGTGCCGGTAGAAATTTCGGAATACGATGCCATGGACCTTTGTGGCACGGGTGGAGATGGGAAAGATACCTTTAATATCTCCACGCTTTCTTCTTTTGTGGTAGCAGGAGCAGGTCAAAATGTGGCAAAACATGGAAATACAGGGGTGTCTTCGATTTGTGGATCTTCCAACTTGTTAGCCTATTTCGGCTACGAGTTCACGAATGACATCGACAAAATCCGTCAAAGTCTAGATGATGTTGGGATTTGTTTTTTACATGCTCCACTATTTCATCCAGCTATGAAAAATGTTGCACCCATCAGAAAAGAGTTAGGCGTAAAAACCTTTTTCAATATGCTGGGGCCTATGGTAAACCCCAGCTTTCCTAGAAAGCAGCTCGTAGGTGTTTTTAGTCTTGAATTGGCCCGTTTATATGGGTATTTATATCAGGATATGAATGGAAGGTTTTCGATCCTTCATGCTTTGGACGGGTATGATGAAATCTCTCTAACTGGTCCATTTAAAATGATTTCCAATGAAGGAGAACGTGTGTTGAATCCAGAGAATATCGGTTTACCTACCTTGAGTGCAGATTCAATTTTGGGAGGAAGTACTGTTCAGGAGTCAGCAAAAATCTTTGAAAATATATTAAAAGGAAAAGGGACAAAAAGCCAGAATTCGGTGGTATTAGCCAATTCTGCTGCAGCCTTGGTTACAGCTGAGGAGGGTTTGTCCTTTGCTGATGCAGTCGGAAAAGCCGAAGAAGTTTTGCTTTCTGGCAAAGCTCTGGAAGTGTTTGAAGGCCTAGTAAATCCAAAAACCAGCGTCTCATTAGCCTAATAAATCATGAATATTCTAGATAAAATTATCGCTCGTAAGCAAGAAGAAGTAGCTGAAAAGAGCAGTTTGGTTCCAGTGAAATTGTTGGAGAAAAGTATCTTTTTCGAAGGAAAAGTGGTTTCCATGAAAAAGTATGTGACTGATCCTGAAAAATCCGGGATTATCTCTGAGTTCAAAAGGAAGTCTCCCTCTAAAGGACTGATCAACGGAGCTGCATTGGTGGAGGCAGTGAGTATAGGATATATGCAAGCAGGAGCCTCTGCTTTATCCATTTTGACAGATACCGATTTCTTTGGAGGAAGTAATGCGGATTTAAAAGAAGCAAGGAAATTCAATTTCTGCCCTATTTTAAGAAAGGATTTTGTGATCGATGAGTATCAGATCATTGAAGCGAAATCAATAGGAGCAGACTGTATTTTACTTATTGCTGCTGCTCTGGAGCCTATCAGGTTAAAGGAGTTGGCTTCTTTTGCCAAATCTTTGGGACTAGAAGTACTGATGGAGGTGCATGATGGGGAAGAATTAGAAAGAAGCGTTTGTGATGAGTTGGATTTAGTAGGTGTCAACAACAGGAACTTGAAGACATTTGATGTTTCCTTGGATACCTCTTTGGAGTTAGTGGACAAAATACCTTCCAATTTTGTGAAGATTTCTGAATCCGGAATATCTAATCCATCTACGCTTTTGACTTTGAAACAAGCTGGATTTGACGGATTTCTAATTGGGGAAAATTTCATGAAATCAAGTAGGCCGGAACAAGCAGCATATAATTTCATCAAGGAATATAAAAAACTGCTTGCAGAAGAAGAGAAAGTAGGAATCTGATGAAAGTCAAGGTTTGCGGAATGAGAGATTCCGATAATGTGCAGCAGCTACTTCAGGAAATTAAACCCGATTGGATGGGGTTGATATTTTACCCCAAATCCTCCAGGTATGTTTCTGCAGAATTATCAGAAGAGTTGAAAAACACCGAGGTATCGAAGGTTGGGGTGTTTGTGAATGAGTCAATTGAGACCATACTTTCTACAATTGAAGAATTTAATTTATCGGTCATCCAATTGCATGGCAGTGAAAGTCCGGCATATGTGAGCGAATTAAATGCAAAGACCGATAAAAGGATATGGAAGGTGGTTTCTGTAGCAGAGGAAATTGATTGGGAGTATTTGAGGGAATATGTGGACTTGGTGGAGTATTTTTTATTTGATACAGCAACCCCAGCTCACGGAGGATCAGGGAAGAAATTTAATTGGACTGTATTGGAGAGTTATCCTTTTGAGAAAGGATTTATTCTCAGCGGTGGGTTAGATGAGGATTCAGCTAAAGAAATCTTGGATTTAGCCAAAAAGCTCCCCCAATTAAAGGGGGTGGATTTGAACTCAAAATATGAAGATGCTCCTGGAGTAAAGAATATTGGAAAACTGAGAAATTTTAAAAAGAAATTAATTGGCAGTTTTTAAAAGCCAATAAACTAGAATAAAAATGATCAAAGTAGACGAAAAGGGATTTTACGGCAAGTTTGGTGGAGCTTATATTCCTGAAATGCTTCATCCCAATGTGGAAGAGTTAAGGGAGAATTATGAGTCGATTATGGCTTCACAAGAGTTTCAGGATGAATTCAGAGGGCTGTTGAAAGATTATGTAGGTCGACCTACTCCATTGTATTTTGCATCTAGACTTTCAGAGAAATACGGAGCTAAAATCTATCTTAAAAGAGAGGATTTGTGTCATACCGGAGCTCATAAAGTAAACAACACCATCGGTCAGATTATTTTAGCAAAGAAACTAGGTAAAAAGCGAATTATTGCGGAGACAGGAGCGGGGCAACACGGAGTAGCTACGGCTACCGTATGTGCTTTGATGGGAATGGAATGTACAGTTTATATGGGGGAAGTTGATATTGCAAGGCAGCATCCCAATGTGGAGCGTATGAAGATTTTGGGAGCGACGGTAGTACCTGCAACTTCCGGTTCCAAAACCTTGAAAGACGCTACGAATGAAGCCATGCGGGCTTGGATCAATAATCCCGTCGATACGCATTACATCATCGGTTCAGTGGTAGGACCACACCCTTATCCAGAGATGGTGGCCAGATTTCAGTCCGTCATTTCTGAAGAAATCAAGTGGCAATTAAAAGAAAAAGAAGGAAGAGAAAACCCTGACATCGTCATCGCTTGCGTAGGCGGTGGCTCCAATGCTGCTGGTGCTTTTTACCATTATTATAATACTCCTGAAGTAAGACTTGTGGCGGCGGAGGCAGCTGGCCTTGGAGTAAGTTCTGGCAAGTCGGCCGCCACTACAGCTTTGGGAACCCCAGGTATTTTACATGGATCGAAAACCATCTTAATGCAGACGGAGGATGGCCAAGTGGTAGAACCGCATTCCATTTCTGCTGGATTGGATTATCCAGGTATAGGTCCTGTTCACGCACATTTATTCGATGTAGGCAGAGGTGAGTTCGTTGCCGTGGAGGATAAAGATGCCATGGCAGCAGGGATTGAATTGAGTAAGCTAGAAGGGATTATTCCTGCAATTGAGTCTGCTCATGCCTTATATGCATTGAATTTAATAGAATACGCTAAAGACGATGTGATAGTAATCAACCTATCTGGGAGAGGTGATAAAGACCTAGATACTTACATTAAATGGGGAAAGTATTGAAGTCAAAAATAAGATGTAAAAAGGTTGAAGTGAACTATTGCTTCAATCATAGCTCACCTGCCATTTTTAATTATCACTAAAATCATGAACCGAATACATAAACTATTTAATGCACAAAAAGATCGGGTGCTCTCGATCTATTTCACAGCTGGTTTTCCGAAGCTAGAGGATACATTGCCTATCATGGAGGCTATTCAGGAAGGAGGAGCTGATATCATTGAAATTGGAGTTCCTTATTCTGATCCGGTTGCTGATGGTCCTACCATTCAGGAAAGTAATATGGTTGCTTTGGAAAATGGTATTTCCATGAAAAAGCTATTTACTCAACTTGAGGGTTTTCGCAATAAAATCCAACTTCCAGTGGTATTAATGGGTTATCTCAACCCCATCATGCAATATGGGATGGAGGCTTTTTGCAAAAAATGTCAAGAAGTGGGAATTGATGGATTGATCCTTCCAGATCTTCCTATGCAGCAATATTTAGATGAATACAAAGAGTTATTTGAACAGTATGGTCTTGTGAATACATTTCTAATATCTCCTCAGACTTCTGAGGCTAGGATTCGTGAAATTGACGAGCATTCCAATGGCTTTATCTATATGGTTTCATCTCATAGTATTACAGGGGCGAAAGCAGGAATTTCTGAGGAACAAATAGCTTATTTCAAGCGAGTGAAGGCGATGGAATTACAAAATCCTAGATTGATCGGCTTTGGAATTTCCGATTCAGAAACATTCTCAAAGGCTTCTGAGTATAGTAATGGGGCAATTATTGGTTCAGCATTTATCAAAGTATTAAAAAATTCAAAAGACCTTAAACAGGATATTCAAGGATATTTAAAAGAGGTGTTACATTAAAAACTGATTTTATAGTACGAAATCCTGAATTGTTCGATTCGTACTTTATAGTTCATAATTCGTATTTAGAAATGATTATTCAATTGCAACCCGATATTTCCGAAGCACAAAAGGAAAAATTGATTCAAAAAGTCAATGGCATCGGTTATAAGACTACTGAAGTAAAAACTCAATTAGGAGATTACTTAATCGGGATAGGGAAAAAGGAATTTGATATCCGAAAAATAGGCCAGTTGGATGGAATTGTTGATATCCACATCGTTTCTGATGAATATAAATTGGTTTCAAAAAAATGGAAAGCAAAACCTACTTCCATTGATTTGGGAGATAATGTGTTTATCAAAGATGGGGAAATGGCCATTATTACCGGTCCTTGTTCCATTGAGTCCGAAGAACAAATCCGTGCTGTGGTAGCCCATTGTGTGGAAAATAATGTGAAGATGATGCGAGGTGGAGTTTTCAAACCTAGAAGTAGCCCTTATGCATTTAGAGGGTTAGGCTTAGAGGGGCTGAAACTTTGGTATGAAATCGCTCATGAAGCAGGAATAAAGATCGTCACGGAAGTGATGCAAACTTCTCAAATAGAAGAAATGTATCCTTATGTAGATGTGTATCAAGTAGGGGCTAGAAATTCACAAAACTTCAACTTGCTCGATGAATTAGGTAAAGTAGATAAAGCAGTAATGATCAAGCGCGGGATTTCTGGAACGATTGAAGAATTATTGCAATCTGCAGAATATGTATTTTCTGGAGGAAATGAAAAGTTGATCCTATGTGAACGGGGAATCAGAACTTACGAAAGAGCTTCCAGAAACACCTTGGATTTGAATGCGATTCCAATCCTGAAAGCAAAATCACATTTACCTGTGATTGTGGATCCATCTCATGGTATTGGAATCAGGGCTTATGTTCCTCAGATGGCTTTGGCAGGTGTGATGTCAGGAGCAGATGGAATCATCTATGAGTCCCATGAAATTCCCGAGAAAGCCTATTCAGATGGTCAACAAACATTGGATTTTGCCCAAAGCACAAGATTGATTTCCTGGATTAGAGAGAGTTTCGCGATGAGAAAGGGATTTGAATTGCTTTAAATTATTGTTTTAGAGAAAACTCTCTGTAAATTAGATGCAGTAATTGTAAAACAAGATCTATTAAAGTTTCAATTTGTAATCAACAGTGAATCCTACACCAAGAACCTTTGTACACCATTCTTACCACCATTCTCAATGAAGGGGTAGGAATACTATGGTTTTTTGGTAAAAAATATAGAGGCCTATTCCTTCCTGGAGTAGGCCTTTTTTGTTATTGTGATTACGGTTATGCTGCTTCTCCAGAAGCAGCATCCAATGGTATGATTATCGTCCAGCTTCTGGAGAAGCAGGAAAACTGAAAACAAAATGTTGTTTGTGAGACACAAACCACGGCATTGTTATCGCCAAGCTTCTGAAGAAGCGGGACAACTGAAACTTATGATAAATAGAATAGTTATTAATATTCAAGAATATACCCAAATACCATGAACACAAAACCTAAGAATTGGGTCTTTAGCGACCCGCGACTTCAAAAACTCAGGCAGGAATATGGTCTGTATACCGAAGAGGATTTTAAGGTTTGGAAAATTCTCTTTGAAAGGCAGATGCCGAACTTACCCAAAGCTGCTTCTAAAGCCTATTTACAAGGAGTCAAAGAAGTCGGGTTTACTTCTGACAAAATTGCAAATTTTGAGGAGTTGAATGAAATTCTCAAAAAAAGTACGGGATGGGCAGTCCAAGTTGTCCCTGGTTTGATTGACGATGATTTGTTCTTTGGGCTATTAAATAATCGAAGATTTCCTTCTTCCACTTGGTTAAGGAAAATGGAGCAATTGGATTATTTGGAAGAGCCGGATATGTTTCATGATGCTTTTGCCCATATGCCAATGTTGACCAATCAACCTTATGTTGATTTTTTGGAAAAGCTATCTGGAATTGCCTTGAAACACATTGATAATCCTTGGGCTATTCAGTTATTGAGTAGGATTTATTGGTTTACCATTGAGTTTGGGTTAATAAAAGAGGATGGAGAGTTAAAAATTTACGGGGCTGGTATCTTAAGTTCGGCTGGAGAGACTAAATTCAGCCTTTCAAATGAACCGAAGCATTATGAATATGATGTGAGGAGGATTTTGAATCAAGAGTACTGGAAAGATCACTTTCAGGATAAATATTTTGTGATTGATAATTACGAGCAGCTTTATGAATCACTTCCGGAAATAGAGGAGGTATTGGAAGAGATGCTGGCAAGTAAGAAATAGAGAGGACGGATGTGGTGTTCAAAGAATGTGCAACTTGAGTGAATTAAATAAACTGATTGAAGACTGGAGAAAGTAGATGAAAATATGTTTTTCTATCTCTTTATTCTGGGAGGTCGTCACTGAAAAATGAAAATAGCAGTCATAAAATATAATTCAGGAAATGTCCAATCGGTGCTTTATGCACTGGAACGGTTAGGGGCAGATGCTGAACTGACGGATGATCCTGAAAAAATCAGGAAAGCAGACAAAGTAATTTTCCCTGGACAGGGAGAAGCAAGTTCTGCCATGAAATATCTGAAAGGGCGAAAACTCGATCAGTTGATTAAAGAGTTGAAGCAGCCTTTTCTTGGGGTATGTCTCGGGTTACAATTGCTTTGTGAGCATTCTGAAGAAAATGATACGGAATGTCTGAGTGTGTTTCCTGTGAAAGTAAAGCGATTTGTTCCAGAGAATTCCCAAGAATTTAAAGTGCCTCATGTGGGGTGGAATGAATTGGAGAATTTGGTGGCCAATCCATTATTGAAAGATTTGCCAGCCAATCCATTTGTATATTATGTACATAGCTTTTACGCCGAGTTAAGTGACT
The DNA here is from genome assembly GCF_900129785.1 of Algoriphagus halophilus. Classification (NCBI taxonomy): domain Bacteria; kingdom Pseudomonadati; phylum Bacteroidota; class Cytophagia; order Cytophagales; family Cyclobacteriaceae; genus Algoriphagus; species Algoriphagus halophilus. The sequence continues at coordinate 473,556 of NZ_FSRC01000003.1, forward strand.
TGACTATTGCCCAGACGCATTATATTCATGATTTCTCGGCTATTTTACATCGAGATAATTATTATGCTATTCAAGCTCACCCAGAGAAGAGTGGTTTGGTAGGAGAGAAGCTGCTAAGTAATTTCTTAAGTATTTGAAAGTATTCTAATGATACTTTTACTTCGCTCCGTGTGAATTCACCTTCGATAACACACAAAGTGATTGGTAATTATCAGGTCGATCGGAGCCGAGAACAATAAATTTAATTCAAACCTAAATTGGCAAGTATTGCTACTTGCTATTACAGATAATGCAAATAATCCCAGCAATCGACCTCATTGGAGGAAAATGTGTTCGCCTTAGTCAGGGTGATTATTCCAGTAAAAAAGAATACCACGACGACCCTTTGGAAATGGCCAAGCGATTTGAAGGTGTTGGAATTCGTCGATTGCATCTAGTAGACTTGGATGGTGCCAAAGCAAAGAAAATCATCAATGGGGAGGTGCTGAAGAGAATTAGTTCTGGGACTTCTTTGCAGGTTGATTTTGGTGGTGGAATTCAAGCAGATGAAGAAATTGAAAAAGCATTTACGTTAGGTGCAAAACAAGTGACAGGAGGAAGCATAGCTGTGAAGAACTCGGAATTATTTAATACCTGGATTTCCAAGTTCGGCTCCGAGAAAATCATTTTGGGAGCTGATGCGAAAAACAGAAAAATAGCAGTGGGAGGCTGGGAAGAAACCACAACAGTAGACTTGATCCCATTTATTAAGGATTACGTGTCCAAAGGAATTAGCTATGTAATCTGTACAGATGTGGCCAAAGATGGCTTGCTTCAAGGTCCTTCTTCGGAACTGTATCAGGAAATTCTTCAAGAAATTCCAGGGGTGAAATTAATTGCGAGTGGAGGAGTATCCTCTGTCAAAGATTTGGAGGATTTGGAGAAAATAGGAGTTTATGGAACCATCGTTGGGAAAGCCTATTATGAAGGAAGAGTAAGCCTAGAGGAATTGGCAGCGTTTGTTTAAACAGGAAAGCTAAAAGCAGAAATCAATAAGATGTTAACAAAGAGAATCATCCCCTGCCTGGATATCAAAGAAGGAAGGACTGTCAAAGGAGTGAACTTCGTGGAGCTTCGGGATGCAGGAGACCCTGTGGAACTTGCAAAAATCTATTCCGATGAGGGAGCAGATGAGCTGGTGTTTTTGGATATCACTGCGACGGTAGACAAAAGAAAGACTTTAGCAGAGTTAGTGACCAAAGTAGCCAAAGCGATTAATATTCCATTTACCGTTGGGGGAGGAATATCCACCGTGGAAGATGTGAAAGTTCTTTTAAATGCTGGGGCAGATAAGATTTCCATCAATTCTTCAGCGGTCAAGAATCCTCAAGTGATCAATGAAATGGCTGCCGAATTCGGTTCACAGTGTATTGTGGTCGCCATTGACACCCGAAATGTAGATGGGATTGATTTTGTGCATACGCATGGAGGGCGTAAAGCCACTTTGTTGAAAACCCAGGCTTGGGCTCAGGAAGTTTGTGATCGTGGGGCAGGTGAGATCCTATTGACTTCTATGGACCATGATGGAACCAAAGCTGGGTTTGCCAATGAATTGCTTTCTGAAATTTCTTCTGCCCTTTCTATACCAGTGATTGCATCTGGAGGGGCAGGTACTATGGAACATTTCCGAGATGTGTTTACCTTTGGAAAAGCAGATGCAGCCTTGGCAGCAAGTATTTTTCACTTTAAGGAGATTGGAATCCCTGAATTGAAAAGTTACCTAGCAGGTTCAGAAATCAGTATAAGGAAGTAAAAGAGACGCTAGGTGTAAATTTCAAGATGCTAGAACCAAATCTTTAAAGGTAAGAAATGGAACTAGTGTCAGGCCGATCATCCAGATTAGCTATCGGGATCTAGGCCTTGAAAAAAAACTAGCTAGTAAATAATTAACAAAACCTTTGAGGTTTCTGAAACCTCAAAGGTTAATTGAGAAGACATGAAAATAGATTTCAAAAAAATGGATGGCTTGGTGCCGGCCATCATTCAAGATGCACTCAGCGGAACAGTGCTGATGCAGGGGTATATGAATGAAGAGGCTTTGGCAAAAACCGAGAAATCAGGTTTAGTGACTTTTTATAGTAGAAGCAAAAATAGACTTTGGACAAAAGGAGAAACTTCTGGTAATTTTATGGAAGTAGTTTCTATTGCCTTTGATTGCGATGGGGATTCGATATTAGTAAAAGCAAATCCAAGAGGTCCTGTATGTCATACTGGAGCAGATACTTGTTTTGCTGAGTTAAATTCCTCCAAAACCGGATTCATAGACCAGCTTAGAGCCATCATAAAGGACCGAAAAAATAACCCAACTGATCAGTCCTATACCGCTTCGCTTTTTGCCAAAGGAATCAATAAAGTAGCTCAAAAAGTTGGAGAAGAAGCGGTGGAAATAGTCATTGAAGCAAAGGATGACAATAAGGAATTATTTATGGGAGAGGCTGCAGATTTATTATACCATTATTTGGTTTTATTGGAGGCCAAAGGATATGAATTGGATGAAGTGATAGAAGTTTTGATTGACCGGCATAAGAAATAAAAAACGGTTTAAAATGTTCTAGCACGCTAAAAGTGTCAGACTATGGGGAGGTAATTTAAATTTTCAAGGGTCATTCTTTAAAAAGCTGGAAACTCTTTCCTTAAACCTGTAAAAGCATCGATCATTTCCCATTTTGGTTTAAAGTAGGAGTTCATTAACCTTCCACTAACAGTTCCATTTTGTAAATATTGAAGTGCAGTGGCAAGTCTTAAATCATTTTCATTACCCCAGTTGAATTGTGGAGAATCTCCTACCAAAAACTCTGCTGGGAACCCATCAAAATATTCTGCTTTACCTTGGGCATTTGCAGTCGCGAACGTGATGGGTACCAATTCAACATCATTTTCTTTCAGTATTGGGAAGTAACTGGACAATGGAAAAGATCCCACTGGCTTTCCATACGTTTTGTCCCCAACTAGAATGATGTCTAAATAAGGGTCCAAAGAATTAATTATGAGCTCGGAAGCTGAAGCTGTTCCTCTGGAAGTGATGAATACTATTTGATTTAGATTTATTCCTCCTGTTTTTCTAAAGTTTACGCTTTTCTCATAGTTAGGCTTAAGGTAATTTAGCTTATTGGTGTACATCAGTTTGCTACCGTTAGAAGAATTAATTAGGTAGTTGTTGATTTGTTCTGCTACTGCAACAGATCCGCCCCCATTGTATCTGAGGTCTATGATTAAATCGCTTATGTTTTGAGATTCGAAATATTCAAATGAATCCTGAACCTCTTGACTTCTTGTGGGATTTAGACCTTCAGTAGCCTTGAAACTATTATAAACCCAATACCCAACTTTCTTCTCTCCTACATCAAATACATTTTTATAAAGAACTGAATTTGATTGGTATTCAGCCTTGGTATTGCTTCTTGTAGTGGTGGTTCCGTCTGGTAATTTGAAAGTAAAGGTGTTGGTAATGCCGGGATCAGCAGGTCCTAATTTGAAATCATATGCTCCGGTATTGGTTTTGTAATTGGAAATAGGTTTTCCATTTATTTCTACTATTTCCCAACCTCTTTCCCATCCATCTTTTCCGGCGGGAGCTTCCTGAAATACAAAGGTTAGGTAAAGTCTATCTTCTCCATCAAATCCGAATCCGAATCCATGTCCCGCATTTCTTCCCACGAATGCATTATTAAAAGCTTCTTGGGTGGTGAGGTATGAAAATCGATCAAGAGGTTTAAATTTTATAGCCTCTAAAAACTCCTCGTTGGAATCAAAGTCAGTTACCGTTGGTTTTACAGGAAGATCCTGATTCCAATAATACCACTCCTCCATAGCATCATAAATTGCATCTCGGACTAATTCACCTTGAGGATTAGGTATGGGGTCATCTCCTGGGTTGCAAGAGAATAATCCGATACATATCAAACTGAACAGCCAAAGTTTACTTTTCATGATTAGAGAAATTTATTAAATAGATACGTGATACTTTGGAATCAGGATGAGTTTCATCTTAAATAGCTATATCGTACACCTGAACTTTCTTCCACATGGAGGAATATTTTTCAATAAATTCCAAATGGAGTGGATCTGATTGATATACGTCTTGATCTTCCAGACTGTCAAAGAATAAGGTACAAGAAACCTGAAAAGAGTGGTCTACAACGTCTCTATCAGCAGTATCGGCAGGAGTGCCTGCAATGAATTTTCCAACGGTTTTACACCTGCCCAGCATAGGTACAGCTTCTGTTAAAAACTCTTTGGTATTGGCTACATCATGAAGCCAAAAATAAACCTGGTGGATCATTTTTTGTTTTGCCATTTCGTTAGCGATTGAATTTAAAGGTAATATGGCTGAAGCACTTGCAACGCCTACGGTTTTTAAGAATTGTCTTCTTGATTTCATGTTAATAGGATTGATAAGCTCTTCGGATTCTTCAAAAACTGCTTTAAGAATCCTCAAAGATTCTAAAGATAAAAATTTATATTGCTTTTCGATAACTGTTTAAATCTTCCCTGAGTCTTAGGTTTTTTATAGGCCATTCTTTAACAATAAACATCCATGAATTATCGCAAATTAGGAAAAACAGGATTTGAAATATCTGAAATAGGACTTGGTACTTGGCAAGTTGGTGGAGGATGGGGAAAACCCTTCAGTCCGAAAATTGCAGAGGAACTTTTACATTCCGCAATCGATAAGGGAGTGAATTTTGTAGATACGGCAGACGTGTATGATGCTGGCTTAAGCGAGGCCGCGGTAGGAAAAGTCGTACGGGAAAGGTCAGAAAAAATATATGTTGCTACCAAATGTGGGCGACGAATCCAGCCTCATGTAAATGAAGGTTATTCTACAGAAAAATTAAGAAGGTATGTGGAAGATAGTTTGCGGAATACAGGGTTGGAAAGGCTGGACTTAATTCAGTTACATTGCCCTCCGGAATTAGTTTATAAGCGAGATGAAATTTTTGGACTCTTTGAAGATTTAAGAGCTGAAGGTAAAATTTCCGCCATGGGGGTCAGCGTAGAAAAGATCACTGAGGGCTTAAGTGCGATCAAATATGATATTGTTTCTACCATTCAAGTGATTTTTAATATGTTTAGGCAAAAGCCCTATGAATTATTATTTAGAAACGCCAAGAAAAATGACATTGGGATTATAGTAAGGGTTCCTCTGGCAAGTGGATTATTGACAGGTAAAATCACAAAAGAATCCACTTTCCCAAAAGATGATCATAGGCACTTTAACCGAGAGGGAAAAGCCTTTGACAAAGGGGAAACCTTTTCTGGTGTACCATTTGATTTGGGTTTGTCTGCTGTTGAGGAATTACAATCTTTGTTGAACATAGATTATTCTTTGGCATCTTTTGCCTTGAAATGGGTTTTGATGTTTCCAGAGGTGAGTACTGTGATTCCTGGCGCATCCAATTTGGATCAATTGGAAAGTAATGTAAAGGTTTCGGATTTACCATCTCTATCAGCAGAACAGATGGAAGTCGTAAAGACCGTATATGAAAAATATATTAAAGAGGAAGTCCACCATTTGTGGTAAGGAAGAAAGCCAATTTTTTTAAAGGGAAGAAGGTGTTTTGTGGAAAAGAGAAAGTAATTCACTTACAAAAAAGTAGGGGTTATAATCCCTTGTTTTCCTTTTAAAAATGCATTTTTAGTGGAGTAAAAAAAATCCCGTAGACTTTGGCCTACGGGATCAAATATGGATTAAGTTGCTCTAATTAAGCATCTTTCTTAGCCATTCTGGTTCTTTCACCCTCATCCAAATAAATTTTTCTCATTCGGATAGTTTTAGGAGTGATTTCAAGGTACTCATCCTTCTGGATGTATTCCATGGATTCTTCCAAGGAGAACTTCACAGCAGGAGCAATTTTGGTATTATCATCAGAACCAGAAGCTCTCATGTTTGTCAATTTCTTACCCTTCTGTACGTTTACCACGATGTCATTGTCTCTGTTGTGAGCTCCAATAACTTGGCCACCGTATAGTTCTTCTCCTGGATTTACAAAGAAGGTTCCTCTATCCTGAAGCTTATCAATTGCATAAGCAGTACATGGACCACCTTCCATGGAAATGATTGATCCTGTATTTCTTTCTGGAATAGCTCCTTTGAATGGTTCGTAAGCAGTAAATCTATGATTCATGATCGCTTCACCTTGCGTAGCGGTCAATACATTGTTTCTCAAACCAATCAAACCTCTAGAAGGGATCTTGAATTCAAGGTGCTGTAAATCACCTTTTGGCTCCATGATTAACAATTCACCTTTTCTCTGGGTAGCCAATTCAATTACTTTACCAGAAGATTCAGCAGGAACGTCAACGACCAAGGTTTCGATAGGTTCACAATTTACTCCATCGATTTCTCTATAGATTACCTGAGGCTGCCCTACTTGTAATTCATATCCTTCTCTTCTCATTGTTTCGATCAAAACTGACAAGTGAAGAATACCACGTCCATAAACCAAGAACTTGTCTTCAGAATCCGTTGGTTCTACTCTTAGTGCCAAGTTCTTCTCAGTCTCTTTCATCAAACGATCTCTCAAGTGACGGGAGGTCACAAATTTACCTTCTTTACCAAAGAAAGGAGAGTTGTTGATGGTGAAGAGCATGTTCATCGTTGGCTCATCAATAGCAATTCTTGGTAGAGGCTCAGGGTTTTCTGCTGCAGCAATAGTGTCTCCGATTTCAAAATCTTCAATACCGGTTACTGCACAAATATCTCCAGCTACCACTTCAGTCACTTTAGCTTTTCCAAGTCCTTCAAACGTGTGAAGTTCTTTTACTTTTACCTTTTTAAATACTCCGTCAGCTTTGCAAAGCGTTACTTGAGCACCTTCTTTGATTGTCCCTCTTTTTACTCTTCCGATGGCGATACGGCCTACAAAATTGGAGTAATCCAATGATGTTACCTGCATCTGAAGAGACCCTTCGTCAATTTTTGGAGCAGGAATATGGTCTACAATAGCATCAAGTAATGGAATAATGGAATCCGTTGGTTTTTGCCAATCTGGTCCCATCCAGTTCTGCTTAGCTGACCCGTAAAGTGTTTGGAAATCCAATTGCTCTTCAGTTGCATCTAAGTTGAACATCAAATCAAAAACTGCCTCGTGAACTTCATCAGGACGACAATTCTCTTTATCAACTTTGTTTACTACTACAATTGGAGTTAATCCTAAGTCCAATGCTTTTCCAAGAACGAATCTTGTTTGTGGCATTGGGCCTTCAAAAGCATCTACCAATAGAATAACTCCATCAGCCATCTTCAATACACGTTCTACCTCACCACCAAAGTCGGCGTGACCAGGAGTGTCAATGATGTTGATTTTAGTATCTCTATAACGAACAGATACGTTTTTTGAAAGGATTGTAATCCCTCTTTCACGTTCCAAATCGTTATTATCCAAAATCAGGTCATCGAACTGCTGGTTCTCTCTGAAGATCTTTGAAGCATGAATGATTTTGTCAACCAAAGTTGTCTTGCCGTGGTCAACGTGTGCGATGATCGCGATATTCCGAATATTCTGCATGGTTTGCCTAATTGAGCCGCAAAAGTACGAATAAAATTTGGGAATTAGGTTATGGAAATATTAATGATGAGATCTTAGTGCTGAAATCCTTGGAAAAATCTTCTCCTGCCAAGGATAGATTGGTCTTAGCTTGAAAGTGAATCAGCAAAATCCATATTTATTCACTTTTTTAAATGAAAGGTAGATTGTTTGGTCAAAAGCTATTTATCTCTATTTAATTTTTAATTTTTGTAACATGGATTACCAGCAATTAATAGAGGAAGTATATCGAGAGGTACAGGCAGAGAACCTAAAAGGCAAAGTCGCAGACTATATTCCAGAAATCGCTACTGTAGATCCCAATCAATTTGGTATTGCTTTGGTAGATCTAAAAGGGAATCTCTATGGAGTTGGGGATTATCTAACACCTTTTTCTATTCAAAGTATCAGTAAAGTTCATACGCTTACCATGGTATTCCATCGGTTTAATTCAAAATTATGGTCGAGGGTAAATGTGGAGCCCAGCGGAAACCCATTTAATTCTATTGCGCAGTTGGAATATGAAAATGGAATACCGCGAAATCCTTTTATCAATGCTGGGGCATTGGTAATAACAGATGCCTTATGCAGTAAATTCGAAAACCCCTTAGAGCAGATATCCGCATTTATCAACGAGATTGCAGGGTGTGATTGTGTCAGAATTAACCAAGCGGTGATGAATTCTGAAAAGAATAATGCAGCTAGAAATACTGCATTGGCTTATTTTCTGAAGTCCTATAATAATTTTGAAAACTCAATTGAAGAGGTATTAGATGTTTACTTTTCACACTGCGCCATGGAAATGAGTTGCGTGGAGCTTGCAAAAACCTTTTCCTTTTTAGCCAATGACGGATATTCCATTTATGCCAATAGAGAGATTTTATCAGAAAGCCATGCCCGAAGAGTCAATGCCCTGATGTTGACTTGTGGTTTTTACGATGAAGCGGGAGAATTTGCTTATAAAGTAGGTTTGCCAGGGAAAAGTGGAGTAGGGGGAGGAGTAGCAGCAGTCATGCCGCATAAGTTTAGCATTGCTGTATGGAGCCCTGAACTCAATGAAAAAGGCAATTCTGTTAAATCAATCAGGGCTTTGGAGCTGCTGACCGATAAATTGGCCTTTTCACTTTTTTAAGTGTTCTGCTCCATTTAATAGAAATTAATTTTCTAAGAAAGGAGTGAATATTTCTTTCCAAAGTGCATATCCCTTTTCATTCATGTGGAGATTGTCACCTATAAAAATATCAGCTCTGGGAACTCCGCTTTTATCTAACATAATATCCCAAACGTTTACAAAGTTGACATTGTCATGCGTCGTGCAATATTGCCTCATCAAATCATTTAAGACCATGTAGGAGTTTTTTAATTCCCATCTGGAAGGACTTGGCTTAGCGGAGATCAAGTTAACAGTACTGTTTGGGAGTTGTTTTTGGATTCTGGTGACGATATCATCCAAAGTGGCCATAATCTCTGCCGCAGTTTTGCCTCCATTGATATCATTGTCTCCTTCATAGATAAAAACTTTGGATGGTTCCAACCTTAATACTAAGGGGAATAAGTGCTCTGATAAATCCAAGGCTGTAGATCCTCCAAACCCGGTATTAATTATTGGCACATTGGGAAATTGCTCCTGTAAGTTTTTCCACATTCTTACGCTGGAACTTCCAGTGAATACTACTTCACCTTTTGACCAACCTATGCTGTCTATTTTATGGCTGATGCTTTCAACTTCCTGATCAAAACGATTGGCTTGGGCAAACAGTTGATTTACTCCTAAAAAGAGGGTAAAAAGTATAGCGGTTAAAAGGGTATTTGTTTTCATAAACTAAAGATATTCGCTTTTTGGGAATGGTCAAAACCGTCCATAACATGCTCATTCTCGTACACTTCGGACAAATTTATGGTTTGTTCGTATTGAATTTCGTCACATTTTTCTAAAGAAAAAGGCCTTTAATCGCCATTTTTTAATGATTTCGTCACATTTCAAAATTTGAGCCTGTTGAATCAGGTTTTTTGGAGGAGTTTTAGCGTTATAAAGGCAAATCATTCCAAATACCCTTTTCATGGAGCAACTCACTCGTTTTTTCTGGTTTTGCAGTGGGGCGAATTTTTCATTATTGAAAAGATCGCCCACTGAATCGAATAAATATATAGGAATTGGTGCTACTGTTTTCTTTACAGGAGTCCTCGCAGCCTTGGCAGCAGGTTATGCCTTGTATACCGTATTCCAATCTGTCTGGCCGGCTATGTTATTTGGTCTTTTATGGGGATTTATGATCTTCAACCTGGACCGATTCATCGTCTCCAGCATGAGGAAGAAGAAAAGTGCCTGGGGAGAATGGAAATTGGCAATACCTAGATTGGTGTTGGCTGTATTGCTTGCACTAGTCATTTCAAAACCCCTGGAGCTAAAAATGTTTGAGCGGGAGATCAATCGTAAAATTGATGAGAAACGAACCGAATTCATTGCTCAATCGAAAGCAAACCTTGCGAAAGGATTTCCGGAAATACAGGAGCTGGAATTGAAAATAGAGACTTTGAAAGCAGAAATCTTGGATGCAGAAGCTTTTAGAGATCAAGTTCAAAGGGAGTATGATGCTGAACGTTTTGGTGAGAAGACTGCCAGTACAAGTGGGATAGTGGGGATTGGTACCAATGCAAAGAAAAAGGAACAACAATTAGATGCCGCTCAATTGGCATTGGATGATTTAAGAGCCAGAAATCAGGTGAGGATAGATACAGTAGAAGCTCAAATCAGGGATTTTATGGCTTTGAGGCAAGCTGAATTCGAGAAACAGCAACCTGGGATAGAAGGGTTTGATGGACTTGCTGCGAGAATGGATGCCTTGTCTAGTTTGACAGAAGAAAGTGCAGCCATGGCCATGGCCAATGTTTTCATTATGCTTCTTTTTATTGCAATTGAAACTGCTCCGATTTTTGTGAAATTAATTTCTCCAAGAGGTCCTTATGATGAATATCTAGAATTGCATGAAGACAAAGTGAGGCTATTTAAGAGTGAAAAATGGACCAAAGCTATGGGTGAATCCAATGCGAGGGTAGATTACTTCCAGGAAACACATTTTTATGCAACCGATTTGAAAAAGAAGAAAACCAACCGTAAAAATGAGGTGATGACTGAGTCAGAAATTTCCGACTTGGAATCAAAATATAAAATTTAATTTGAATAGGGCAGTACAAGTTACTGCCCTTTTTCAGATCGATTTTTTAGCTACAATATCTAGTTGATTCATGGTGTTGCTCACAGATTTCCATTCTGCGAAACCAATGATTTTTACTATAAATGAAAGAAATTTTCCTGGGCGAATCAGTTTAATGGCCAAGTTTGAAATATTCAAATCCCGATCCTGAATCAAAGCCTCCCGGTTTACACCTGAATAGTACTCTCCTGCATACTTCCAAGCCCCATCTCTAGCTAGTTGGATACTGAAATTCAAGAGCATTTCATCACGTCCTTTTGCCAAAGGAATCAATAAGCCAAAAACAGGAGATACTTTGCTAATATTTGCTTTTACGCCATCTACCAGTTCTGCCAAGATGGAATTGATTTGATTAAAGTCTTTTTGTATTCCCTCTAAGGGTTCGCTGCCCACCGTTTCTGCAGCAGAAATACCCAGGTCAAGATTGATATGGGCATTGATGCCCAAAAACAAGTGCTGCAAAACTAAATATGAGCTTGATTTACTAGCTTCAAATGCAATATCCCAACTTTTGGTGGGTTGCTGTCCAGATTTCCAGGTATCATAGGCATCAATAAATCGACCAGCAAAAAGAACGTCAAGCCGCTCCATTCTTGGGTTATCTTCAAACTCCTGTAGTTCAATTCCTTTTTTAATCCTTCGGGTTACTTGCCTATACAATATGGCGAAATAGCCAATTCTTGAATTTTTTTGTTCGCATTCCGCCACAATCTCATCCATGCGGAGCAAAACCTCGTCGATTGTTTTCATGATTACTTGAGAAAAAAGTTTTCTAATATATCTCCCACATAGTAGGCAACTACAGCAGCCAACACTCCCAGAGCAACCGTTTCGGCAATACTTTTAAACTCTGAGGTCTGATTGACGATAGATTTTAGCCAGCCTATGATTATAAAAGCTATTCCGGTAAGAATACTTGTCCATAGAAATATATTTATTTCGGATGGATTAAAATAAGTCCATAAATAAACCAATAGCGGAATAAATCCCACCGATAAGAATGAAATAAATGTGGCCAAGCCAATTTTAAATGGGCTTTTGGATTCCTGCATAAGGTTAAGTTCGTCTTTCATCATTTCAGCAACCCACAGTTCTTTGTTGGATGTGATCTGATCCACTACTTGCTCTAATAGCTCTCCTTTAAATCCTTTTGCTTTGTAGATGTCAACAATTTCCTCTCGTTCTATTTCTGGGAGATTTTCGATTTCCCAATATTCAATGGCTTCATGTTTCTTAAAGTTTTCTTTGTTGCTTTTTGCCGATAGATAGGCTCCTACGGACATAGAAAAACCATCAGCAAATAGATTGGCAAAGCCTAAAATGATGATGATGCCAGCATCTAAATCTGCTCCAAATCCCCCTGCTACAACTGCAAATGTGGTAACCGCCCCATCGATTCCCCCATATACAAACTCACTTAAATATTCTTGAAGTTTTCGAAAGTACTTACTCTCCTGATGTATTTGAGATTCCTTCATTAGATCAAATTTTTAAGAAAGAACCGCTTTACATTTTCTCCCATTATTGCTCGAATTTCTTCTTCAGTAAATCCTTCCTTCAGTAGCGCCTCTACAATGAGGGGTAAGCCAGTGATGTCAAAAGGTACTTCCACTGCTCCATCATAATCAGAACCAAGTGCAATGTACTCGACTCCTACCAAATCCCTAATGTGTTTCATCGTTGCTACAATTCCATCGATTTCTGGTACTCCTACAGCCATATCAAAAAAAGCAACCCCAATAATACCTCCGTTAGCGGCGATTTTCCTGATTTGATCGTCACTCAGATTTCTTTGAGAATCTAGCACGCTTTGTACGCCAATGTGAGAAACCATGACTGGTTTTGTAGTCATTTCTAATACATCTTCCACGATGGCAGGTGAGCAATGAGCTAGGTCTACAAATATGTTAAGCTCGTTCATTCTTTTGATGACAGATTTCCCAAAGTCAGTCAAACCAGCACCGTTTTCTCCATGTGCTGAGCCCCCAAGTTCGTTGTCAAAGAAGTGGGTGGGGCCGATCATTCGAATTCCAGCTTCGTAAACTTTTTCCAAGTTTTCCAATGATCCCTCCAATGCATGTGCGCCTTCAATACCCAACATGGCACCAACTACTGTCTTATCCGTGTTTCTGGCAGAGATTAATTCTTCAAAGCTTTTTTTGTCATGAACAAAAATTACTTTTCCATTCTCTTCTTCAATAAATTGATGGAGACTTTCAGCTTGACCAAGTGTTCTATTAATTAGGCTAAACCATTGATTGGGGGCTACTCCTTTCGCAATGGTCAGCGGAGTGATATTGTCGAAAGTATCTGCACTATTGCTTTTCATGTTTTGTCCCGAAGGGGATTTTGAAACGATCGTAAACATTTCCAAACCCACATTTACTTCCCTCATCCTTGGGAAATCCACATGTCCAATACTGCCTTTTTGTGTTAAATCCCTACCCCACAATAATGCGTCGCAATGAAGGTCTGAGATAAAATCCAACCGATCATAGATTTCCTGTGCTTCAGTGGACACCGAATAAGGTGGGGGAGATTTTACCGGGTTCCGTTGTTCTTCAATATAAGGAGGAACGAAAAAGGTAGCTATAAAATATAGGATCGTGATTACTCCTAAGGCAAACAATAATTTCTTCATAGCGATTGGTTATGCTTTTGAAGATAGCGAAAAATGTATTGTCACCTGAATACAAAAATGAGTTTAGTTTTCTTTTAAGAGTTCTTCTCCACTTTTGATAGGACTAAGATTCATTAACTCTTCTTCGGTGAAAAGTTTGGAACGAATCATAAACCGAATTCCCATTGGGATTTCTATGGAGAAACTACTTCCTCTTCCCGGCGTTACGTCCAAGGTGAGCTGGGTATGTTTCCAGTATTCAAATTGATCTGCACTCATGAAAAAATCGCAGCCATAAACTTCCCCTAGCCATACATCTTGACTGCCTACTTTAAAGTCACCTTTTTCGAAGCACATAGGAGAAGATCCATCACAGCATCCACCGCTTTGATGAAACATCAACTCAGATCCAAATCTTTTTCTTAGGGTATCAATTACTTCTTTTGCTTGCTCAGTGACTAAGACTCTTTTGATAGATTCCATGTTATTTTGGGGTTTGAATAAAGTAAAGAAAGGCAGAAGATAATTCCTCTGCCTTTTCTGGTTTGTTTAGATTGACAATTAAAAGAATCCAAGTTTCTCCTTACTATAGGAGATCAACATGTTTTTGGTTTGTCTGTAATGGTCTAGCATCATCAAATGATTTTCTCTACCAAATCCAGATTTTTTGTATCCTCCAAATGGAGCATGAGCTGGATAAGCATGGTAGCAGTTGACCCAAACGCGACCTGCTTGAATTGATCTTGGAACTTGATACAACTCATGAGCATCTCTTGACCACAAGCCTGCTCCAAGTCCGTACATGGTATCATTGGCAATTGCAATGGCCTCTTCAGTAGTTTTAAAGGTGGTTACACAGGTTACTGGACCGAAAATCTCTTCCTGGAAAACACGCATTTTGTTATTTCCTTTAAAAATAGTCGGTTGGATATAGTACCCTGTTTCCAGTCCACTATTCAATCCTGCTTTTTCTCCACCGCATAGCGTGATGGCTCCTTCTTGCTTGCCAATGTCTAGGTAAGAAAGAATTTTCTCGTATTGATCGTTGGATGCTTGAGCTCCCATCATGGTATCCTCAGCTAGTGGATGCCCCATTTTAATGGCTTTGGTTCGTTCAATGACGCGCTCCATAAACTTGTCATATATATCCTCATGGACCAAGATTCTGGATGGACAAGTACAAACTTCGCCTTGATTTAAGGCAAACATTACAGCACCCTCCACAGCTTTGTCAAAAAACTCATCATCAGCATCTGCTACCGACTTCATGAAGATATTTGGTGACTTACCGCCTAGCTCCATCGTTACTGGAATCAGGTTCTCAGATGCATATTGCATAATTAATCTACCTGTGGTAGTTTCTCCGGTGAAAGCAACTTTTGCTACTCTTTTGGATGTGGCTAAAGGCTTTCCAGCTTCTACACCAAATCCTGTTACTACATTAATTACTCCTGGAGGTAAAACATCTGCAATTAATTCCATCAACACCATGATGCTGGTAGGAGTTTGTTCTGCAGGTTTTACAACGGTACAGCATCCTGCTGCCAATGCTGGTGCGATTTTCCAAGTCGCCATCAAAAGTGGGAAATTCCAGGGGATGATTTGAGCAACTACTCCTAGGGGTTCGTGTAATGCGATACTAACTGTGTGTTCATCATGCTCAGAAATCGTACTTTCATCTGCACGAATCACGCCGGCAAAATATCTGAAATGGTCCACACATAATGGTAAATCTGCAGCTCTGGTTTCTCTAAGCGCCTTACCATTATCGACTGTTTCCAATCTTGCCAACATTTCAAGGTTGTCCTCAATAATGTCCGCAATCTTGTTTAAGACTCTACTTCTTTCAGCGGCTGATGTTTTAGACCAGGTTTTAAATGCTTCATGAGCTGCATCGATGGCTTTTTCAACATCTTCTTTGTTTCCTCTTGCAGCTTTGGTGAAAGGTTTTCCATCAATTGGTGAAATATTGTCAAAATATTCACCCGATGCAGGAGCTACCCATTTTCCTCCAATAAAATGATCATATTTTGCCTTGACAGATGGGCGATCTACAGGCTTTGATTGAGATAATGTTTGCGTGGTCATACTAGACGGTTATTTTGGTTAAAATCAAATCTCATCATTTTATATTCTAAAAAATTACACTGGATCATCATCTCATCCACCTGAATTGATATTCTCTGGGATTTTGAATTTCATTCACCCTAAGAACTATAAACTTTACTTTATTAGAAGCGTTGAATTATTTGTATTTTTAATGTCATGACCCAAAATAACTTTATAGCAGGAGTGCCTTGGAGAAATACAAGGGATTTGAAAACGCTGGTGGAGAACCGAACTACTTACACCCTGGAGAATTGTGAGTTGAATATTTTTGAAACACATCAACAAGCAGATGATGTGAATTTGGTTTTTGGCGATTTGGTCTTGACTACCATGTTGAAAGGCAAAAAAGTGATGCACCTGTTTGATAAACCAGGCTTCGATTACCTTCCTGGAGAATCTGTCATTGTTCCGCCAAATGAGGTCATGAAAATTGATTTTCCTGAAGCAAAGTTAGATAACCCTACTCAATGCATTGCTCTTTCAATTTCAAAAGAAATGATAGAAGCAACGTTCAATTTATTGAATGAAAAGTTTCCTGATAAAATTATTTCAAAAGACTGGGGGCTCGATCTAAGCTATTTTCATTTGATTAATACCAAGGATCTCTCTGAAATTATTAATCGTTTCATACGAATAGGTGTAAAAGATGGGTCCAAGGAAAAAGATCTGATCGCCACCTTAGCATTGAAAGAATTACTGATTCGGTTAAGCCAGACTCAGGCGAGAGATATGATGGAAAAAACCTACAAAGAGCTTGCTACAGGAAATCGAATGGCTTATGTAGTAGATTACATTAAGAAGAATATAAGAGAAACGATTTCCTTGGATGAATTGGCTAAAGAGGCATGCATGAGTAAAGCCCATTTTTTAAGAACCTTTAAACAAGATATGGGATTGACTCCCATGGAATTTGTGCTGCATGAAAGGTTAAAACTAGCCAAACAATACCTTCAACTTGGTCAATTCCAAATTCAAGAGGTGTGCTACATGGCAGGTTTTCGGAACATTACCTATTTCATTCGAGCTTTTAAGCAAGAATATGGCCTAACACCTAAAGTCTTTCAGTCTTCGGTAGGTTAAAATCAAGAAAAAATAATTAAAAAATATTTGTCTGTTTTTGTGTGATTTAATTCATTTTTATTAAGTTTAAGGAATTATATAAGTCATAAAAACAGATCAACAGGCATCTTTGCCAAAGATTATTTGGTTTTAGACGATTGACAATAGACCCACTGCGGGGGCTTTTTTTTAAAAGCCCCCTTTTTTTTTGAAGCGGTTAAATAGTTAAAATGTAAAATCTGAAAAAACTGGTTTAAAAAATCAGGATTTTTGCCTTAGAAAATGTAAAAATTGGAAAAACAGGTTTTTATTTTTTAAATCTGCCAAATTATCACGAATGACTCTTTTCTTTTGAAAAATGACTGAATTCTTCTTTAATATTTCGATTTTTCAAAATCGCTCCAAAAAAGAATGAGGAGAGAAAATTTATTTTCAAAAAATTTTAATGATTTTCTATTCCTTTTTTGATCTGTGTCAAATCAGAAAAGGCTTATTTAGAAATGGATAAATCAAACAATTTGGTAGCCCTTGTTGATTAAAATAGAAAAGGTGGCCCAAGGACAAAGAAAAACCTTCCTAAAATTAAGAAGGTCTTTCTGGTCTATTAACCCTTTTCAACAACCTAAAAAAGTCCATTGATGTTCTTTTGTAGTTTTATTGAAACTCAACTAATGGAGCTTTTGAATAGCTGACAAGTGTTTGCTGTCTAGCTTGAATATGATCTATTCCTTGAAACTTGATTAATTGTTGCAACTTAATTGGGTGGAATTGATAATGTCTTCATAATCGGATTGGCTGATATATACTGGCGTATAAGAAATGTTTGATGAACTAACCAGGTTCTCAAACGCCCTGAGATGATTCATGGACCCGCATTGAAGACTATGATAAATACGCTGAATTGATGCATTGTCTATATCCATCAATGCATTTTCTAAATCATAAATATCTAGATCTTCGATAAGCATTCCTGCAAGCAATGCATCTTCCAGTGAAAGATTGACTTTGGCTATTACATCCTGATATAGAGTCTGGATTTCAGGAAGGGTAAACTTTCCAGGAGTTTCAGAACCAATGAGTGGGTCTTGGATTTGATGAATCTCCATCAAATTTAATATAGCGTTTACGTGTTGGTTTTCGCTCTCGGCAATGTTTTGAAAAGCCAGAATACCATATTTGGAATATGCGTGCATGTACACATCGTGAGCTAGTTTCTCTTCTTCTCTCATGTACAATAATGAGGTCTCTTCTTGCTCAGTAATCGAATTGTTTATCAATGGTTTTTGATCTTCCTGACAGGAAAAAAAGCCAATAATTAACACTAGAAATAGCATGAAGTTTTTCATGACCTTGAAGTTTTATCTTCAGAAAGGTCTTTTAAAAATCCTTGTAATTCAGTGATATGTATCACTCAAGATAAAAGACAATTCAAATTTTATCCTGTACCAAGAAGCATTGAATTATTGTGAGAGAGCTAAAAGGAGTTCAGTTTTTCTTCTGGAATAAGAGTACAAAGTGTGGATTCGCTGAGAAAATAAATCCTGCATAGATAGATAATCGCTTGAAAGAATGTTGCTTACTAAAAGCTCAAGCTCTTTAATATCTTTTTGAACCAATATGAATTCTTTTTTTTCTATAATTTCTGGAATTGCCCCTACAGCAGAACCAATTGGAATGCAGCCACAAGACATAGCTTCTCCGAGTGAGTTAGGGAATCCCTCTGAAGTAGATAATTGCAGATAAAATTGATGGGTATTGTAAAGAGTTAAAAGTTCAGAGGCTGTTTTTTTTCCTAATAAGGATACGTTGGGATTTTTAGATTGATAGCTCGAATCTCCCACAAAGGTGAACTTCCAGTCTGGATGATTTGCAGCCAACTTCTCAATAAGATCATAGCCTTTTACCATTGCTCTGGAAGGGTTGGAGGTACCGGAGGCTACCGTGATGAATGAAAAGGGGACTCTTTTTAATTGAAGATTCTTCCAAAAATTGGTATCAAAACCATTGGGAATTACCTGGATCGGAGTAGTCAGATCTGGGATTAAATTGATCAATCCTTGATGAGGGGAAATAGATGTGTCAAACTGATAATGCTGCTTGACCAGGGCCTGAGCAACAGGGAGGATTAACGTGCAATTTTTAAAACTAAAGATGGTGGCTTTTCGAAGCCATTTTTTTCTAAAGTTTCCATAACCAATTTCAGGCATATTGATGCAGTCCATCCCCCCAGCTTGAATGATACATTTCTTTCCGAATATTTTCGCAAACCAAACAGGTAACACTGAATGATACCCTCCGAAGAAACAGAGGTATTGGGAGGTTTTGGGCAAATACCAAAGTAATTGAAAAAACTGTAGGATATAGAAAAGTGGAAGGTGGATTGGATTCTGGGTGAATTCCAAGGCCTTGATTTTCATTTCTGGGCGGATCATCTCCAGGTCTCGGTCTGTGAAAGCAGTACGTACAGGATAGGTGTAGATGATCATAGAAAGGGTTGAATCAAAACTAAAAATAGGCCTTAAAAAAGAAAAGGAGCAAAGAAAACCGAGGAATTGTTTCTTTGCTCCTTTCTTATGTACTCATTAAAATTTATATGACCACATTGACAATTTTCCCTGGTACTACGATCATTTTCTTTGGAGATTTTCCATCCAGCCATTTTTGAACGATCTCGTCTGCCAAGGCTGCTTTTTCTATTTCCTCTTTGGAAAGTGAAAGGTCTAAATTGATTTTAGCTCTCATTTTACCATTGATCATCACTGGATATTCAAAAGCACTTTCTTTTAAATAGCTTTCATCGAAAGCAGGGAAAGAGGATTCAGTGATAGAAGTAGTATGTCCCAATAGACTCCAAAGTTCCTCTGCAATATGCGGAGCATAAGGAGATACCAAAACCGCCAATGGTTCAAGAATCTTACGCTTATTGGATTTTAACCCACTTAATTCGTTCACACAAATCATAAAACTAGAAACCGAAGTGTTGAAGGAGAAATTAGCCATGTCTTCCTCCATCTTTTTGATGGCTTTATGAAGGGCTTTGTATTCCTCTTTACTTGGTTCTGCATCTGAAACTTGAAATTCCCCTTTGTTAGTATGGTATAAGTTCCAAAGCTTTCTCAAGAATTTGAAAACGCCGTCGATTCCGTTGGTGTTCCAAGGCTTGAATTGCTCCAAAGGGCCTAAAAACATTTCATACAATCTTAAGGTGTCTGCTCCATACTTTTCAATAATGTCATCTGGGTTGACCACATTGTATTTGGATTTAGACATTTTTTCTACTTCTGCACCGCAGATGTACTTTCCGTCTTCCAAAATGAATTCCGCATCTGCCAAGTCTGGTCTCCAAGCTTTGAATTTTTCAAGGTTCAATTGATCGTTGTAAACGATATTGACATCGACATGCATTTCAAAGGTGTCATATTGATCTTTTAACCCTTTGCTTACAAATTGATTGGTGCCTTTGACTCTATATACAAAATTGGATCGTCCTTGGATCATTCCCTGGTTGATCATCTTTTGGAAAGGTTCATCGATGCTTACCACACCCAGATCATAAATGAATTTGGTCCAGAACCTTGAATACAACAAGTGTCCTGTTGCATGCTCAGATCCACCAATGTATAAATCTACCGAACCCCAATAATCTGTTTTTGTCTTGTCTGCAAACACGGAGTCATTTTGAGAATCCGTATATCTGAAGAAATACCAGCTTGATCCTGCCCAACCTGGCATAGTGCTAAGCTCCAATGGATATTCCCCTTCAGAAGTTTTATAGGTCCAGTCTTGGGCCCGGCCTAATGGTGGTTCACCATCTTCAGTTGGTAAGTATTTATCTACCTCTGGCAATACCAAAGGAAGATCTTTTTCATCTATCAAATAGGGAAGTCCATCTTTGAAATAAACAGGAAGAGGCTCACCCCAATAGCGTTGACGAGTGAAAATTGCATCCCGCATCCTATATTGGATTTTTCCTTTTCCAATGCCTTTTTCCTCTAGAAACTCAATTGCCTTTGTCATGGCTTCCTTCATATACATGTTGGAAATGAAACCCGAATTGATGATGAACCCATCTTTGCCAGGGAAAGACCCTTCTTCCATGGATCCTTCAATTACCTGTCTGATCTCCAGTCCGAAATGTTTGGCAAAATTATAATCTCTTTCATCATGAGCAGGTACAGCCATGACAGCGCCTGTACCATATCCAGCCAACACATAATCAGCTACCCAAATTTGGATTTCTTCTCCATTGAAAGGGTTAATAGCGTATGAACCTGTGAATGCTCCTGAGATTGTTTTCACATCACTCATCCGTTCTCTTTCGGAACGGTTTTTAGCAACTTCAATATAGGCTTCCGCAGTTTCTCTTTGATCTTCTGTAATTAAAGAAGCTGCTAATTCAGATTCAGGAGCCAAAGCCAAATAAGTCACACCATATATCGTGTCAACTCGAGTCGTAAACACTTTTATAGTTTCTTCAGAATTTTTGACTTTAAAAATAACTTCCGCTCCGATGGATTTTCCAATCCAGTTTCGTTGCATCTCCTTAACCGGTTCAGGCCAATCTATTTTATCCAATCCTTTCAATAGTCGGTCTGCGTAGGCAGTGATTCGCATGGACCACTGCATCATTTTCTTGCGTTCCACAGGATGTCCGCCTCTTTCAGAAAACCCGTCTTTCACTTCATCATTGGAAAGAACAGTACCTAAGGCAGCACACCAGTTGACAGTAGTTTCTGCAAGAAAAGTCAATCGATACTTCAAAAGCATTTCCTGCTTTTCCTTTTCGGAAAAAGCATGCCAGTCATTTGCAGAAAAAATTGGGGTTTCGTCGTCACAGACCGCCTTTACTTGACTGTTTCCTTCCGCTTCAAATCTCTCGATGAGGGAATCAATAGAAAGCGCTTTGTCAGCATCTTGGTCATAATAGCTATTAAATAGCTGCATGAAAATCCACTGAGTCCATTTATAATAGGAGGGATCGGAAGTTCTTACTTCTTTACTCCAGTCAAATGCAAAGCCAATATTTTTAAGTTGTTCGGTATAGCGGGCAATGTTTTGTTCCGTAGTGATGGCGGGATGTTGGCCTGTTTGGATGGCATATTGTTCTGCAGGTAGTCCAAAGCTATCGTAGCCCATGGGGTGCAATACATTGAATCCTTTTAATTTTTTGAAACGGGAAACGATGTCCGAAGCAATATATCCTAGCGGGTGGCCCACATGAAGTCCAGCTCCAGAAGGATAGGGGAACATGTCCAAGGAATAAAACTTTGGTTTGTCAGGATTTACTTTGGCTAGGAAAGTTTGGTTCTTTTCCCAGTATGCCTGCCATTTTTTCTCGATTTCCTTATATGTGTATTCCGCCATGATTGAAATATTCGTGTTTTTTTAGCTAAACGCCTGCAAAAATAGAAAAATTGACTGGGTTTGGAATGAAAATCTGTAATTCCTCTTGTCTATAAATTATATCCACTGGTCATTTTTTTTAAATCAACTCATTACTTTTTAGTATTTTCCAACTTAACCAAACCACCAATCCTATGAAAATTTCTACCCTATGGCGGCCAGCCCTATCGGTTTGTGCTGCCTTGTTGATCTCTCAATTTGCTTTTGGGCAGAAAAAGTATTCTGCCAAACAAAAAGAAGCATTAAAAGAAGAAGCCTTGAATCTTGTACAGGAAAATGCAAAATTGAGCCAAGTGATGGTTGATAAGATTTTCAGTTTTGCGGAATTAGGGTTCCAAGAGATTGAATCCTCGAAGTACTTAACCGGGATCTTGGCAGAAAATGGGTTTGAAATTAAAATGGGAGTCTCTGGCATCCCCACAGCATGGTTTGCCACTTGGAGTAATGGAGAAGGACCTGTCATTGCTTTGGGTTCAGATGTAGATGATATCCCAAAGGCTTCTCAATATCCAGGAGTGGCTTACCATAAGCCTATTGTGGAGGGAGCTCCAGGTCATGGGGAAGGTCACAATGCAGGGATTCCTTTGAACATCACGGCGGCATTGGCAGTGAAAGAGATTATGGAACGAGAAAATATTGGAGGGACTTTGATCTTATGGCCGGGAATTGCAGAGGAACTGGTAGCTTCCAAAGCTTGGTTTGTAAGAGATGGCCTATTTGATGATATAGACATCTGTATTTTTACCCACGTGGGAAATAATTTGGGAGTAAGCTATGGACAGGCATCAGGAACAGGTTTAATCTCTGTAGAATATACATTTAGTGGAGAGGCAGCTCATGCAGCAGGTGCTCCATGGAGAGGGAGAAGTGCCCTGGATGCTGCAGAATTAATGAATGTGGGCTGGAATTATAGAAGAGAGCATTTAGATCCACTGAAAAGATCACATTCCATATTTACTGATGGTGGAGACCAGCCCAATGTAGTACCATCCAAAGCATCTATTTGGTATTATTTCAGAGATGTGAAATACGATGGAATAATGGAAATGTATGAAGTTGCCAATAAAATGGCAGCTGGTGCAGCCTTGATGACTGATACTGAAATGACTTCCAAAATTTTAGGAACCGCTTGGCCTAGACACTTTAATAAAGTGATTGCAGAAAAAATGTATGCCAATATCTTGAAAGTAGGTTTACCTGAATGGTCTGAAGAAGACCAGACTTTGGCTAAAGCGGTGCAAGAAGAAGTAAACTCTACCAGGGTAGAAGGTCTTCCTACCAAATTGGATACCTTGGGATTGCCTGTTACTACCCCTCGTTCTGGAGGCTCTGATGATATTGGAGATGTGTCTTGGGTGTTGCCAACTGTTACCTTGAGATTTCCTTCAAATATCCCTGGACTTCCAGGTCACCATTGGGCAAATGCCATTGCAATGGCCACTCCAATTGCTCATAAAGGCGTAACCGCAGGAGCAAAAGCAGAAGCAATGACCATTCTGGATTTCTTGTTAAATCCTGAATTAGTGGATGAAGCTTGGGATTACTTTAAAAATGTACAAACCAAAGAAGAGCAGTACAAGCCTATGATTTCTGATACTGATGAGGCTCCTATTTATCTGAACAAACAGATTATGGATTTATACCGTCCGATGTTGGAAAAATATTACTTTGACGAAACCAAGTATGATACCTATTTGGAACAATTAGGAGTGACCTATCCTACAGTGAAAAAGTAAACGTTTTAAGTAAAGTTTTACTCAAGTGGCAGAAATCGGTTTAATCCCCGGTTTTTGCCACTTTTGTGTTTATAAGGATAATTGAATTTACTTTCCTATGAAAATTGTAGTTAGAGAAGGAAGCATCGAAGAGATTTTTCAGGTTCATCAGGGGATTCCTGAATTTTATGAAGAGGTAGCCATAGAATTTTATAAAGAGCGGCTAAAAGGCCGCATTTTTTTAGCCTTAGTTGCAGAGCAAAATGGAGAGCTAGTAGGGTTTAAAGTTGGATATCAAAGCCAGAAACCGGATGTCTTGTACTCTTGGATGGGAGGTGTAAGGCCCGCATTCAGGAAAAGTGGTGCGGCAACAGCTTTGGCAGATTTTCAAGAGGTGTGGGCTACAAAGAATGGGTTTAAGAAAGTGTTTTTTAAAACTCGGAACAGGTTTCCCGATATGATCAAATTTGGTTTGGGTAGGGATTTTAAAATAGTGGAGGTGATTCGAAAGGATCGTGTAGAAGATTTTAGGATTGTCATGGTTAAAAAGTTATGAGAAAGCTGCCGTAAGCTAAGCTTTTGATATTCTTTCTAAATTCCAATACAAAGACGTACCTTTGCACTTGATTTTCACCAGCGGTTCAATTGCCCGCTTTATCAAAAATTCATGAAGACAAAAGAATTAATTGCAAAAGGCGTTTCGCTTCCAGTAATGGAAGCATTTTATACCATTCAGGGCGAAGGGAGATTTACTGGACATCCTGCTTATTTTATCCGGCTTGGGGGCTGTGATGTGGGTTGTGTTTGGTGTGATGTCAAAGAGTCCTGGGAAGCTGGCAAATGGCCTGTATTATCCATAGAAGAAATAGTCGCAGAAGTAGAAAAGTATCCAGGAAAACTAGTGGTAATTACAGGAGGAGAACCTTTGATGTATGATCTGGGGCCTTTGACTGCATTGCTCAAGCAAAAAGGATTTTCAACCAATATTGAAACTTCAGGAGCGCATCCTTTCTCTGGAGATTTTGATTGGGTATGTTTTTCCCCAAAAAAGTTTAAAGCACCGCATCCTTCCATATACGATCATGCAGATGAACTGAAAGTTGTTGTTTTTCATGCAAGTGATTTTGACTTTGCTGAAAATCATGCGCTTAAGGTGAAAAAAAGTTGTGAATTACGACTTCAGCCAGAATGGAGTAAAGCCGAAAAATTCACTCCTTTGATTATTAATTACTCGAAAAACCATCCAAATTGGAAAATTTCGCTTCAAACTCATAAATTTATGGACATCCCATAGGTTTATGCGCCGTTTTCTATTAGGAATAACCTTTTTCTTTGTTTTTAGCTTGAGCCAAGCTCAAACCTATTCCATTATCGATGGAAAGGCGATCAAATTGTATCAGGAAGGAGAAGAGCTTACGCTTTCCAGACAATATGATATGGCTATTGCAAAATATAAGGCGGCCATCAATAGAGAGGCTTCTTTTTTGGAAGCTTATATTAAAATGTCCCAGCTCTACATTACCCAAGGAAAATTAGATCAGGCCGAAGAAGTTGCCTTAGTAGGGAAGAAAAGATTAGCGGGGAAAAATGCGACACTAAAAAATAAGGCGGATTTTGGATGGTTATTTACCAACCTATACATGGCTCAGGGTAGGTTCCAAGAAGCCTATGAGACTTTTCAAGAAGCAGACCCTCTATTCGATGAGTCTTTCAAAAAGAGCATGTATTATGTTCAAATGAAGGCAAGCATGGATTTTCTGACAGCACAATTAGATAAGTCCATGGCCATAGAAAAAGAAAAGCTGGAAGACCCACTCAATAATTTTCAATTGCAATACTTTCCAGTGCTCACTGCAGATGGGGAACAAATCCTCTTTACAAAAAGAGATGGGACTGGTAATTATGATAAAGAGGATATTTATACTTCTTACGCGGAACCAGATGGCTCTTGGACCAAACCGGTAAGTATCGCTCAAACGATCAACTCTCAATACAATGAAGGAACCTGCTCTGTTACTGCGGATGGAAATATTCTGATTTATACTTCCTGTGATGCTCCGGACTCTCAAGGCAGTTGTGATCTTTACATCGCTTATAAAGTCAATGGCAATTGGCAGCGCCCTAAAAATATGGGTAAAGAAGTGAACTCGAGATCTTGGGACTCTCAACCTTCCTTATCTGCAGATGGAAGGATTTTATTCTTTTCTTCCAATCGAAGAGGAGGTTATGGAGGAAATGATATATGGTATAGTGTTCGTCAATCGGATGGGTCTTGGGCAGAAGCGAAAAATTTGGGAAGTGTGGTGAATACTGCGAAGGATGAGATTTCTCCATTTATGTTTTTTAATAATGAAATCTTGTTTTTCGCCTCAGACGGTCATCAAGGTTTTGGGGGGATGGATATATTTCTTTCTAGGGTGAAAAATGGGGAGTTTTCGGAGCCAGAAAATCTTGGATTGCCGATTAATGATCATTTGGATCAAGTAGCTCTATTTATTACAGCTCAGAAAGATTATGCTTATTTCACGGAACTTACTTCAGGTGATAATGGAAATGATCGCTCTATATTATATCGATTCAGGTTTCCTCAAGAAATCTATTTAGGGGAAAACTTAACGGTAACAGGAGGGAAAGTATTCAATGAAAAGACTGGAGAGCCTATTGATGCAACCTTGTCTTTGGTTTCATTGACTAATGATAGTACGCTTTATGAATTTAAATCAGATGGTAAAAATGGTGAATTCATGATGCTCTATCCCAATAAAGGAATTTCAGGCTTATATGTGGAGAAAAAGGGATTCTTGCCAAAGATTTATAATGTAGAGCGTGATAAGCTTCAAAATGTTAAGGATTTAAACGTGGAGTTAGTTCCGGTGGCCTCTGGAGAAGAGTTCGTTTTTGAAAACATATTCTTTGACTTTGATAAATATGAACTGAAGCCTCAGTCCATGTCCTCCTTGAAAAGGCTTATTAAATTTTTAGTGGAGAATCCAAATGTCAATATTTTAATAACTGGCCATACGGATAACGTAGGTTCTCCAGGATATAACCTTCAGTTAAGCCTTCAAAGAGCTGAAAGTGTACAGCAATACCTTATAGAGGCTGGAATGCACCCAGGTAGAGTGATGGTAGAAGGTAAAGGCGATAAAGAGCCTGTAGTCCCCAATACAACGGCAGAAAACCAAGCTCTAAACAGAAGAATTACCATTAAAGTGCTTTAAGTACTGCTAGGCATTGATTTGCCAAAATGGATTTTTTAATACTTGAAAGGGGGTAGATGCTTGAATTTCTACCTTCCATTAATGATTTATTATATGGTTTTCAATATTAGAAGCTAGTATAAATAAAATTTAATTATTGCTAGATTAACTTTGATTTATTTGTAAGGATAGTCTTTGAACTATTAATATGGAATTTTATTGGCTTTATTTTATTTTTTTAGTCTCTATAGTTACTTAAAATAGTAGAGTTTGTTGATTTTAAATGTATAATATATTTTTTTATTTGCCTATTCCAGAATTTTATTCTTTTTACTGGTGGGTCTGCATGTTGATGAGTCTATTTTTTTTAATTGTAAATAGCTTTATGTCAATTCATTTAAATATTATATTATAATTATAGATTTGAATTATTTAAATTATTGATATGTAGTAAGTTATTTCTAGCGATCAACTGTTTATAATTGTTTTGAAGAAAATAATTGTATTCCTGGATGTTTTGAAACAATTGGTTTCAGATTTATATCCGTTTTTTTGATTTGAAAAAGACAAGATTCGCTGAATAAGCCAAGGAGACACCTGAAAAGCCGTATTTTTTAATTCTTGATCCCTACATACCTTAGTAGGGATTCAATTAGAACAAAAGGTATGTATATTGATTTTAGAGTAATTAAATAATTAGATTTTAGATGTTTTAGGTTGGTTTTTGTATTGATATATATCTATTTAATAGTATAAAATATCGAATTTGATATTTGTCAATATATTCCTCTTGAAAATAATTATTCAAAAAAAATTAACTTTTGTTAACACTACGATAATACTACGATTTTTCAATCTGTTTTTTATAATTTAATAATATGTAAAATATAATTTTGATAAAAGTGTTTATAGGTATGTTTTATTTTTTAGGTATTGACTAACCGTTTATCATATTTCCCCTCCTATTACTTCGATTATATAATTTAATAAAATAACATTGTCGATTAATTAAAATCAACCAAATTAATAATGAAGAAAAATTTGCTAGCGTTCTTGCTAATGATATTCTTTGCTCAAAGTGTTTTTGCACAGAGTAAGTCTATTAGCGGAACGGTGACTTCCTCGGAAGACGGATTAGGCCTGCCAGGGGTAAGTGTTCTGGTCAAAGGGACTACGAATGGTACCATTACTGGTATTGATGGTGAGTATACAATTCAACTACCTGCCGGTAGGGATGTTCTTCAGTTTTCATTCGTGGGGATGAGATCTGTAGAAGTTACCGTAGGTAATGAATCTACCATTGATGTAGTGCTGGACCCTGATGTAAAAGCACTAAATGAAGTAATTGTAACTGCATTGGGTGTATCTAGAGATGATCGCTCTGTTGGGGCTGCCATTCAATCCGTAAAAGGTGAAGACCTTACCGCTACCAGAAATTCCAATGTAGTGGGTAACCTAGCTGGTAAAGTAGCCGGTGTACAAGTAATAGGTTCTTCTGGTGCTGCAATCGGAGGTACTCAAAATATTCGTTTAAGAGGGATCAATACCTTAGGTGGAGGTTCTCCTTTATTCGTAGTAGATGGAACACCTATCTCCAATAGTTCTTTTTCACCTAGCGGTGACTATGCAGGGCGTGATTATGGTAACCTTGCAGCTGATATTAACCCAGATGATATTGAAAGTGTTTCTGTATTGAAAGGTCCTTCTGCTGCTGCTCTTTATGGTAATAGGGCTGCTAACGGTGTAATTATCATTACTACTAAAAAAGGAAACAAGAAAAAAGGTCTTGGTATCGAAATCAACCAAAGTACTACACTAGAGAATGTCTATGTGCTTCCTGAGTACCAGAATGAGTATGCAGGTGGTTATACACAGGATTTCTTGACTTTTGAATATGATCCAGCTATCCACCCAGAGTCTTGGTCTAGCTTCGATGGTCAAAAAATGTTGAACTACGCAGCTGATGAGTCTTGGGGTCCAAGAATGGATGGGACCTTGATCAGACATTGGGACTCTTGGTTAGAAGGACCTCAGTTCGGTGAATTGAGAGCATTGACTCCAAATCCTGATAACGTAAGAAATTTCTTTGAAACTGGGGTTACAGCTAACACCGGTGTTGCATTTTCTGCAGGTGATGAAAAATCAAACTTCAGAGTTTCCCTGAATAACATCAACCAAAAAGGTGTAATGCCAGGATCTGAATTGACTAAGAACAATGTAAGTTTCAATGGCTCTCAGGAGTTAAATGATAGATTGTCTGTTGGATTGAACTTCAACTTTACTGGTACCAAAGCAAATGGTCGCCCTGCATCAGGATATACTGGTAGAAATCCAGTAAACTCCTTCAACCAGTGGTTTCAGCGTCAAATCGATATGGATAGACTGGCACAGTACAGAAATCCTGATGGAACTTACAGATCTTGGAACTTAAGAAGCCCAACCAATACAAGACCACTTTACTGGAACAATCCATATTATGAAGCATATGAAAATGCTCCAGAAGATAGCCGTGACCGTGTATTTGGTAACTTCAATTTGACTTACAAGTTGAATGATGCATTGAAAGTTTCAGGTTTTATTAGATCTGACTTTTACAATCAAAAAATTGAAGAAAGAATCGCTTCTGGTGGTTTGGACTTAGATTCTTATTCTGTAAGCCAAAGAATTGGACGTGAGGATAACTATGAAATCTTATTCCAATATGATAAGATGTTTGGCGAATTCTCTGTGACTGCCAATGCTGGTGGTAACATCAGAAGAAATCTTTATAGCTATATGTACCAAGGTACAGTAGGGGGATTGGCTGTTCCTGATTATTACAACATCGATGCTTCTGTAGACAGACCTGCTACAGATAGCTATAAGAGTAACAAAACAGTTCGCTCTGTCTATGGTAACGTTTCTTTAGGTTATCAAAACACGATTTTCTTGGATGCTACTTTGAGAAATGACTGGTCTTCTGCACTTCCAAAAGCAAACAATAGCTACCTATATCCATCAATTACATCTAGTTTCGTCTTTACTGAACTATTGGGTGGAGGAGGAAACTTTCTAAGCTTTGGTAAATTAAGAGCAAGTTATGCACAAGTAGGATCTGATATCGGACCTTACGAAATCGCTCAGATTTATAACGTATCTACTCCTTATGGTTCTTTCCCGAATCTTCAAGTGCCGAATACTGCAGCAAACCCTAACCTAAGACCTGCGCTATCTTCTTCTTATGAAGCTGGTGTAGATTTAAGATTCTGGAATGGTAAGGTGAACTTTGATCTTACCTTCTATAGAAATGACAACAAAGATCAAATCCTAAACTTAACCGTTCCTGGTTCTAGTGGATTCTCTGGTGCTTTGGTCAATGCAGGTAACATCAGATCTGAAGGTGTTGAACTTTCTATTGGTGGTACACCAATCCAAAAGCGTGACTTCACTTGGGATGTTAGTTTGAACTTGGCTCATAACACCTCCAAAGTAATTGAATTAGCTGCTGGTCTTGACAATAGACAATTGCAGTCCGCTTATTGGGGTATGAGTATCAATGCCAAAGTAGGTGAAGAGTGGGGTACTTTGATTGGTACCGGATTCAAATATGCTGACAATGGTCTTCCAATCATCAATGAAGACGGTTCTTATGTGAAAGAGAGAAACATAGATTTAGGAACTACTCTTCCTACTGCTACTGGTGGTTTTACCAATACATTCAGATACAAAAACTTTGATTTAACTGCATTTATTGAATTCCAAGCTGGAGGTCAATTCTACTCAGTTACCAAAATGTTTAATGCTTACTCTGGTCTTGGTTTAGAAACTGCGGGTCTAAATGACAAAGGCAATCCTTTAAGAGATCCAGTTGAAGATGGTGGAGGGGTACGTGTAGACGGTGCTTTGGAAGATGGAACTCCTACCACAGTTTATGTAGATGCTTATGATCATTTCTCAGGAATGTTCGGATTGCATGAGAACTGGATCTATGATGCTTCTTATGTGAAATTGAGAGAGATCAGATTAGGATACTCTCTTCCTGCGAGATTGGTTGATAGATCTCCATTCCACACTGTAAACGTGGCATTTATTGCGAAAAATCTTTGGTTGATCCATACCAATGTACCTGGACTTGATCCAAGTGAATTTGGGTCTGGTGCAAATGGATATGCTTATTTCGAAAGTGGACAGTTACCAGGTGTAAGATCCCTAGGATTCAATGTTAGACTTGGACTTTAATAGAAATTAAAAGATGAAAAATATAAAAAATACAGTTTTAGGTTTGGTAGCAGGTACCCTTATGCTAAGTGCCTGTTCAGAATTTGGAGACATCAATGTGGATCCAAACAGACCTTCTTCTCCTTTGACTTCTGGATTATTGACGGGAGCTGAAAGAAGCGTATCCAGCATTGTTGGAAACGCGACAGGTGTATTGTATGTTCAGCACCTTTCTGAAAAGCAATACACTGAATCCTCAAGATATCAGGATATTTACTTTGACTTTAATGGTTTTTACACAGGTCCTTTGATGAACCTACAAAGAATCATTGACTTAAATACAAATGAGGAGACTAAGGATGATGTATTGAGCTCTGGTAGCAATGAAAACCAGATTGCTGTAGCAAGAATCCTAAGAGCTTATTTCTTCGGTGTGATGACTGATAGATGGGGAGAGCTTCCTTATACTCAAGCTTTGCAAGGAGAAGTTGAATTTTCACCTACCTATGATACTCAAGAGTTCATTTACACAGATTTGTTGAAAGAGCTGAAAGAGTCTGCTGATCAAATTAATTTTGAAACTGCAGGTGTAGAGGGCGATTTGTTGTTCAACGGTGACATGGAGCAGTGGAGAAGATTTGCCAACTCCCTTAGAATGGTGATGTCTCTTCGTATTAGCGACGTAGCACCAGGATTGGCTGAGTCCAATTTCAAAGAAGCATATAGCAATGGTGCTCTGACTGGGGATTTCATGTACCCGTATTTGGCTGAAGCAAATAACCAAAATCCATGGTATGCAAGGTATTTGACTCGTGTAGATTATGCGATTTCTGACACCATGTATGACTATATGAACCCATTGAATGACCCTAGATTAGCAGTGTATGCAGATCCTGCAGCAAATACTGGGGAAATTGCTCCAATGCCTTATGGTGTTTCTAACACAGTAGCTGGAGGTATTACCAACGCATCTGTTTCTTACCTTGGTTCAAGTTTAAGAAAGCAAAACGCAGAACTTCCAATAGTTACTTTGGCACAAATTCATTTTTCTTTAGCAGAGGCTGCTGTGAAAGGCTGGATCTCCGAAAGTGCAGAATCTCATTACATGAGTGGAATTGAAGCTTCTTTCAGACAATTTGGTGTATTTGATCAAGCGGCTTATGATGCTTATGTAGCTCAACCAGAAGTAGCATTCAGTCCTTCTAACGCGATGGAGAAAATTGCTGCTCAAAAATGGGTTGCGTTATTCCTTCAAGGATATGAAGCTTGGGCAGAATGGAGAAGATTGGATTACCCTGAATTAACTCCTGCTGTGGACGCAATGAACGATAGTAAGATGATCCCTGTGAGACAAGCTTACCCAACTACTGAAAGAGATATCAACTCTGAAAGCTACTTGGAAGCGGTTGCCCGTCAAGGAGAAGATGGATTGGACACCAAACTTTGGTGGGATATAAATTAATTTCTTTCCCCTGAGGGTTGGATAATTAATCATCCTTAAATTTCTTGAAAACCTTCTGGATCTAGTTTTATTTAAAAACAGGTCTGGGAGGTTTTTTTGTTGTAAACAGATTAGGATTGTAGCAAGGGAATTTTCAGACAAGGTGGATTCATGATCCTTTTTGACTTGTAAATCCTTCTGAATTCTATTATTTTCTTTCTTTTAGCTACCTTTGCGTCCTATTTAAGAAAGCTATGATTTACGTTTGCCGAAAAGAACACTTTAATGCTGCTCACAAGCTGTGGAATCCAAAGTGGACTGATGAGAAAAATGTGGAGGTTTTTGGACCTTGTGCCAATGTGAATTGGCATGGTCACAACTTTGAGTTAATTGTGATGGTAAAAGGGTTGCCTGATCCTGATACTGGTTTTGTAGTGGATTTAAAGAAATTAAGTACCATCATTAGAAAACTTGTAATCGAAAAGGTGGACCATAAAAACCTGAACGTAGACGTGGATTTTATGGAAGGGAAGTTGGCTAGTTGTGAAAATCTAGTGATGGAGTTTTGGAAGATTTTGGAACCAGCAGTGAAAGAAATCACCAATGAAGGAGGTTTACATAAATTGACTTTGTACGAGACTCCACGGAATTTTGTGGAATATTATGGGGATTGAGTTCAAACGCAATAAATAGTAAGTAGAAAAGTAGGTTTCGAAGACCTACTTTTCTTTTTTTAGATAAAATTTAGAGATAGCTGAAATGCCAGGGAAATCATTGAAACTGTACATCATATCAGGAGAGCGATCAGGAGATATGCATGCCTCCAATTTGGTGTTGGCTCTTAAAACCAAGGAACCAAGGATAGAGGTAAGGGGCATGGGAGGAAAGTTTTCCAAAGAAGCTGGTGTGGAGTTGGCAGTAGACTATGCCGAAGTGGCGCTCATGGGTTTCCTTGAGGTGGTTTTAGGGTTTAGAAAAGTCCTCAAGTACCTAAACTTGGTGAAGAAAGATATCCTAGAATACCGTCCTGATGGCATTGTTTTGGTCGATTATGGTGGGTTCAACATGAAAATTGCCAAATTTGCAAAGGAGCATGGGATTCCTGTTCATTATTATATTCCCCCTAAAGTCTGGGCCTGGAATCAAAAGAGGGCTTTCAAGCTAAAAAAGTTTACGGATCACGTGTATTCAATTTTACCCTTCGAACCAGCTTTTTTTAAGTCCTATGAGATGGATGTCAACTATGTAGGGAATCCCTTATTTGACGAAATCAAAAAGTTTACTCCCCACGACTTTTTCTTTCAAAAAAATGAAATTAGTTATCAACCAATCATTGCATTGCTTCCAGGGAGTAGGACCCAAGAAGTAACAGCCATGTTGGATAAAATGATCAGCCTATCTTCCTCATTTCCTCAAGCTCAATTTGTAATAGCAGCTGTGGATAGTTTAGATGAATCAGTCTATGCACCTGCAATTCGTGCCGGATTAAA
This sequence comes from Algoriphagus halophilus, assembly GCF_900129785.1. Classification (NCBI taxonomy): domain Bacteria; kingdom Pseudomonadati; phylum Bacteroidota; class Cytophagia; order Cytophagales; family Cyclobacteriaceae; genus Algoriphagus; species Algoriphagus halophilus. Next base: position 507,573 of record NZ_FSRC01000003.1, read on the forward strand.
GTTGGTCTACAATCAAACGTATGATTTACTTTCTCATGCAGTTGCAGCAGTGGTGACTTCAGGGACTGCCACCTTGGAGACAGCCTTATTCAGAGTTCCTCAAATTGTAGTTTATGAAACCAGTCCAGTGACCTATTTCTTTGCGAAACGCCTGGTGAAAATTGATTTTATTTCCTTGGTGAATTTGATTGCTGAAAAAGAAGTGGTCAAAGAATTGATTCAAGATGAATTTTCAATCGAAAATTTGAAAAAAGAACTCAATTTAATCTTGTCAAATCCAGTTTATAAAGGGCATATGTTGCAAGGATATGATTTGATTAAAGAGCGTTTGGGGGAAACTAGTGCGTCTGAGAATACCGCGGATTTGATTTTGAATACACTTCATTAACTCCTGTAAAGGAATTTGTAGGGTATGTTGTATTTTTAAAAATGCATCAACTTTTACCCTTGTTCCGATATCTCTGTTTATTTGTCCTCTCTAGTATGGGCTGCTTATTTTTAAGTAAAAGTAGCTTTGCTCAAGGGGAGGAATCCATTACTCTTACCATAAATTCAAATAATCAATTTCAAACAATTGATCATTTTGGGGCTTCCGATGCCTGGGCTATTCAATTTGTTGGACTTTGGCCAGATGAAAAAAAGAATGCAATCGCGGATTTACTTTTTAGCATGGAGTCGGCTAATGGAAGGCCCAATGGAATTGGTTTGTCCATGTGGCGATTTAATCTAGGTGCTGGCAGTGCAGAGCAAGGAAAGGAAAGTGGAATCAAAGATGAGTGGAGAAGGGCAGAGTCCTTCCTAAATTCTGAAGGAAAAATTGACATGTCAAAAGCAAAAGGCCAAGTTTGGTTTGCCCAGGCAGCTAAAGATCGGGGAGTGGATAAATTGCTTCTTTTCTCCAATAGTCCATTAGTTCAATTTACTAAAAATGGGAAAGCATTCTCCAGCAACGGAAAGTCCAATCTCGATCTAGATAAGACGAAGGATTTTGCGGATTATATAAGTTCTGTCGGAATTGGGCTTCAAAACATTGGTCTTCATCCTAGCTATATAAGTCCTGTCAATGAGCCTCAATGGGACTGGTCTGATGGTGGACAAGAAGGAAATCCTTACACAAATGAGGAAATAGCTTCTTTTGTTAAAATACTTGATCAAAGTCTTTCAGATCAAGCGCTTGATGCTAAAATTGATGTGGCGGAGGCTGGTAAAATAAACTACCTTTTTGAATTGGCAGATAAGCCACGGCGAGGTGAACAGGTGAAAGCTTTTTTTGACCCATCCTCTGAGAATTATTTGGGTAATTTAAGACATGTTTCAAATGTGATCTCTGCTCATAGTTATTTCACCACCAGCCCATCCACTGTATCTGAAAAGTTGAGAGTTCAAGTTTTGTCTGAAGTGGAGTCAATTCCCGGACTCAACTATTGGATGACAGAATATTGCATCCTCGGAGGAAATGAGGGTGAAATAAATGGAAATGGACGGGATCTTGGAATGGAGTCAGCCCTTTATTTGGCTAGAGTGATTCATCAGGATTTAACCATATCCAATGCTTCCGCATGGAATTGGTGGTTGGCCGTTTCGCCTTATAATTATAAGGATGGATTGGTTTATATTGATAAGAATAAGGAGGATGGGGCATTTTATGAAAGTAAAATGCTATGGACTTTAGGGAATTATAGTCGGTTTGTTAGACCTGGATTTGTGAGGATAGAAGCTTCCATCAATTCGGATAAGTTGATGGGATCAGCTTACATAGATCCATTAAGTAAACAAAAGGTGGTTGTTTTGGTGAATCCAGAAGCTAAGGATATACAGGTCTCTTTGGATGGGGAAGGATCTGAAAATACTTCGATTCAATGCTATCTAACTAATGAGCAGTCAAGTTTATCCCCTTTAACAGTTTCGAGTATTTTTCAAATACCAGCAAAATCGGTAATGACCTTAGTGTTTAATTAAAGATGGGGATTGACAATATTTAAAAAGAATTGAGAAAAGAAAAGCCCTGCAAAGTTCATTGCAGGGCTTTTGTTCATTTTAAGATTCAATTATTAAGCAACTTGAAGTCGTTTGAATTTCGACTTGTCAAACTTGCTTTGTGCGTATTTTCCATCAATGATCAATTCTTTGATGGAATCATCGGAAGGAATTTCATACATCGCATCGGTGACTATTGCCTCACAAATGGATCGCAATCCTCTTGCTCCCAAATTGTATTCTACAGCTTTGTCCACAATGAAGTCGATGGCACTATCCTCAAAAACAATATTCACTCCTTCCATTGCGAGTAGTTTTGAATATTGTTTTACCAAGGCATTTTTAGGTTCGGTAAGGATTCTTTTCAGGGAGTCTTTATGTAATGGATCCAAGTGAGTCAGTACAGGAAGTCTTCCGATTAATTCAGGGATCAATCCAAAAGCCTTTAAATCCTGAGCCGTAACATATTGCAATAAGTTCTCTCTGTCTGCAGAAGGGCCAGCATTATTTTTACTGAAACCCATAGGCTGAGTATTGAGCCTTTTACCAATATGTCTGGCTATCCCGTCAAAAGCACCGCCACAAATAAATAAGATGTTTTCCGTGTTTACAGCTATCATCTTTTGGTCTGGGTGTTTCCTGCCTCCTTGAGGCGGCACATTTACTACCGTTCCTTCTAGAAGTTTCAACATGGCTTGTTGTACACCTTCTCCACTGACATCTCTTGTAATGGATGGGTTATCTGATTTTCTGGAAATTTTATCCAGTTCATCAATGTATACGATACCTCGCTCAGCCGCTTCCACATTGTAATCTGCTGCCTGCAATAATCTAGTCAGGATGCTTTCTACATCTTCTCCTACATAACCAGCTTCAGTCAGTACTGTAGCATCAGCAATACAAAAGGGTACTTCAAGAATTTTTGCCAAAGTTTTAGCTAAATAAGTCTTTCCGGTACCCGTATCTCCCACCATGATGATATTTGATTTCTCAATTTTCACATCATCCTTTTCGTCTTTCTGAGAAAGTCTTTTATAGTGATTGTATACTGCTACGGTCAGCACTTTTTTTGCTTCGTCTTGACCAATTACAAATTGATCCAAGAAGGAAGTTAGTTCCTTTGGCTTTTTTAATTTGAATTTAGGTTGAGCTCCTTCTGATTTTTTGGTTTTGTCTTCTTCACCAAGAATCAAATGAGCTTGTTCGATGCAGAAATTACAGATATGGGCAGATATACCCGAAACCATCAGGTCTACATCTTTCTTATTTCTACCGCAAAAAGAGCAGGTAACTTGAGCCATTACTTAAGGTTTTTTTACTAATACTTCATCAATCAGACCATATTCCTTGGCCTCTGGAGCTTTCAACCAATAATCTCTATCTGAATCTCTTTCGATCTCTTCAAAGGATTTACCGGTATGATTAGCTAAAATCTGATACAATTCCTGTCTCATGGAAAGAATCAATTTCAAGGAAATTTCCATGTCTCTAGATTGTCCTTGCATTCCACCGGAAGGCTGGTGAATCATTACTCTAGAATGTTTCAAAGCAGATCTTTTATCTTTTGCTCCTCCAGCTAATAATACAGCACCCATAGATGCTGCGATACCTGTACAGATAGTCGCTACATCAGGTCCAATGTACTGCATCGTATCATAAATTCCCAAACCTGCTGTTACAGAGCCTCCTGGACTATTGACATAAAGCAATACATCCTTTTTTGAGTCTACAGATTCCAAGAACAAGAGCTGAGCAACAATGATATTGGCAATGTGATCGTCGATGCCTGTTCCAAGGAAAATTATACGATCCATAATCAATCTAGAGAAGACATCAATTTCACGGAAATTCTGTGGACGCTCCTCGATCACAGATCGAGTCATGTTTTCAATATGCTGTGTGTATTGGTCAAAAGCTGTACCATTTACGCCTTGATTATGGATGGCGTATTTTCTGAATTCTTCTTTATTGATCATATTCGAGTTTGTTGTGGTAAACAAAAATAAAAAAAGCCCTTAAATAAGGGCTTTTTTATGATAGCAATAATCAAATTAGTTTTCTAAAAGTTCCTTAAACTGATCGATAGAAATTTCTTTTTCTTTCATATCCACAGTTTCTTGAACGAAAGCAAGTACTTTATCATTCTGAACTGAAGTAAGCATATTCATGTAGTTTTGTCCTTCTTCACCTTTAAGGTAATTGTCTACAAACATGTCCATGCTGTCTTCCATTTGAGAACCTAATCCAGAAGAAGCAAATTGCTCACGGATCATTTCTTTGGTTTTAGCAATCACATCCTCATGCTCAGCCTGAATCTTGTTCTCAGTAGCTAATTGATTGGAAATCAATGACCATACAAGTTGTTTTGCGTACATTGGAAATTCTTTCTCAACGTCTTCTGCAGAAACTTTTCCTTCATTAGCTCGAATTAACCATTCTTTCAAAAACTCCTCTGGCAATTCAACTTTCGCAGACTCAGTTAAAGCTTTCTTCAATTCTTCTTCAGTGAATACTTTTGATTCCCTGTCGTAATTACCTTGAAGAGTTTCCTTCACTTTAGCAACAAACTCCTCTTCAGACTTTACTACACCTGGACCAAAAACTTTGTCGAAAAATTCTTGATTCATTTCTGCAGTTTCAGTTCTGTTGATGTTTTTTACTGTGAAAGTAAGAGCTCCTTGTGCAGATTCAACTTCTTCATCAGACATATCAAAAGCATCTTTCCATTGTGCTTTCTTCACATCTTTAGAATCAAATTCCACTACTGCATCTTTGCTGATGCCAATGAATTTGCCTGCAAGCTTTTTAGTGATTTTTGATAAGTCTAAAGAAAGGGTTTTGGTGAAACCACTTTCTGCAGCGGTCAAATCACCATAGATGTGATCACCTGCTTCACTTACCTCAGGATTGGTACTTTTTCCAGACTGAGATTTCAAGTTTTCGATTGTTTCTTCTACTAACTTATTATCTACTTTGATGGAATATTTGGTAGCCTTGAACTTTTTGTCCAAAGGCACTTTGATGCTTTCTACAAAACCGATTTTGTAATCAAAATCAAATTCTTTTTGAGTTTTCCAGTCAATTGAATTGTCTTCTTTTTCTACTGGAAGTGGCTCTCCAAGAACTTTAAAAGTTTGCTCTTTAAGGTAGTTATTTAATGACTCTCCTAAAATTGAATTGATTTCCTCAACCAAAACAGAAGTGCCATAGATGTTTTTCACCATGGAAACCGGTGCTTTGCCAGGTCTAAAACCTTTGATATTGGCTTTCTTGGCATAGTCTTTCAGTTTCGCATCTACCTTTGGTTGGTAATCTGCTTCGTTTAGTTTAATTTTAATTAAAGCTTGATTTGCTGAATGCTTGTCTATTGAGATTTCCAAGGCGTTTGAATTTATTATGATGATTAACTAAAAACCCTCAATCTCCTTCCTGTTGTGAAACAGTAGAGTGATTGAGGGTTCGGTATTGGTGCGGATAGAGGGACTCGAACCCCCATGCCTTGCGGCGCTAGATCCTAAGTCTAGTGCGTCTACCAATTTCGCCACATCCGCTAATGGTACAACAGGAGCGAAAATCATGGATATTTCATTCCGTTTCCTGATTGTGGATGCAAAGGTAAATAGTAATTTTCAAAATGCAACAAGTCTCGAAAAAAAAATAAAAGAATTAGGCAAATAATTTCATAGCATACATTTTTGAAGTAAAAATAGGTTTGTATGATCCAAGTGGATGTAGAAGAAGAACGAAAAGAGATTCTAAAGCGCTATCGACGTTTGTTGAGGCAAGCTAAACCTGTGCTCAAGCCTGGTGATACAAAAATCATCAAAAAGGCTTTCAATGTTTCTCAGGAAGCGCATAAGGAAATGAGGCGGAAATCGGGTGAGCCTTATATATATCACCCCTTAGAGGTAGCCTTAGTATGCGTAGAAGAAATTGGTCTGGGTACCACCTCAATCGTTGCAGCACTCCTACATGATGTAGTAGAAGATACGGAGTGGGAATTGGAGGATATTGAAAGGGAGTTTGGTCCGAAAGTGATGTCCATTATTGATGGGTTAACCAAAATCTCAGGAGTCTTTGATTACGGAAGCTCGCAGCAAGCTGAGAATTTCAGAAAAATGCTGTTGACTCTATCTGATGATGTACGGGTTATCCTAATCAAATTGGCTGATCGACTCAATAATATGAGGACACTTCAGAGTATGCCTCGACACAAACAGTTGAAGATTGCTTCAGAGACCATGTATCTCTATGCTCCTCTGGCGCACCGTCTGGGATTGTATTCCATTAAGTCTGAACTGGAAGACTTGTATCTGAAATATACCGATACTGAAACCTATATGGATATAGTTCAGAAAATTAATGAGTCTAAAAGTATTCGGAATAAATTCATTAAGTCATTTATACAACCTATTGAGGATGAGTTGATTAGACAAAAATTTAATTTTGTTATCAAAGGAAGGCCTAAATCTGTTTATTCCATCTACAGCAAAATGAAAAAACAAGGGATCCCCTTTGAGGAAGTGTATGACTTGTTTGCCATCCGGATTATTTTGGATAGTGACCTGGAGAATGAGAAAGCAGATTGTTGGCAGGTTTATTCCATCGTGACGGATTTTTATCACCCAAATCCAGATAGGCTGAGAGATTGGATTAGTACCTCCCGCTCCAATGGATATGAGTCTTTGCACACTACTGTGATGAGTAATACTGGTCAGTGGGTGGAAGTTCAGATCCGTTCTACCAGAATGGATGAAATTGCTGAAAGAGGATATGCAGCCCATTGGAAATACAAGGAAAAAGACAGCAGTTCCAAATCAACCGCTGGTCTGGATGATTGGATTTCGCAAGTGAGAGGTTTGTTGGAATCTAATGATGGTTCGGCTATCGAATTCATGGATGATTTCCGGGGAAATCTCTTTCACGAAGAAGTCTTTGTATTTACCCCTAAAGGAGATTTGAAAGTATTGCCTTTTGGTTCAACTGCATTAGACTTCGCTTTTGAAATCCATACAGAGATCGGTGCGAAATGTATTGGGGCAAAAGTGAACCAGAAATTGGTGCCTATCTCCCATAAACTAAAGAATGGTGACCAGGTAGAGATTTTAACTTCCAATAAACAGCGCCCTACAGAGGACTGGCTAAATACAGTAGTTACTTCTAGAGCAAAGGCGAAGATCAAAGATGCCCTTAGGGAAGAAAAGAAATCAGCAATTTTGGATGGAAAAGAAATTGTGCAGCGGAAGCTGAAACAGATGAAAATGGAATTCAATTCTGAAGCGGTAGATAAACTTCGAGCCTACTTTGAACTGAAAACTGCCAATGAATTTTATTACAGGTTAGGGAAGGGAATCATAGATCCAAAATCTATTAAGTCCTTCAAAACTTTTAAAGAAAACCAAAAACTCAAGAGCAAAGCGATTCAAGAGAAGGTGAAAGATGAATCCACTTTCACCAAAGAAATCAAAAGTCTGAAGGGGCCTGATCACGATCAGTTACTGATAGGAGAAGACATGGATGTGGTGGATTATATTCTTGCGAAATGCTGTAATCCTATCCCTGGAGATGACGTTTTTGGGTTTGTGACGGTCAATGAAGGAATTAAAATTCATAGAACCTCTTGCCCTAATGCATTGGAACTTTTGTCCAATCATGGGAATCGAGTCATCAAAGCTAGATGGACCAGCCAACAAGAAATCGCTTTCCTTGCAGGTCTCAGAATTATTGGAACAGATAGAGTAGGATTAATCAATGACGTTACCAAGGTGATTTCCAATGAATTAAAAGTAAATATGAGGTCTATCACGGTTGATTCTGATGCCGGGATTTTTGAAGGAACCATCAAGTTATATGTGCATAGTACCGAGCATTTAGACCAGCTCATGAAAAACTTGTCTCAAGTAGAAGGAATCCATAAGGTTTCAAGGTTTGATTAAGCATTTGAATTATTTCTACCGTACAAAAGTTATATTTGAAAAAATTAGCTCAAAATGCCTTTGAATACCACGCATTTCGAAGAGGTAAAGAAAATATTTACCGCGTATCTGGAAAATCAAAAACTCCGCAAGACGCCGGAAAGATATGCGATCCTCGAAGAAATTTACACCCGAACTGGACACTTTGATGTAGAGTCACTCTATATCAGCATGAAGAATAAGAATTACCGTGTTAGTAGAGCCACTGTCTATAACACCTTGGATTTGCTGGTAGAGTGCGATTTGGTGACCAAGCATCAGTTTGGAAAAAATTTGGCACAATTTGAAAAATCGTATGGGTATAAGCAACATGACCATTTGATTTGTGTTGAATGCAATAAAGTGTTGGAATTTTGTGATCCACGTATCCAAAACATTCAAAATACCGTTGCTGATATTTTAGATTTTCAGGTTTTACACCACTCTCTGATTCTATATGGCAATTGTAAAAAGGTCAATTGCGAAAATAAAAAAGCTGAAGAATGAAATTAACCTATACAACCAGCAAGGATGATCTTGCTACCTACCTCTTTATTAAAGGAGATTTAATTGGGGATGAAACTGGGCCTCAATTAGTGGAGGTGGTTTCGGATGCTATTGAGGATGGAGTAAAAACCTTTGTAGTAGACCTAAGTGAAGTGAGGTATATCTCTTCCAGTGGAATTGGTTTATTGATCACCATGCTTACCAAAATGAGGAACGTGGGTGGAGAAGTGTATTTAGCAGCTCCTTCAGAGCATGTCAAAAAATTGCTGATCATTACCAAGCTGAACAATATTTTTACAGTGTATGATTCTGTGGAGGCCTTTAAAAAGGAGAAAGCTTCTTAAGTCATCCCTTTTGAAATAAGAAGATTTGGATTGAAATTCCTTCAAATGTGAGAGGTCGCAATAATAAATTGAGTCTAAGTCTTGGTTTTCTATGGGCTTATTGCAAATTTCACGCCTCAAAAAGTTTTAGCATAAACGATAGACCGCACATCAAATGAAGATGGATGTACTTCTGGGGCTCCAATGGGGAGACGAAGGTAAAGGAAAAGTAGTAGACGTTCTCGCGCCACAATATGAAATAGTAGCTAGATTCCAAGGAGGACCTAATGCAGGTCATACACTTGAATTTGATGGAATAAAGCATGTTTTACACCAGATTCCTTCTGGCATTTTCCGTTCCCAGATATTAAATATTATTGGCAATGGGGTAGTTCTAGACCCAATTGTTCTTAAGAAAGAGATTGATGGATTGGCCAAATTCAATATTGATTACAAGAAGAATTTAGTAATCTCCAAAAAGGCAACCATCATAATCCCTACCCATAAGCTGCTGGATGCAGCCTATGAGCAATCTAAAGGCGATAAGAAAATCGGATCTACCTTGAAGGGGATTGGTCCGACCTATCAAGATAAAATTGGAAGATCTGCTTTACGAGTAGGAGATATCATGAGTGCTGATTTCAATGAAAAATATGCTGCTTTAGTAGAAAAGCATAAAAACACTCTTTCCCATTTTAATTATCCCCTTGATGCATTGGCGGAAATGGAGGAACAGTTCTTTGCAGCAATCGAATTCTTCAAGACCTTGAATTTGATTGATAGTGAGTATGTAGTCAATGACGCATTTGCAGAGAATAAGAAGATTTTGGCTGAAGGGGCCCAAGGATCATTATTGGATATTGATTTTGGTTCTTATCCTTATGTGACTAGCAGTAGCACTATGACTGCCGGTGCATGTACTGGATTGGGTGTTTCTCCTTCAAAAATCGGAGAGGTATTCGGTATTTTCAAAGCATACTGTACTAGGGTAGGAAGTGGTCCATTCCCTACTGAACTATTTGATCAGACTGGAGAAGCCATGAGAAAAGAAGGGAATGAGTTTGGGAGTACTACAGGTAGACCTAGAAGATGTGGTTGGTTAGACCTTCCTGCCTTAAAATATTCTATCATGATCAACGGGGTGACTCAATTATTCATGATGAAAGCTGATGTGCTGAATATCTTCGAAGAGATTCAAGTTTGTACCCATTATGAATTGCCATCTGGTGAGAAAATCGATCGTTTAAGTTTTGAGATTTCGGAACAAGAGGTAAAACCTATCTATAAAACCCTAAAGGGTTGGAACTGTCCTTTGGAAGGAATTGATTCGTATGAAAAGTTTCCATTGGAATTAAAGGAATATGTGAGCTATCTAGAGAAGGAACTAAATGTTCCAATTAATTTAGTTTCAGTAGGTCCAGATAGAAGTCAGACCATTCTTAAATAACCATTCAAATAAAGATTTGGAAGCCTTCGGTTTAAAACTGAAGGCTTTTTTATTTCTGAGATTTTTTAATCCTATTTTAGAAACACAAATAGACGTGTTTTGAGAACCAAAATTGCTTTTTTTACTCTTTTATTACTTGTTGCCAAGATAAATGTCTTTGCTCAATCGGGATTTCCGTATTGCGAGACGTTTGATTCAAAAACCACACAGCCTACTACTATTTTTGGAGCAGATGCTCAACTAGTTGATGGGGCTTTGAGACTTACCAATAATCAGGTCGACCAAAGAGGTTATGTATATATAGATATTCCTTTTTCTTCAGCTTACGGAATTAAGACTTCCTTTGAATTTTTTAGTTATGGAGGGGATGGAGCGGATGGTTTGGCTTTTTTCTTATTTGATGCCAATGTTCCTGGTTTTTCAATCGGAGGCTTTGGGGGGTCTTTAGGCTATTCCAAAAGATTACAAGAGCCAGGGCTTGCAGGTGCTTACATGGGAGTTGGTTTTGATGAGTTTGGTAATTTTGGAAATACTGCAGAAGGAAAAACAGGTGGTTTTCCGGGAGCAGGGACAAGTTATGTTCCCAATAGCATTGTCATACGAGGTCCTGGAAATGGATTTTCCGGATATGAATTTATCAAAGGAAAAAGGACTATGGAATCTGGACTGGATGGATTGGCTGCGGATCAGTTTTTTCCGATCAGTTCGGGTGGGATAGGTACAAGCAGAGTAACTGACTTAAATCAGCCCGGATATAGAAAAGCTAACATCACCTTGACCCCAAACCCAAGTGGGGTAGGATATTTAATCACCTTAGTGATGGATTATACCGTCGAACAAAATAAGCATCGGACCATTACTATTTTTCAGGATGTCCCCTTTCCCTATCAAGCGCCTCAGAATTTGAAACTTGGTTTTTCTGCTTCCACTGGAGGGTTTACAAATTTTCATGAGATAAGAAACTTAATTGTGGAAGTGGCAAATGACGAAGATTTGTTGAATCCGGAAGGTTCTGATATTTCAAATTGGGAGTCATGTGCAGCAACTGAAAATTCATTTTACATCACCGAGGAAGAAGTAGAATTGTTAAATGATAATGCTTCGATTTCCTGTCTGCAATTTTTTAGGACCTTGGAAGAAATAGAAGGTATCTCGGAGGATATTTGTGAACAAGCAAAATGCAATGAAGAAAACAGATTGCTTGTGATGCCAGAAGGGATCTTTCAGGCAACTGATGAACCAGGTGGGTTTTTATTTACTCCTAATTTAGAATATGTCGGAGAAGAGGTTTCTATTTATTATACAGTCACTGATAATTATGGAAAACGATCACAAGGGAATTCTTTGACAATCAAAATTCTTGATTCGCCACCTCCAATGGAATTGGTTCAGGCAGAAGGAGAGGAGCGAGTTGAAGATATTTTTCTTTGTGGAGGAGAGACCGTTTTATTGAAGGGGATCAATGACATTGATTATTCACAAATAGAGTGGAGGAAAGACGGAGTTAAAATTCCTGGGGCTGAAGGATTGGAATACACAGTTAAAGAATCAGGGATTTATACCATTGTAGGGTTTAATGAAAGAGGCTGTTCTATTTCTTCCAATGAAATTGAAGTTACTTATCCCGAAGCACCTTCCTATGATATCCAAAATCCAATTGTAGGGTGTACACCACGCGAACCAATCGACTTGACATCTTACTTGGAGGGCTTTGATTTGTCCTCCTATGATTATTTGCTTACTGGAAGTGGAGTTTCTTTAATAAATGAACAATTGAAGGAAGTTGCAGTTTCCGGAAACTTTGATTTAACCGTAAAGCCAAAGAGTCTGGAATGTTATTCTAACCCTATACAAATAGAGATCATCATATTGAAAGAAGAGCTTCTTTCGGATTTTGAATTTGAAGTCCAAGGTTCGGGAATAACGGGGGATATGGACGGAGGGATTTTCCCGGACGATGTAATCCAATTTAATAATCTGTCAGATGATTCTTCGGTAAGTTGGAATTGGGATTTTGGTGATGGAAGTACCAGTAATCTGGAAAACCCAACACATATATATGGAGCAAAAGGCGAGTACGATATAGTTTTGACCGTGGAAAATGAATTGGGTTGTTTGGCTACTTCCACAAAAAGACTTTCAATTACTAGAAGTTATAGAGTGATGTTTCCTTCAGGCTTTACTCCCAATGAGACAGAAAACATCACTTTTGTGCCCAAATTTAAAGGCATCGTTAGCATGGAACTTTTAATATTCAATACTTGGGGGGAATTGATTTTTCAAGCAGATGCAATTGATACCGAGGGTTGGGATGGGAAACTAGATGGTGAATTGCTAGATGCCGGCATCTTTATATATAGATTTAATGGAGTAGCCATCGATGGTGAAAAAGTAACGAAGGCAGGTAAATTCAGATTAATACGATGATGAAAAGGTTACTTTTTTTACTCTTGGCATTACCAATGACTTCTGTATGGGGGCAGGATGTTCAGTATAGTCAGTTTTATGCAAATCCACTTTATCTGAACCCTGCATTTGTTGGAAGTACTGGGTTGACAAGGCTTGGGGTAAACTTTAGAAGTCAATGGCCTTCTTTAGACCAAAGCTTTATTGCCTATACTGCCTATGCTGATCATTTCGTTGAAAAATATAATTCCGGGATTGGAATGAGTGTTTCGGGGGCAAGGGAATCCTACACGCAAAGCCAAGTACATGAAATTGGGCTTTTATATAGTTATAGACTTCGTCTTGGAGAACGTAGGTTTTTACACGCAGGCTTTCAGGGATCTTTTGTAGCCAGAGACGCACTATTTGATCAAGTAGTATTAGGCACCCAATTGGATATCGATCGAGGAGTGATCCTTGGTTCTCCCGGAGATGGTTTTGAAGGGGATAGTAGGTTAAGAGATGTTGATCTTCATACTGGTCTCCTGTATTATGATGACAAATTTTGGTTTGGAATTTCTGCATTTCATTTGTTAGGGCCAGAAATCAGTTACCTTGAGATGGATGGAAATAAACTTCCAATAAAATATTCTCTTCAGGGGGGAGTGAAACTTGATATGGCTCCTGGGGATATCAATGATTATTTTAATAATACAGACCAGGAGCGTTCTCTCTCTTTTGCTTTTAATTATAAAAAGCAGGGACAATTTTCACAATTGGATATAGGAACTGAGTTTTATTTTGAACCCTTGGTTCTCGGAATTTGGTATAGAGGTCTTCCGACAAAGTACAGTTTGCCGAATAATGAGTCGATAATTTCTTTGATTGGGGTTCGGTTAGATAATAGAATGGAGTTTGGATACAGCTTTGATTTCTCTATTTCAAAACTGGGACAAAAATATTCCGGAGGAGCCCATGAAATTTCGATTAGGTATGTTTTTTCCAGTAAAGACCCATCCAAAAAGTACTATCCAGAGCTTCCTACCTTCAGATATTAGTTGATAGGTGGTGCAAATAAAATTTAAATCTGCTTTATCGGTTAAATTCGAAATAAAGCATAAATCAAGCCTTTTTATTTTATTCTAATTCAATAGAATCTTTTCCTAAAATTTTTATTCTTCTGTTTCAGGGGTTTATGTTAAAGGAGGATATTTTTTATTGAATGATATTGTTGTTACGGATAAAAGTAGGATA
>NZ_FSRC01000004.1:300000-425460 GCF_900129785.1 Algoriphagus halophilus
AGCTTGTTCTGTGATGTCTTCAAACTTGAATTCTCCTTTATTGAGATAAAGTTTGTTGGGTCCTAAGTTAGCCGTGAAGTACAGGTCAACTAGCCCATCGTTGTTGATATCTCCGATAGCCACTCCACCGCCGTTATAGTAGTTCCGGTAAGTGAAAATATTGAAATCTTCACTAAAACTTAAGTCATTCCGGAAATCTACCCCTGAACTAGTCTTGTCAATTTCCTGAAATAGGGTAGTTTTTTTTTCCGTTTCTTCTTTACAGGAAAAAAGTGAAACTACTAGAATAAGGCTTGCAATATGATTCCTCATGAAATACGATTATCCTTTGTTATTTTTCTCTGATGAGAAACCCGAATTCTCAAGACACACATCAGAGAGGTGTTTTTTTGAAGCCCAGGTTTGTTGGTTACTGACCATTTTTTCCAAGGTCAACTGGGTTCCAATCCCATGTTTTAGTCCAATTATAAAACCTTTTCTACCTATTCTTCCAAAATCAAGTTGGAATAAGAAAAGGGGGAAATAAACGGTGGAACTATTCGTGAAATTCAAAAACCAATGGCACATCATTATTTCGTAATACTACTAAATTTGGTCTGTTTTCAAGATTGATTTGAAGAAAATCCCGGATTTCACCAGGGACAAATAAACCGCTTTCTTCCGGTATTAAGGTTTTCCATTCATTTTTTCCATTTGGTTTCAATACCCAGCCATAGCTTCCCATCTGACTGCCTAATTCTGGTTTGATCCTACTTTGATTTCCTCCAAAAATCAACAAAGGCTCTCCTGATTCTCCAGTTATAGAAGTGATGGAATAGACAGGAGCAGATTGAATTTCAGCAGGTAAATCAGTCATCTTGAAATTACTTTTTCCGTCATTTAGCCATAGGCTAGTTTCAAGAGTACCAGCTGTTAGAATTAAGGAATTAGCCCAAACAGCTTCAGGGAAAAGATCTTCTAAAGACTTGTTTTGGTAGGATTCGTAGGTCAGTAATTGCTTTCGCAAAGAGGGGAGTTGACGTAGTAAAGCAGGCTTTAGCACCCAAGGAATTGTTCTTTGATTTTCAAATTGGGAAAGGATTTGATCCAAGGTTCCATTTTGATCAAAGTCATTCAGGATCATTCTGAGTTGAGAGTTGCTATTGCTATGAAGTCGGGAGTTTAAGCCATGATTCCCAGCTAGAATATCAGGATGGCCATCCATATTGACATCTGAAACAAATAGGCAATTCCAAAGACCACTTGAATTTTCAAAACCAAAATCGGAAGTTTTTTCAATTAATTTATTTCCCTCAAAACTAAATATCCGAATGGACATCCATTCTCCTGCCACAATTATTTCGAGTTTCCCATCTCCATCCAAATCGGCCAAATCTCCGCTAGTCAGCATCCCAATTTTGGAAAGTTCAGGGTTTAGACTCTGAGAAATTTGCTTAAAACGTCCCATTCCATCATTCTCCCAGACTTGCAGGCCAGTCGGGATTCCATATCCAAATGGTATTGCTCGGCTACCGACGATCAAATCCATATCTCCGTCTTCATCAAAATCTAGAGAAAGAAGAAAGGCGGTTGGGTTTGAAGAAAAGAATTGAGGTGACTTTTGGAAGTTTCCAGTTCCATCATTCAGATAAAGTCGGTCCGAATAAGCTGGCGAATTATCACCAAACTCGATTCCCCCACTTCCTACCAGTAAATCAGGCTTTCCATCACCGTTAGCATCAAAAAAATGTGCGGTGACATCTTCGGAAATTGCATCCGAATCAAAGAGTTCTTCTTGGTGGGATATAAATTGACCTGTTGGATTTTGGATCAGCAAGATAGAGGTTTGTTCTTTCGCCCCTGGAATGAAAATATCTTCCAAACCATCTCCATTCACATCTGCTTTGGCGGCTTTTGGTCCCTCATTGCTGATCATCCAAAATCGTAAGCGATCACGATCAAAATCAATAAAGTTGCTCTCCTGATGCTGAAACGGAAATTTTGTGTCTTTTTGAATGAATAGCGTTCCTGGATTTTTCTCTAGGTTTGGGTTTATTTTGTCCTCCTCTTTTGGGATAAGTTTCAGTGCCTGATTGGCTTGAACATCTCTGATAATTTGGATTTTACCGTCTGGCCAAAAAATCTCTAGGGAATCGAGTTTTTCAATAGTACCCAAGCCAAAATGCATCCGAGGATCAACCGAAGACATGTAACCTTTGACAGGTTGATACTCCTGAATGAATTTTTGATCGGATGCATAGGCGATGACTTTGGTGCCAAATTCCTGACCTAGCTCTATGCTCAGGTAGTTTCCGATATTTTTGTCGGAACTGGTATTTCGGTAAATGAAAGCTCGGTCATTTAAATTATTTATTACTAAGTCAAGATCTCCATCATTATCTAAATCCCCATAAGCTGATCCAGTGCTGAAAGTAAGCTGGTCTAAACCCAAATTTTGAGCAAGGTTTTCAAAATTCCAGTTGCCTTGATTTTTAAAGAGAAAGTTTTGCTGGGGGGTAGAAGGAAATGCATCAATCATTTTGGTCAAAAGGATGGAGTCTTTCTGAAAACCTTGAATTTTCTCCTGATTGTTGACATAGAAATCTACGAAATCAAAATCAGTCAAATCTTTCACAATTCCATTAGTGACTAATATATCCTTCAGTCCGTCATTGTCCATGTCGAAAATCAAGGCTCCCCAACTCCAGTCTGTCGCTTCTAATCCGGCCATTCGACTAACTTCTGCAAAAATGGGGGTTTGAGTTCCAGGTCTGAATCCTAAGTTTCTTTGAAGGGTATTTCTTGTGAATTGTTGATGGTATCCAGCCTTAATATTAGATTGAAATTTGTCCCATTCTTCAAAAGGAGTTTTCGTTTTGACACGAGAAAGTTCCTTTGGCAGCATTTCTGTGACAAAAATATCTGGCCGAGTATCATTGTCCAGATCGGCAATATCAGCTCCCATACTTCCCAAGCTGATCTCAGGCAGAAGATCTGGCAGAACTTCAGAAAATGTTCCATCCTGATTGTTCAGGTAGAGATAGTCCCGTTCAAAAAAATCATTGGAAACATATAAATCTGGCCAATTATCATCGTTTAGGTCAGCTACAGTGACTCCAAGACCATATCCTATATTACTCCCGTATATTCCAGCCTCCTCAGATACATCCGTGAAGATATCTCCATCGTTTCTGAATAACTTATTTCCTCCTTCGGGATCACGGATTTCACGTTGCCCAACCCTAAGGTCATAAATCCCTATGGATCTTGCCGAATTACTGAGTAGGTACATGTCCAAATCTCCATCTTTGTCAAAATCAAAGAAGACAGCATGCTGGCTCAGTCCTTTTTCAGCAATTCCGTACTCTTTTGATTTTTCTGAAAAAGTGAGGTTATTATTATTGATAAAAAGTTCATTATGGCGTTTATCTCCACCTGGAGGGCCCGATTTGCAAATGTAAAGGTCCAATAAACCATCCCCGTTTACATCAGCCATACTTACACCGGTAGTCCAATATCCAGTTGAGCTAAGTCCAGATTGGTCGGTAATGTCTTTAAATTTAAGCCCCCCTTGGTTCAGATATAGTTTGTTAGAAGTTTGATTTCCGGCTAGGAAAATATCAATTAAACCATCATTATTAATATCGCCTAATGCTACTCCTGCTCCGTTGTAAAAATTACGAAAAGTGTAGGGATTTACTTTTTCGGTGTAAGTAAGATCATTTCTGAAAGATATCCCTGAATCTTCCTCTGAAAGAAGTTGGAAAAGTACGTCATTACTTTTCTCTTCCTTTTGGCAAGAAAGGCACGAAATAAATAAAATAATAAGGAGGGTTTTTTGCTTCATTGACAATGTTTAGAAAGCGGGGAGTGAACAAAAGAACATTTCCTTTTTAAAAGAGCTCAGATTCTATTGCTTACTTAAGTTTTGAATCAGGTTAGAAATTCATTTTTAATTGCCTGGACTTATTTGCATGATTAATTGCTTTAGTTTTTTATGAATCTACCAGTTTGTTTGATTTTGCCAAAGCGAGAGTAACATTTTACTCGATAAGAAAATTTAGAAGAGGGTTTCCTAGTTTATAAAATCAACTTCTCTTCCTTGGAAAAAGGTAAAGGGCTTTTAAAGTCTTCAATACTTTTAAATCCAATATCAGAATTATTTCCATTGCCATAAATTAAAAGCGGAGTTCTGACTGTGGTGAATTTGTTTTTTGAAGTTAAATCATACATCAAAACAACTGGTTTAGTAAGGATTATGAACATTTGAAGAACCAATTTTAGTTTTTAATGCTACTTTATTTTCGTGGCCCTTGACTAATTTATTCTAGTTAGGAAGGCTAACTATTTTAAACTTATTCAGAAATAAAATCAAGATCATTAATTTTTTTTAGGAAGGGTGTTATGGATGGTTCTATTGCTAATTAAATATTTTTACAATTATCTTTTGTTTTGTTTTAGATATGCAAAATTATTTTTTAAAATTGCTTCGAGGCATGTAAACTCAAAACTTCAATAAAAAATTGTCAAAAGCTTTGTTTTAAAGCGGAAATTTTTTTCACCAGTTTTGATTTTAAATGATTTAGTTTTTTGAATTCAGAAATCATTTTTGATTTCATAAAACCAAAATTGATTGCTTTCAGGCCTTAGGTCTGAGGGTAAGATGCCAAAAAGAAAACCAATTTGTTTTACTTATTTATTTCAGGGAAAATTTCTGGAATAGGGAGGTAGAACAAAAAATAAGGATTGCTAAAAGAGCTATCAAACAATTAACCATAACCTAAAATCACATGAAAAAACAAGTAAAACTGGTTTTCATGTTATTCTTGTCTTTTGCTTTATGCATATGTCAGGTGACATATGCACAGCAGACTAGGGTAACAGGAAAAGTAACAGATGCTGCTACTGGGGAGGGAATCCCGGGTGTAAGTATTCTGATAAGTGGTACCACGACTGGAGTGGTGACAGATTTAGATGGGAGCTATTCAATCGAGGCTAGTCCAACTGATATTTTACGAATCTCATTTATCGGTTATACTACCGTAGAGGAGGAGGTCGGAAACCGGACCGTTATCGATGTTGCACTAGCTGAAAACATACAAGCGCTTACAGAGGTGGTAGTCGTGGGGTATGGTACCCAAGAGAAGAAAGAGATTACCAGTGCCGTAACTAGTGTCAAATCAGAGGATTTTAATCAAGGTACTGTTAATGACCCCGCACAATTGCTACAAGGAAAAGTTGCTGGTCTAAACATTGCCAGACCAGGGGGAAATCCTAACTCCGGATTTAATGTACGATTAAGAGGAATCTCCTCAATTGGAGAAAATGCTTCACCACTTGTAGTTATCGATGGTGTTATTGGAGCCTCATTGAGTACAGTAGACCCTAATGATATCGAGTCCATGGATGTATTGAAAGATGGATCTGCTGCGGCTATTTACGGTACCAGAGGATCGGCTGGTGTAATCTTAGTTACTACAAAAAAAGGTAGAAAGGGTAGATCAGTCGTTGAGTTTAACAGTAGTGTAGCTGTTGAAAATGTTGCCAGGACTATTAGTGTCATGAATGCAGAAGAGTACAAGGCGATACCTAACTCAAGAGATCTCGGAGGTAGTACCGACTGGTTCGATGAGGTGACAAATACAGGACTTAGTTTTATAAACAACCTTTCACTTGGTGGAGGTAATGAAAGTACCAGCTACCGAGTTTCGATCAACTCCCGAAATGTGGACGGTGTTGGTATTAATTCTGGTTTTGACCAATTAAATGCCAGATTGAGCTTGACTCAAAGAGCTTTAAAAGACAAGGCAACATTTACTGTAAATATTTCCAATACAATAATTGATAGAGAATTTGGTAACGAAAACTCTTTTAGATATGCTATCATAAGCAATCCAACGCTTCCAGTTTTTGATCCAAACCCTCAAAGTCCTGATTTTGGAGGTTATTCAGAGCGAGATATTTTTGACTGGTTCAATCCTGTGTCCATTGCGGAACAGAATATTGCAGATGGTCGAGATAACAGACTATTAGCCAGTATCCGTGGAGAATATAATTTTACGAGCAAGTTTAGCGGTGCATTATTTTATTCCACTCAGAGAGAAACCGATTGGAGAGGATCTTATTCCCCAAAGACTGCTAAATTCGGTGGTGGATTTGGTAGAAATGGTTTGGCCACTATTGTAAATAATGAGAGGCTAAATGATCTATTCGAAGCCACATTGAATTATTACGAAAACGTGAATAAACTTGGAATGGCTTTCTTGGCAGGATATTCTTACCAGGAATTCTTTAACCAGGGTGATTTTACACAAGCGGGAAATTTCTTAACAGACGCATTTACTTATAATAACATCGGGGCGGCGCTTGACTTCGCTAATGGATTAGCGTCAGTTTCAAGTTATGCCAACTCAAACAAATTGGTAGCATTCTTTGGACGGGCTAACTTCAATTATGATGATACCTACTTGCTATCTCTAAGTGCCAGATATGAAGGTTCCACTAGATTCGGAGCTAACAATAAATGGGGTTTGTTTCCAGCAGTTAGTGTGGGTGTAAACATCGCTAACTTGGTAGACCTTACCGGTGTTAGTTCAATGAAATTCAGAGCCAGTTATGGTAGAACTGGTACACAGCCAGGAGAATCCTATTTATCCTTGTTAAGATTTGGACGTCAGGGTAACTTCTTCTATAATGGACAATTTGTGCCATCATATGGACCGGTATCCAACGCCAACCCAGATTTGTCATGGGAAACAAAGGATGAATACAACGTAGGATTGGACTTTGTGATTTTAAATAACAAGTTAGATGGTGCGATAGACTATTATACCAGAGTGACAACAGGTATGATCCTACCAATCAACGTACCCGTACCACCAAACCTTTTCCCTACGACCCAATTGAACATCGGTGAAATGTCAAATTCAGGTTTGGAGGTTATGTTAAATTATAGAGCCATTCAAAATGCTGATTTCAGATGGACTACTGGAGTCAATTTCTCCACTTTAAAGACAAATCTTAGAAGCTTGTCTGCAGGAGATTTGAGTTTCGGAGAAGTTAATTACCGCTCTAATTTTGGATCTCCAGGTCAGAACCTAACGCAATTGATCCGAATCCAAGAAAATGGACCTTTAGGACAAATTTGGGGACCAATTCAAGTAGGTGTCAGCGATGATGGAAGTCCGATCATGAAGGTGATTGATGGCACAGCTGTAGATGATGAAGGGAACCCTGTTTATTGTAACTGTAACGATGACAGAACTCAATTAGGTACCGCATATCCTACTTTAAATTTTGGTTTCAATAACTCCTTAACTTACAAGAATTGGGATTTGAACTTCTTCTTTAGAGGATCATTTGGTCATTATCTGATCAACAGCTACAGAGGTTTCTATGAAAACACTGAAAGTACAACTGTTCAAAACTGGAATATTGTAAATACTAAATATTTTGATCCGAATATTACCAAAGCAGAATATAACAGCACTCATGTTGAAAAAGCTGATTTTGTGGTATTGGACAATGCAACCCTTGGCTATAACTTCAATGTCCAGCCAGGCAAAGCAGTCGGAAGGATTAGGGCTTATGTTTCTGTACAGAATCCCTTCATGTTTACCGGATATACCGGTGTAGATCCTGAGGTAAGGTATGGAGATTCAGAGCAAAACAATGATCCTCTTGCACCGGGTATTGAAAGAAGGGCAACTTATTTCACCACTACGATCACTACTCTAGGCCTTAATCTAAGTTTCTAAGCTAAAAATAAGATATCATGAAAAAAATAATAAATATTCGATACTTCTTGATTGGCCTGGGAATGAGTTACTTCGCTTCGTCCTGCGTAGACTTAGATGAAGAAGTATATAGTGCTGTTACAGCTGATAACTTTTTCCAAACAAATGAAGAGTTTATTTCTGCACTTGGACAAGCATATACATCCCTAGGAGGGCTGGGTAACCACTCCGGACTTTGGTCCATCAATGAAATTGCTTCAGACGAAATTGTTGTTTCCCACAAAGGAGGTGACTGGTTTGACGGAGGAGTTCTATTGCAATTACACCAGCATGAATTCAAAAGTGATAATCCATTCTTTCAAAATTCTTGGAATTTCCTTTTTGGAGGGATCAATACTTGTAATCGATTGATCTTTTCTTTTGAAACTCTGGATAACCCTAATTCTGCAGCATTTATAGCTGAACTCAGGGCATTACGAGCGCTTTATTATTACTGGGCTCTGGATGCTTTTGGAAATATTCCAATCGTAACAGACTTCACTGATGTGGAAGCTCCTAGTACCAAACCTCGGCAAGAAGTTTATGATTTTGTGTTGAGTGAACTCAATGAAATCATTCCACTGCTTCCAGTAGCCAAAGATGGTACAACTTATGGAAGGATGACCAAATGGAGTGCTTTAATGATTAGAATGAAGCTTTACCTCAATGCAGAGGTATATACAGGTACTCCTCAATGGGCTCTTGCTGCGGCAGATGCTTCAGAAATTATCAATAGTGGTGTTTACAGTTTGATGCCAACTTACAGTAACAATTTTGTAATCAACAACAGTCAATCCACTGAAAATATCTTTGTATATCCTTATGACAAGGTTTTCGCAGGTGGTTTTAACTGGGTAATGATGACATTGCATATTGTAAGTCAATCTACCTTCAATCTTACCCAACAGCCTTGGAATGGCTATCAGACAGTTGAAGAGTTTTATAACTCTTATGTTGATCCTGAAAAAAATCCAGGTACTCAAGGTCCTGTATGGAAGGGATTGGCATTGGAACAATCTACCGGAACAATTGATGGAAGATTAAGTAATTTCTTGGTTGGACCTCAATTCAGATCAGATGGAACAGTATTGGAAGATCCAGGAGTTGAGCCAACAGACCCAACAGGAAGAAATGGGGATCCAAATGGCCCACCGCTTACATTCATGCCTTACCTTAATGAAATTTCCCCTGGAGGGTTGCGTCAAGCAGGAGCCCGAATTGCGAAATATGAATTTGAAATGGGAGGCACAAATAACATGAGCAATGACTTTGTGATTTTCAGACTATCTGATGCCATCCTTTCGCTTGCTGAAGCCAAGTTTAGAATGGGAGAAACCACAGAGGCATTGGCCTTGGTGAATCAAATTAGAGCCAGAGCTGGTAACCTAGATCCATTTACTACACTGACCGAAGAAAATCTGTTTGAGGAAAGAGGTAGAGAAATGTTTGTTGAAATGACAAGAAGACAGGATTTAATCCGATTCAAAAAGTATGGAGAAGCTTGGTGGCCTTTTGAAGGAATGAACAGACCTAAGCAAGTACACTCTCCAGGAAGTTACTTGGAGTTGTTCCCAATTCCACAGCCACAAATACTTGCGAATCCAAAATTACAACAAAATCCAGGGTATAATTAATCAGTATTTGATATAAACTAAAAAGCAGGCTGAGGTTTCAGCTTGCTTTTTTTTTAAGAGCTTGTTAACCAAGTTTCCTTAAAAAAAGATTGTATCATAGATTCAAATTCATTTAATTTCTTCGCCCAGTAAAACACTTGCTTGAAAAAAGTTCCTTAGTTGCTTATTACCGATTTATCAATGCTTAGATATTTAACCAAAGTATTCTCCACTTTAATTCTCATCTTACTCATTCAGAGTTGTGATTCTTCATTCTTTAATTCTTCTGAGGAAAATATATCGGAAACCGATAGTTTGTTTTTAGGCTTTTATTTAGGAATGCCCCAAAAAGACTTTTTTGATCACTGTACCGACTTAAACAAACAGCAAAAAATCACCCAAGGCCCAGGGGGATCTACCAATGTAGAGTATAGAATTGTCGATGAATATGACAGCGAAGTCAGCATGCGGTTTTTCCCGACCTTCATTGACGAAAAGATATTTGAAATGCCTGTCATCTATTCCTATGTGGCTTGGGCACCTTGGAATAGGCAGTATTGGGCTGAAAACCTTCTTCCTAAAGTTTTGGAAAAATACAAAATGACCTACGGTGATGATTTCCAATTACTCAATCATCCTACCCAAGGGAAAGTATATTATAAAATTGATGGGAAAAGAAGAATTAACTTGTTTGTCAAAGATGAACAATTTGTTCAAGCAGTTTTTACTGATTTGAAGGTAGAAAAGAGGCTTAATGAAGAATTTGAAAATAGCCAGTCCCAAGAACAAATTCCATCGAATTAAGCCAATTATAGCTCATGTTGTGAAGCAATTGTCTGTAGATTGTCCTATGTAGGTAAAGTGTAGCTAGGGCATTCCAAGTGGTTGACGATACAAATTATAATCCATGAAAAATGCCTGTTTTCATTTTTTGATTTTTACGCTATTTATTCTGACTTCATGTTCAAAAAAAACTGATTTACAGGAACAGCAATCACTTTTTGAAAGTCTTCCTCCTCAAAAAACAGGTGTTGATTTTATTAACACCCTGAATGAAACTGAGGAGTTTAATATTATTGAATACCTGTACTTTTACAATGGAGGTGGAGTAGCTGCAGGAGATATTAATAATGATGGGCTGATTGATCTCTATTTTTCTTCTAATCAGGGACCCAATAAACTTTATTTGAATAAAGGGGGGATTGTTTTTGAAGATATTACCCTGAAGGCAGGACTGGCATCTGAAGGACCCTGGAAAACGGGGGTTACCATGGCCGATATCAACGGAGATGGACTGTTGGATATTTACGTCTCTAGGTTGGGGAATTGGAAAACAGTGGTAGGGAGAAATGAACTATATATTAACAACGGTGACCTGACTTTTACAGAAAGTGCTGAAGAATATGGTTTGGCCTTCCAAGGATTTAGCACTCAAGCCGCATTTTTTGATTTTGACAAGGATGGTGATTTGGATATGTACCTGCTCAACCATGCAGTACATACGGAGAGAAGTTATGGAGGGGCTGAATCTAGGTATTTTGACGATGGGTTGGCTGGGGATAGGTTATATCGAAACAACTTAGAAAGTGGAGAAAAGAAGTTTACAGGAATTACACCACAAGCAGGAATTTTCTCCAGTAAAATCGGATATGGCTTGGGAATTGGGATTTCTGATATCAATAACGATGGATGGCCTGATATCTATGTATCAAATGATTTTAATGAGAATGATTACCTATATATCAACCAAAAGGATGGAACCTTCAAAGAACAAATTTCTTCCGGAGTCAACTACAGCAGTAGGTTCTCAATGGGAAGTGATTTTTCAGATTTTAATAATGATGGGTGGATTGACTTTATCACCATGGATATGTTGCCTAGGGATGAAATCATTCAAAAAATGTCAGCTGGAGAAGACAGCGAGGAAGTATACCAACTCAAATTAGGGTTTGGATTTGAAAGGCAAGTGTCTAGAAATAGTCTTCAATTAAATAATGCCAATGGTACATTTTCGGAAATTGGGCAATACTCCGGCGTTTACGCTACAGATTGGAGTTGGGCGGCATTGTTTGGTGATTTTGACAATGATGGCTGGAAAGATTTATTTGTTACCAATGGAATAGTTCGAAGACCAAATGATTTGGATTATATGAATTTTGTCACCAATCCTGAAATTGAAGATGGTTTACAAAACAAGCCGAATATCAGTGACCTTGAGCTTGCGGGAAAAATGCCTCCTGGAGATGTCGGTAATTTTATTTTTAGAAATAATGGAGATCTGACATTCAAGGATGTTTCACAAGAATGGGGTCTTTCTGGGAATGGGATCTCTAATGGAGCCATCTATGCAGACTTAGATAATGATGGGGATTTGGATTTGGTGATTAACAATATCAATCAACCTGCTGGAATTTATGAAAATAGATTAGGGCATTTCTCTGACAGTAGTAAAACCGTAAATTATTTAAAAGTGAGGTTTGATGGTCTGGGTTTAAACAAATTTGGAATTGGAAGTAGAGTGGAGCTATACTATAAAGATCAGATCCAAGTTCAGGAAAATTTTACAAGCAGAGGATTTCAGTCATCCATTGCTCCTGAGGTCCATTTTGGTTTTGATGGTGTGCAGTACCTGGATTCTTTAAAAGTAATCTGGTCGAGCGGAAAATCAGAAACACTCAAGAATGTCAAAGCCAATACTACTCTTGTTTTGAATGAATCAAATGCGACTGATACTTCCACTCCAGCTGCAAACACTAAAGCATCATTATTAAGAATTTTGGATGAAGAGTCTACCGGCATTGATTTCCAACACATTGAAAATGAGTTTAATGATTTTAATACGGAGCCTTTGCTACCACACAAATTGTCACAGGAGGGCCCAGCTTTAGCCGTTGGTGATTTAAATGGAGATGGTCGGGAAGATGTTTTTGTTGGAGGAGCTTCGGGGCAGCCGGGAGCTGTTTTTATTCAAAGCAAAAAAGGTCGGTTTGATCAAGTGGATCAGCCCTTGTTGGAAGAAGATTCGAATTTGGAGGATGTAAGTGCGGTTTTTTTTGACAGTAATGGAGATGGTTTTTTGGATTTATTGGTAGGAAGGGGAGGGAATATTCAACTTCCAAATGATCAGGGAGAGTCTACCAAAATATATCTTAATGACGGAAAAGGGATTTTTGATCAAAAAGTAAAATTATCCTTGGAACCCAATGCCCAAGTCTCGGTGGTAAAAGCGGCTGATTTTAACGGGGACGGAATGGAGGATTTGATGATTGGAGGAAGAAATGTGGCAGGGAAATATGGATACACCCCTAAGAGTTATTTACTCCAAAATATAGGAGGAAATAACTATGTAAACCGAACGAAAGAATATGCTCCAGATTTGGAATTCATAGGAATGGTGAAGGATGCGGTATGGCAAGATTTAGACCTTGATGGGAATCTGGATTTGATTGTGGTAGGAGAATGGATTCCTATCACCATCTTCATGAATCGTGGAGGTAAATTGAATAATGAAACTAATTCATTTGGGTTGGAAAAGTCGAAGGGCTGGTGGAACTCCATTGCTGCTGAAGATATAAATGGAGATGGTTATCCCGATCTGGTGGTAGGAAATTTGGGATTGAATAGCAGGTTGAAAGCATCCCAAGAACAGCCAGTAAAAATGATTGTCAATGATTTTGATGAAAATGGGACTTCGGAACAGATTATTTCTTATCCAGTTGATGGGGAATATTATACTGTAGCTACCAAAGATGAAATTGTAAAACAAATGCCAAGCCTCAAAAAGAAGTTTTTACGCTACCGGGATTTTGCAGGAAAGGATGTTGAGGAATTGTTGACTTATTTGAATACGAAAGAGGCGAAGTACCTTGAAGCCCATCTTTTTGAATCCATTGTATTGGTAAATCAAAATGGTCTGGATTTTCGTTTAGAGAAATTGCCTGCAGAAGCGCAGTTTGCCCCTATTGAGGCGATTGAAGTGTTAGACGTGAATCAGGACGGATACCTGGATTTGGTATTAGGTGGGAACAAAACTGGCGCATCTCCTTATTATGGAGCCTATCAAGGGAGTTGGGGGCAGGTTTTAATAGGAGATTCTCTTGGCAATTTCAAGACTGACACCCAAAATCGACTTAAAATCCGTGGCGATGTAAGAGGGATTAAGAAAGTGTCTGTCAATGCATTCACATGGTTGATTTATGCAAAAAATGACGATGCCCTTGAGGTAGTTCAGATCGATGAAGCAAAACCTTTCAAGTAGTTTTTTGTATGAAATCGAGGTCCTTCTAATAGGGCCTTCTTTCAAGCTAAATTTGGTAGTTCTTTTGAAGATAGATTGTTTTTGATCTTTGATACGATTATTCCAAAAAGTTCAATCTACCCTTTAAATTTTCTTTTTTGCTACTAAGTAGTTGTTCAAATAAAAGGGAGGCAAAGATTAAAGGCGTATAATTCTTAAATCATATTAATAGGTTATTTTAACCTTTGATAATCAGGTATATTTATTGCCATACTAATATTTATGCGGCCCGACTATAAAATTTTTATTCAATCTGTTTTTTTATTACTGATTTCGGTAGTTGTTGGAGGTTCTGTTTTGGCTCAAGGAATACGGGGCAAAGTCGTTTCTTCGGAAGGTGAACTCTTACCTTATGCTTCCGTGTATATTCGAAATTTGGGAGACGGTGTTCCTACCAATCAAGATGGGAGGTATGAATATAAATTGGACCCCGGAGTTTATGACGTTCTGATCCAATTCTTAGGCTATAAGTCCCAATTGAAAACAATAGAGGTGGGAGAGCAATGGGTGGATCTGGATTTTGTACTAGAACCACAAGTTTACACCCTAAGCGAAGTGGAAGTAAGGGCAGGGCAGGAAGATCCAGCTTTGACCATTATGAGGAAAGCCATTTCCAAAGCAAAATTCCATCGTTTACAGTTGCAGCAATATAGCATGACAGTTTACCTGAAAGGTACTGGCCAGCTTACAGATGCTCCCTTTTTCCTAAAGAAGACTTTGGAAAAAGAAGGTCTGAAACTCAATGAAGCTTATACCAGTGAGTCAGTTTCAAGAATTACCTTCACCCAACCCAACAAAGTGGAGGAAAAAGTGATTTCAATTAGAACCAATGGGGATAATCAGTCTACTTCCCCTGCGCCTTACATCCAAACAAGTTTCTATCAGGAAAAAATCAATGATATTATTTCACCCTTGTCAAGGTCCGCATTCACCTATTATCGATTCACGTATGAAGGGAGTTTCTTTGACCAGGATGTGCTAGTGAATAAAATCAAGGTTACCCCAAGGTCCAGAGGAGAGCGGGTATTTGAGGGATATATTTATATCATTGAAGATCTCTGGGCGATCCATTCACTTAACCTGAAGACTTCTCTTTTGGGGTTTGATATTCAAGCAACCCAACAATATGCACTTGTTGCGGATAATGTCTGGATGCCTTTGACGCATACTTATCGGTTTGGGGGGAAGTTTTTCGGATTTGAGGGTGAATTCAAATACCTGGCTTCTACCAGAGAATATGAAGTCACCTTAAATCCTGATTTGGCCTATGTTCCAGAGATTATAGACGAAAAAGTACAAGAGGTAACCGAAGATGTAGCTGACTTTAAAAAAACGGAATCGGCGTTGGAGCAATTGGCCAAAGAACAACCCACCACTCGAAAAGAATATAGAAAGCTAATCAATGAATATGAAAAAGAATCGCTGAAAGAGCGGGATGAGCCTGATGTGATCCGGGAAAGTTATTATAGCATAGATTCTCTTGCGAAAAAACGTGATTTATCTTATTGGGATAGCATCAGGCCAGTTCCTCTGACCGAGAAAGAAATAGAAGGGTATAGAAGAGATGATAGCCTAGCAGTCATAGAAGCTGCAAAAGTTAGCGAGGTGGATTCGGTGGCAAAAAAAGCGAGAAGGAAGTATAAGCCCTTAGATTTTATGAATGGGGCCTCTTACAGTTTTGGGAAAGGCGTTTCGATTGGATTTAAGCAAAATTGGACCAAGATCTCATTTAACACAGTGGAAGGTTTTAAGTTCGGTATGGGAATGTTTTACCGAAAATATCAAGAGGAGAAACTAGCCGATTCGGTCAATCGAATCCGGAAAAGCTTCAATATTGAGCCAGAGTTGCGATATGGTATTTCAAGTAATCGATTTTATGGAAAAGTGGACTTTCGATGGTCTACCACAAAACCTATCTCAGGAACTACTTTTGGGGTTGAGGGGGGAAGATATATTTATCAATTCAATGGGGGAGAGCCTATCAATGAACAGGTAAATGCTTTTTATTCTCTATTGTTTCGGCAGAATTACATGAAGCTTTACGAACAGGATTTTGCAAGGGCTTATTGGGCTCATCGGGTAAATTATGGATTTACCTACCGAGCTAACTTAACCTATGCGGAAAGGAGAGAACTTTTTAATAATTCCAATTATAGCTGGTACAACAAAGAAGAGAGAACCTATACCAGCAACCGACCAGAAAATGTTGAGGTCGATGAAATGGCTTTCACTGATCATGAAATACTAAAGTTTAATGCGTCTATTGCCTGGAGACCGGGTGTAAAATATGGCATTAGAAATGGTCGTAAATATCCAATTACCAATCGATCTCCTTTGATCAATTTCAATTATACAAAAGCTCTGGGAGGATTGTTAAATTCTGAGACTGCTGCTGATTTTGATCATTTGGAGTTAGGGATAGAGCACTTTTTTGAATTTGGCGTGAGTGGAAAGTTGGACTTCAATGTTTCTGCAGGTACATTTTTGAGTAATAAGCAAGTCTATTTTCAGGACTACCAGCATTTTGGAGGTAACAGAACCATATTTTCGAATTTTGGACCTGCTTCAAATTACCGATTTATGGATTACTACAAGTACAGCACCAATACCTCCTACGTTTCAGGGATTTTCCATTATCAATTCCGAAAATTTCTGTTGACTCAATTGCCTATGCTCCGGTTTTCAGGGGTGAGGGAAAACCTCTTTTTTAATTATTTGAAGACTGAAAATTCACCTAGTTATTGGGAGGCCGGTTACTCTTTGGATAATTTATTCAGAATCTTCAGATTGGAAATGGGAGCTGGATTTGAGAACGGAAATTACCTAAGGGGAGGAGTTCGGTTTGGTATTGCCACCTTTATCCAAGTGAATTGACGGTGATTTATCAGGAAGCCTTTTTTCTGATTGGATTAGCTTGATCCCAGCCTTAATTATTTATTTAAGGAATAGCAATTTTAAACCTTCAGAGGAGTGTTTTGCTGGTTTTAATAGAATTGACTATGAAAAAAATGAGCAAAAAAAACGCTCTGAAAATCATTTTCAGAGCGTTTTTTTTAATGTTTAGGAATGATCAAACTTTCATAATATCTGCTTCTTTCTTAACAAGTAGGTCATCAATTTTTGAAGCATATTGATCTGTTAACTTCTGAACTACTTCTTCAGCTCTTTTGATTTCGTCTTCAGCCGCACCATCTTTTTGAAGTTTTTTCAAGGAGTCATTCGTGTCTTTTCTGACCGTTCTAATGGAGATTTTACCATTTTCACACTCATTTTTAGCTTGTTTTACCAAGCTGATTCTTCTTTCCTCCGTTAATGCAGGAATAGTCAGAATAACGATCTCTCCATTGTTTTGAGGGGCAAGTCCCAAGTCTGAGTTTATGATTGCTTTTTCTATTTCTCCGATTAGATTCTTTTCCCAAGGTTTAATGCTGAGTGTTCTTGCATCGGGAGTGTTGATCGAAGCAACTTGTGACAAAGGAGTAGGCGCTCCATAATATTGAACCATAATTCCGTCCAAGATATTAGGCATTGCCTTTCCAGCTCTAATTTTTAATAATTCTGAAGCAGTATGGTCCACTGCTTTCTGCATCAATTCTTTTGCTTCGTCTAAGAATAAATCAATTTCTTCCATAATCTTAAGCTTAAAGGGTTGTGATCAATGTTCCAACTTCTTCACCTTCTACTAGTTTACTCAAATTACCCGCCTTATTCATATCAAATACAATAATAGGAAGGTTGTTTTCCTGACAAAGTGTGAAAGCAGTCATATCCATGACATTTAAGTTCTTTTCATATACTTCGTGGAAGGATATAGTTTTGTATTTGGTTGCCGTAGCATCTTTTTCAGGGTCTGCGGTATAAACGCCGTCTACTCTTGTTCCCTTTAAGACCACATCTGCCTCTACCTCAATCGCTCTTAAACTGGCTGTGGAGTCTGTGGTAAAGTAAGGATTTCCAATACCGGCACCAAAAATGACTATCCGTCCCTTTTCCAGGTGTCGGATTGCTCTTCTTCGAATGAATGGCTCACAAACACTTTCAATTTTTATTCCAGACATCAACCTAGTGAAGAGACCTGCTTTTTCCAAAGCACTTTGAAGAGCCATTGCATTGATCAAGGTGGCTAACATCCCCATGTAATCTCCTTGGACGCGATCAATACCTGATTGAGCTGCTTGAACTCCTCTGAAGATGTTGCCCCCACCAATCACGATAGCAATTTCCACCCCCATATCTTTGACTTTCATGATCTCTTGGGTGTATTGCTGAAGTCTAACAGGGTCGATGCCGTAATTCTTATCGCCCATTAGTGCTTCTCCGCTTAGTTTGAGCAGTATTCTTTTGTATTTCATAAGTGGATTTATTTGCAAAGGAGTTGCTGAATAAAGTAGTACTAGATTAAATAATCCGACAAATATAATTCCTTCATCTCATTATGCTAGGGCAAATCTCAATTTTGGCTTTTCCTAAATTCTTTTTTGATCAAAATTGTATCAGGACTTGGTTTTTTTCAACACTTTGCTTGAGGTTAACTTTGATGGATTTAATAATGCCGTCCCCAGGAGCTTTGATGATATTTTCCATTTTCATGGCTTCTAGAATTAAAACGACATCTCCTTTTTTCACTTCATCCCCTGCCTTTACTTTTAATTCCAGAATTAATCCTGGCATGGGAGCTTTAATGTCCTTGGCCGCTCCAGAATTCAGATTATTCATTCCCATTTTCTCAAGTAGAAGGTCAAATCGGTCCTTGAGTTGTAGCGTAGCCGTTTTACCTCCTAATCTGATTTGAAGGGTTTTGGTCTCCTTGTCCATAGAAACCAATTCCGCCTCTATGGATTGGTGCTTATGTATGAGATGTATTTTTCTATCGGATATCCATTCCAAATCCCAATCCAAGGATTTATCATTTACGAAGGTCGATTCATCGGTTTTTTCTACCGAATAGGTCTCATTTTGGATAGTTACTGAAAACATTCCTGTTAATTTGGCGCTTGAATTTATTAATTCCGAACAAAAAACGGTCTTTCTTTTTCCCAAATATGAAACAAATGCTAGCTAAGGCAAAAGATATTTTGCAAAAGTCCTTATTCCCTGGCCTAGGGATCCTGATTTTATTTGCTTATTCCTGTAAATCAGCAGAGAAAATTTCAAAAACAAAGGAAGAAGAGCCTGAACAAGAAGTGATGGCCAAACCGATGGAAATTATTCCCCTGGATACTGTCGGGATCATCAAATTAGTTCAAGAGAAAGAGTCTCAACTGACAAATTACAAGGGAGAGAGGAAGCGGGATTTTGACTTGATCCATACGGATTTGGAGCTAGATTTTGATTATCAAAATCAGATCGTTTTGGGTAAGGCGGTATTGACTTTCAAACCGTTATTTAAGCCACAAAAGGAGTTGGTTTTAGATGCTCAGGACTTTGAGTTAGGGAAAGTATATTTGGTCTTTAAAGGAGATAGCGCATCCCTAGGGTATTACTACGATTCGCAGGAACTGAAAATTCCACTTCCCCAGCTGATGACGAAGGAAGATACCTTTGCCATAGCGATGGCATATAAAGCTTTCCCAGAAAAGAACTCAGGGGAGGGAAGTCAGGCCATTACAGACACCAAAGGCCTGTATTTTATCGACCCTCTGAACGAGGATCCTAACAAGCCAACGATGATTTGGACCCAAGGTGAGACCATGCATAATTCCAAATGGTTTCCAACGTTGGATCAACCCAATGAGAAAATGACCCAACTTTTTAAACTGACAGTGCCGGATTCCATGGTATCCATAGGAAATGGAGAACTAGTTAATCAGGTGGATTTAGGGAATGGCTCCCACCTAGATTATTGGGAAATGAAGTTGCCTCACTCCCCCTATTTGGCCGCATTTGCCATCGGTGATTTTGGAAAAGTAGAAGCTACATGGGATGGGGTTCCATTAGGGTATTATGTAGAAAAGGGCTACGAGGAAGGAGCCAAAATGGTATTCAAAAATACCCCAGAGATGCTTGGCTTTTTCTCAGAAAAGCTGGGTGTTCGCTACCCTTGGCCTAAATATGACCAAGTTGTAGTACGGGATTTCGTTTCAGGTGCGATGGAAAATACCACGGTATCCATCTTTATGGAAGAATTGAGGCTAAATGAAAAAGAAGCCTTGGATTCAGAATGGGATTACATCATTGCACATGAGCTGTTCCACCAGTGGTTTGGGGATTATGTCACCACCGAATCCTGGGCAAACCTACCTCTGAATGAAGGATTTGCAAATTACAGTGAGTTTTTGTGGAATGAACACAAGTATGGTATTGACCAAGCCTCCCTCAAACTCGTGGCTGAGATGGAAACCTATTTTGCGGAATCGGCAACCAAACAAGTGAATTTGATCAGGCATTACTATGAGGATTCTGAAGATATGTTTGACTCGCATAGTTATGCCAAGGCAGGAGTGATTATCCATATGCTTAGGAAATATGTGGGGGATGAGGTGTTTTTTGAAGCTCTCCAAAGGTATTTGCAGAAACATGCATTTTCCAATGTTGAAGTGCATGATTTGCGACAGGCTTTTGAAGAAGTAGCAGGGGAGGATTTGAATTGGTTTTTCAACCAGTGGTTTTTAGATAAAGGTCATCCAGAGCTCTTTGTGGAAATAGATTATTCTATTCCGGAAAATATTTTGATTTCTATTACCCAGATACAAGATTTGGAAGAAACCCCACTTTATCAGTTGCCTTTTGAAATAAGCTGGTACGATGAAGGGGAAAGAAAAGTAAAGAAATTTATGCTGAAAGAGGCATTTCAGCAATTCGCTTTAGAGAATGGAAATCCTACAGACTTGGTCTTTTTTGATGAAGGGAAAGATCTTTTGATCAAGAAAAATCAAGTAGTTTCTTTGGACCAATGGGTACACCAGTATGAAACTTCCAAGTTGGGAATTGCTCGCTACGAGGCACTGGATAGCTTAGCCACGAATGATGCAGCCGAGGAGCTTAAACTTTTAATACCAAAAGCCATAAAAGATGAGTTTTGGTCAGTCAGGGAGCTTGCCTTAAGTCTAATGCAAAGTCACACGGAATGGATGGAAGAGGTAGATGGATTGGAAAATGAGCTTGTTATATTGATAGATGGGAATGCCAAAAATTCGGTGAAAGCGGGGGCTATTGATGTTCTGGCAGCCTATGACAATGAAAAATATCAGGACATGTTCTTGAAATTGGTGGAGGAACCATCGGTATTAGTATCTAGTTCTGCCTTGATGGGACTGACCAATATAGAAGGGCAGGAATTGGATGAAGAATTGATTGAAAGGTTTTCGAAAGAGACCAATTTTCGATATGTGATTCCGGTTTCGGAATATTTCATTACTAAGCCTGTGTTAGGGAGGGGAATTTGGTTTCATGAAAAAATAAACCAGCTGTCTGGAGAGGGTTTGTATTTCTTTTTGGGATACTATGGAGAATATTTTAGCAGGTTTCCAGAAGAGGGGAAAGACCTTGCTGTAGAAAATTTGAAAAAAATTATGAAGGATGATTCACAAAATTTCATACGATTAGGAGCCTTTCAGGCGATCTTAGCATTTTCTGATGATGCTCAGGTGGTAGAAGCAATATCAGAAATTGCGGCCCAAGAGAAAGATCCTGAATTGAAAAGTTACTATGATTACTTCATGGATGCACTAATTGTGAAAAATTAATTCACTGATTTTAAGTTGTTTGTAGAAATACTGAATAAAATCTCATGAAATTTGAAATACATCCTTTGAAACTTTAATAAAAGGCTATAATTTTGCCATCCGTTACGATAGATAGGTCATCGAAAAAGACTTTAAAAAGTGACGAATAGTTGGGGGAATACCAAAGCGGCCAACTGGGACGGACTGTAAATCCGTTGACTTATGTCTTCACAGGTTCGAATCCTGTTTCCCCCACAATTGCCGAATGCAAAATTTTTTCCTAGTTTTGCAGGGCTTAAAAGAAATTCGGCTTAGCCGGAATAAAAGCGGGAGTAGCTCAGTTGGTAGAGCGGCAGCCTTCCAAGCTGCAGGTCGCGGGTTCGAGCCTCGTCTCCCGCTCTATACTTTTCTTCGGAAAAGTATCGGGCTCAAGCCGACGTAGCTCAGGGGTAGAGTACTTCCTTGGTAAGGAAGGGGTCACGGGTTCAAATCCCGTCGTTGGCTCATACGGCTTTAATTATTATATCTAAACATATCTTTAAACTTAAACTGAGGATTTTCACGCATGGCAAAAGCACAATTCGACCGTTCCAAGCCGCACGTTAATATCGGTACGATTGGTCACGTAGATCATGGAAAGACCACTTTGACTGCTGCCATCACTACCGTTTTGGCTAGTAAGGGTCTATCTGAATTAAGAGACTTCTCTTCTATAGACAACGCTCCAGAAGAAAAAGAAAGAGGTATTACCATTAACACCTCTCACGTAGAATATCAAACTGCAAAAAGACACTACGCTCACGTAGATTGTCCTGGTCACGCCGATTACGTTAAAAACATGGTAACTGGTGCAGCACAGATGGACGGTGCTATCCTAGTGGTAGCAGCGACTGATGGACCAATGCCTCAAACTAGAGAGCACATCCTATTGGCTCGTCAGGTTGGTGTTCCTGCTCTTGTTGTTTTCATGAACAAGGTAGACATGGTTGACGATCCTGAACTTCTTGAGTTAGTAGAAATGGAAGTTAGAGAACTTCTTTCTTTCTACGAATTCGATGGAGATAACATCCCAGTAATCGCTGGTTCTGCACTTGGTGCATTGAACGGTGAAGAAAAGTGGGTTGATACTGTAATGCAATTGATGGACGCTGTAGATGAGTACATTCCTCTTCCTGAGCGTGCTGTAGATAAAGATTTCTTGATGCCTGTAGAGGACGTATTCTCGATCACTGGTCGTGGTACTGTTGCTACTGGTAGAATTGAAAGAGGTGTGATCAACTCTGGTGATCCAGTTGACATCATCGGTATGGGTGCTGAAGGACTTAAGTCTACAGTTACTGGTGTTGAGATGTTCCGTAAGATTCTAGACAGAGGTGAAGCTGGTGATAACGTAGGTCTTTTGTTGAGAGGTATTGAAAAAGCTCAAATCAAGAGAGGTATGATTATCTGTAAGCCAGGTTCTGTGACTCCTCACGCACACTTCAAAGCTGAAGTTTACGTATTGTCAAAAGAAGAAGGTGGACGTCATACTCCATTCTTCAACAAATACAGACCTCAGTTCTACTTAAGAACTACTGACGTAACTGGTGAGATCAAACTTCCAGAAAACGTTGAAATGGTTATGCCAGGTGATAACGTGACTATCGAGGTGAACTTGCTTAATGCAGTTGCTCTTGAAAAAGGACTTCGTTTTGCGATCCGTGAGGGTGGTAGAACAGTAGGTGCTGGTCAGGTTACTGAAATCCTTGACTAATCAATTTCTGATCTAATAAAAACGATGCGATCCTGAATATTTTTGGGATCGCATTTGTTTCTTTAGTCAACAATACCTAATTTTGCGTTCCCATTAGCGGAGCGTTCATTCACACGGGCATAGTTCAATGGCAGAATAGCGGTCTCCAAAACCGTTGATGGGAGTTCGAATCTCTCTGCCCGTGCCAGTAAGTATTACAATATGAATCTAAAAAACTTTGTTCTGGAGTCTTATGATGAAATGAAAAACAAGGTCACTTGGCCTAAGTATTCATTTCTTCAAAATAGTGCAGTGTTGGTGCTAGTAGCTTCTTTGATCTTTGCCTTGTTTATCGGGGTAGTAGATTTAGGGTTCGAAAACATCATGAAATGGTTTTATGATTTATTTTAATTGAATTGACATTACAGAATGGCTGAACATAAGTGGTACGTACTCAGGGTAGTAGCTGGGCAGGAAAAAAAGACAAAAACCTATCTGGACAATGAAATTTCCAGACAGAAGATTGACGAATTTATTCCTGAAGTGCTGATACCTTCAGAGAAGGTATATGAGATGCGAAATGGCAAGAAACGTGTCAGAGAAAGAAACTTCTTTCCGGGATACGTTTTAGTCAATGCAGATCTATCTAATGGTGAGGCCAATCACGTAATAACGAGTATCCCGGGTGTTATCGGTTTCTTAGGATCAAACCAGGGGGGAGCTTCCAAAACCCCTGAACCATTACGCCAATCAGAAGTCAACCGTATTTTAGGTAAGGTTGAAGAGATTGATGAGTTTGCAGAGAAGCTGGATACGCCATTTATAGTAGGAGAAGCCGTGAAGGTAATGGACGGCCCATTCAGTGGATTTACCGGGACAATAGAGGAGATATTTGATGAGAAGAAGAAATTGAATGTTATGGTCAAGATCTTCGGAAGAAATACTCCGGTAGAGTTAAACTTTATACAAGTAGAAAAACAAGACTAAGCAATGGCTAAGGAAATCACTGGTTATTTAAAACTACAAGTGAAAGGTGGCCAGGCTAACCCGTCGCCTCCAGTAGGTCCAGCTCTTGGTTCCAAGGGTTTGAACATTATGGAGTTTTGTAAGCAATACAATGCACGTACCCAAGATAAAATGGGTCAGGTGCTTCCAGTATTGATTACAATTTTCTCGGATAAGTCTTTTGAATTCGTTGTAAAAACTCCTCCTGCAGCAAATATGTTGTTAGAGGCAGCGAAGTTGAAAGGTGGTTCTGCAGAGCCTAACCGTAAGAAAGTAGGTTCGGTTACCTGGGATCAGGTAAAAGAAATTGCAGAGGTTAAAATGCCTGACCTAAATGCTTTCAAAGTAGAGTCAGCTATGAAAATGATAGCTGGTACAGCTAGAAGCATGGGTATCACAGTATCTGGACAAGCCCCTTGGGAAGTATAAATAAAAAACAATGGCTAAGTTAACAAAAAAGCAAAAAGAAGCTCTTTCTAAATATGACCCAAGCCAAGTGTACTCTCTTGAGGCAGCTTCTTCTATCGTTAAGGAAATTACCAATACCAAATTTGATTCTTCTATCGATCTAGACATCCGTTTGGGCGTGGATCCTAGAAAAGCGGATCAAATGGTAAGAGGCGTTGTAGCCCTTCCACATGGTACTGGTAAGGATATCAAAGTATTGGTACTTTGTACTCCAGACAAGGCGGCAGAAGCAACTGAAGCGGGTGCAGATTATGTGGGCTTGGATGACTACATCGCTAAAATCGAAGGTGGATGGACTGACATTGATGTCATCATCACAATGCCTAACGTAATGGCGAAGGTAGGTAGATTGGGTAGAGTATTAGGACCTAGAGGTTTGATGCCTAACCCAAAATCCGGAACAGTTACTTTGGATGTAGCTAAAGCTGTTAAAGAGGTGAAAGCTGGTAAGATTGATTTCAAAGTTGATAAATTTGGAATTATCCATGCTAGCGTTGGTAAAGCATCTTTTACTCCTGAAAAAATTCAGGACAACGTAAGAGAATTAATGCTTACGATCTCTAAGCTTAAGCCTAGCTCATCTAAAGGTACATACTTCAAAAGTATTCATTTATCAAGTACAATGTCTCCTGGAATCGCAGTGGACAAGGGTAGTATTCAAGGTATTTAATCATGACTAGAGACGAAAAGAAAGTAATAATCGACGGTCTTACCGAGAAATTCAGAGAAAACCCTTTCTTCTACATCACAGATGCATCAGGTTTTTCTGTTGCTCAAGTGAATGCGTTCAGAAGAACTTGTTTTGAAAAAGGTGTTGAGTACAAAGTATACAAAAATACGCTGATTCAAAAAGCGCTTGAAAACCTTGATGCAGACTATTCTCCATTAAGTGACAAAGCTCTTAAAGGATTCTCTGGAATTATT
The DNA here is from genome assembly GCF_900129785.1 of Algoriphagus halophilus. Taxonomy (NCBI): domain Bacteria; kingdom Pseudomonadati; phylum Bacteroidota; class Cytophagia; order Cytophagales; family Cyclobacteriaceae; genus Algoriphagus; species Algoriphagus halophilus. The sequence goes on from NZ_FSRC01000004.1 coordinate 325,458, forward strand.
TTCTCTAAAGAGACTAGTAATTTGCCAGCAAAAGTTTTGCTGGATTTCAGAAAGAAAATAGGTAAAAAAGAAACTAGACCAGTATTCAAAGGTGCTGCTATTGAAACTGATATCATTATCGGTGAAGAGAACCTTGAAATGTTGTCTAAACTTAAATCAAAGCAGGAGCTTTTGGGCGACCTACTAGGATTGCTACAATCTCCAGCTATGAATCTTATCTCTGCTTTGCAAAGTGGTCAAAACAACCTTACAGGTGTGCTTAAGACCCTAGCTGACAAAGAAGAAGCATAAGGACCAAAAAATTAATATTTAAAAAAAACACAAAAAATAAATTTCAAATACAATGGCAGATCTTACGCAACTTGCAGATCAGTTGGTGAACTTGACTGTAAAAGAAGTTAAAGAATTGACAGATATCCTTAAAGATCAGTACGGAATCGAACCTGCTGCTGCTGGTGTAGCAGTTGTAGCTGGTGGTGCTGGTGGAGGAGAAGCTGCTGCAGAAGAAGAGAAAACTTCATTCGACGTTATCTTGAAATCTGCTGGTGCATCTAAATTGGCAGTAGTTAAATTGGTAAAAGAATTGACAGGACTTGGATTGAAAGATGCAAAAGACCTAGTTGATTCTGCTCCTAAAGCCTTGAAAGAAGGTATCGCTAAGGACGAAGCTGAAGGCTTGAAGAAGTCTTTGGAAGAAGCTGGTGCTGAAGTAGAGATCAAATAATTTGCTAAGCCAGAGCCAATAGGTTATGGTTTAGCCATAAGACCTGACTAAATTAGTCAGGTCTTTTCCTGTTTATGCACAGGTATAAAATTGCATTATTTTAAGCGAAAATTGTCGCATTTCGTTATTTAATTTCACTATAAACATATACTACCTTGGCTATCAAGAATCAAACCGAAAGGAAAAGTTTCTCCTCCATTAAGGTGGTCAAAGACTATCCGGATTTTCTAGATATTCAGTTGCAGTCTTTTAAAGACTTTTTTCAATTGGATACTCCAGCGGAAAAACGCCGGGCAGATGGGTTATTTAAAGTATTTGCCGAAAACTTCCCGATCAGTGATTCCAGAGAAAATTTCACTTTGGAATTCATCGATTACGCAGTAGATCCTCCTAAGTATAGTGTAGGAGAATGTATTGATAGAGGTTTGACATATTCTGTCCCTTTAAAGGCAAAACTTAGACTTCTTTGTCACGATGAGGATAATGAGGATTTCGAAACCATTGAGCAAGAGGTATTCTTAGGAAACCTTCCGTATATGACGGAGAAAGGTTCCTTCGTCATCAATGGGGCGGAACGAGTGATCGTTTCTCAGTTGCATAGATCTCCAGGTGTATTCTTTGCGCAAAGCAAGCATACAAATGGCACGAAGTTATATTCAGCTAGAATCATTCCTTTCAAAGGTTCCTGGATCGAATTTGCTACAGACATCAACAATGTCATGTATGCATACATCGATCGTAAGAAAAAATTCCCTGTTACCACTTTGCTTAGAGCAATTGGCTATGGTTCTGATAAAGATATCTTGGATTTATTCGGATTATCTGAGGAAGTTTCAGCCACTAAAAATGCACTGAAAAAGGCAGCAGGAAGAAAATTGGCCGCAAGAGTTCTTAGAACTTGGGTAGAAGATTTCGTGGATGAAGATACTGGTGAAGTAGTATCCATCGATCGAAATGAGGTATTGCTTGAGCGTGATACCGTACTTACGGATGAAGATATTTCTATGATTTTGGATTCGGGATCGAAAAGCATCATCCTTCATAGGGAAGATGTGAATATCGCCGATTTCTCTATCGTTTATAATACATTACAGAAAGATAACTCCAACTCTGAAAAAGAAGCAGTAGAAGTTATCTATCGTCAGTTGAGAAACACTGAAGCACCTGATGAGGCGACTGCAAGAGAAGTAATTCATAGCTTATTCTTCTCTGACAAGCGTTATGATCTAGGTGAAGTTGGTCGTTATAGAATCAACAAAAAATTAGGTCTTGACATTGAATCTGAAAAGATTGTCTTGACTAAAGAGGATATCATTTCAATTGTGAAGTATCTAATTGGATTGATCAACTCTAAAGCAGTAGTCGATGATATTGACCACTTGAGTAACAGAAGAGTAAGAACTGTAGGTGAGCAGCTTTATAGCCAGTTCGGTGTAGGTCTTGCTAGAATGGCTAGAACCATTCGTGAAAGAATGAACGTTCGTGACAATGAAGACTTCAAACCAGTCGATTTGATCAATGCACGTACACTTTCTTCTGTAATTAACTCATTCTTTGGTACCAACCAGCTTTCTCAGTTCATGGATCAAACCAATCCATTGGCAGAGTTGACTCACAAGAGAAGACTTTCTGCATTGGGTCCAGGGGGTCTATCTAGAGAAAGAGCAGGTTTCGAGGTACGTGACGTTCACTATACACACTATGGTCGTCTTTGTACTATTGAAACTCCGGAAGGTCCAAACATTGGTTTGATTTCTTCTCTTTGCGTTCACGCTAAAGTGAATTCCATGGGCTTCTTGGAAACTCCTTATAGAAAGGTGAAAGACGGGAAAGTAAGTATGGATAAGAGTGACATCGTATTCCTTACTGCTGAAGAAGAAGATGACAATAACATTGCACAGGCAAATGCACCTTTGGATGAGAAAGGTAATTTCATCAATGAAAAAGTAAAAGCAAGATTTGAAGGTGATTTCCCGGTTCTTGAACCAACTGAAATCAGCTACATGGACGTTGCTCCAAACCAAATTGTGTCAGTAGCTGCTTCTTTGATTCCTTTCTTGGAGCATGATGATGCAAACAGGGCCTTGATGGGATCCAACATGCAGCGTCAGGCAGTTCCATTGTTGAAAGCAGAGTCTCCTATTGTAGGTACTGGCCTTGAGGCAAAAGCAGCTGTAGATTCAAGATCCTTGATTATTGCAGAAGCAGACGGTGTAGTTGACTATGTAGATGCTAAGAAAATCACCATCAAGTATGACCTATCTGATGATGAACTATTAGTAAACTTTACAGACGAATATAAATCTTACGATCTGATTAAGTTCAGAAGAACCAACCAGGATACTACGATCAACTTGACTCCATTGGTGTTGAAAGGTCAGAAAGTAGTGAAAGGCCAGGTTCTCGTAGAAGGATATTCGACGAACGAAGGAGAGCTTGCTCTAGGTAAGAACTTGAAGGTGGCTTACATGCCATGGCAAGGATATAACTTTGAGGATGCGATTGTAATTTCTGAGCGAGTTGTTCGTGAAGATATCTTTACCTCTATCCACGTTGAAGAATTCCAACTAGAAGTAAGAGATACCAAACGTGGGGAAGAAGAATTAACTTCTGAAATTCCTAACGTATCTGAAGAGGCTGTGAAGCACTTGGACGAGAATGGTGTAATCAGAATTGGTGCGGAAGTGAAAGAAGGTGATATTATCATCGGTAAAATCACTCCTAAAGGTGAAACTGATCCAACTCCAGAAGAAAAACTATTGAGAGCAATCTTCGGGGATAAAGCTGGTGATGTAAAAGATGCATCATTGAAAGCTTCTCCATCTCTGAATGGTGTGGTTATCGAAACCAAGTTGTTCTCTCGTCCTAAAAAGGATAAAGAAGTTAGAGCGAAAGCAAAAGCTGAGGTTGAAAAACTGAAAGCAAAATACTCCAAAGATCTATTGGGTATCAGAGCTCGAATGATCAACAAATTGGTGACTCTCTTGGATGGTAAAACATCTTTGGGCGTGAAACACAAGTTTGGAGATGAGATCATCAGCAAGGGTGTTAAATTCAATCTGAAGAATATCGAAAACAACTTGTTCCCTGCGAAGAACCCTTATAGAGACGAAAGTAACTATAACGTTCCAGAGGAAGCAAACTTGATTTCTGATATCATTTTGGATGATTGGACCGATGATCCACATACCAATGATCTGATTGTGAAATTGGTGAAAAACTACACCAATTCCAGAAACGAGATTTCAGGTCTATTCAAGAGAGATCGATTTACTCTTGAAGTTGGAGATGAACTTCCTGCAGGTATTGTTCAGCTTGCTAAGGTTTACGTGGCTAAGAAGCGTAAATTGAAAGTAGGGGATAAGATGGCAGGTCGTCACGGAAACAAAGGTATTGTCGCTAGAATCGTAAGAGACGAAGACATGCCGTTCCTAGAAGACGGAACTCCAATGGATATCGTATTGAACCCGCTGGGTGTACCATCTCGTATGAACATTGGTCAGATCTTCGAAACTGTACTTGCTTGGGCAGGTCAGGTATTGGGTAAGAAATATGCTACTCCGATTTTCGATGGAGCTTCTATGGAAGAGGTTTCTGCTGAGTTGGAAGAAGCAGGCGTACCAGCATACGGGCGTACTTATCTATATGATGGTCTATCCGGTGTGAAATTTGACCAACCAGTAACCGTAGGTGTGGCTTACATGCTTAAATTGGGTCACTTGGTGGATGATAAGATGCACGCGCGTTCTATTGGTCCATACTCTTTGATTACGCAACAGCCATTGGGTGGTAAAGCTCAATTCGGTGGTCAGCGTTTCGGAGAAATGGAAGTGTGGGCACTGGAAGCATTCGGTGCATCCCACGTACTTCAGGAAATCCTGACTGTTAAATCAGATGACGTAATCGGTAGAGCTAAAGCTTATGAAGCGATAGTGAAGGGTGAAAACCTTCCTAAACCTAATATTCCAGAATCATTCAATGTATTGGTTCATGAATTGAGAGGTTTGGCTCTTGAAATTACCCTGGATTAATTTAGCTCATTAGGGCTCGCAAGAGCCCTTTACATATCTTTCAAAAAACTATGGCGTTCAGAAAAAATAAAAAACTTAACATCGACTTTTCCAGAGTCACCGTTAGTTTGGCTTCTCCAGAATCTATTCTGGATAGTTCAAACGGTGAAGTGACACAGCCAGAGACTATCAACTATAGAACTTACAAACCAGAAATGGGTGGTTTGTTCTGTGAGAGAATCTTTGGTCCTGTCAAAGACTGGGAATGTCATTGTGGCAAGTATAAGCGCATCAGGTATAAAGGTATTATCTGTGACCGTTGCGGTGTAGAGGTTACAGAAAAGAAAGTAAGAAGAGAGAGAATGGGGCACATCGAGCTGGTAGTACCAGTTGCTCACATTTGGTATTTTAAATCTCTTCCTAATAAAATCGGTTATCTTCTTGGTCTACCGACTAAGAAGCTTGATCAGATTGTGTATTATGAGCGCTATGCTGTAGTACAACCAGGTATCAAAGCTGAGGACGGAATTCAATACTTGGATTTCCTAACTGAGGATGAGTACCTGGATATCATGGATAAGCTTCCTAAGGAAAATCACATGCTTGATGATGACGATCCAAATAAATTCATCGCCAAAATGGGTGCTGAAGCTTTGGAAATGTTGTTGGCTAGAATTGAGCTGGATGATCTTTCTTATGCACTTCGTCACCAAGCAGCTACTGATACTTCTCAGCAGAGAAAAGCAGAAGCTTTGAAAAGATTGAAAGTAGTAGAAGCATTCCGTGATGCAAGAACCAGAATTGAAAACCGTCCTGAGTGGATGGTAGTAAGAATGGTTCCAGTGATCCCACCAGAATTGAGACCTTTGGTTCCTTTGGATGGTGGTAGATTCGCTACTTCTGATTTGAATGACCTTTATAGAAGAGTAATTATCAGAAATAACCGATTGAAGAGATTGATCGATATCAAAGCTCCAGAGGTTATTTTGAGAAACGAGAAGAGAATGCTACAGGAAGCTGTCGATTCTTTGTTCGATAACTCTAGAAAAGTAAATGCGGTAAGATCTGATGGTAACCGTGCTTTGAAGTCCCTTTCTGACATGTTGAAAGGTAAGCAAGGCCGTTTCCGTCAAAACTTGCTCGGTAAGCGTGTGGATTATTCCGGTCGTTCTGTGATCGTGGTAGGTCCTGAATTAAAGCTTCACGAGTGTGGTCTTCCAAAAAATATGGCAGCCGAGCTTTTCAAACCATTTATCATCAGAAAACTGATTGAAAGAGGGATTGTAAAGACTGTTAAATCTGCCAAGAAAATTGTGGATCGTAAAGATCCAGTGGTATGGGACATCTTGGAAAATGTATTGAAAGGACATCCTGTTCTTCTAAACCGTGCTCCTACTCTTCACAGACTAGGTATCCAAGCATTCCAGCCTAAATTGATCGAAGGAAAAGCAATCCAGCTTCACCCATTGGTATGTACTGCATTCAACGCCGATTTTGACGGTGACCAGATGGCGGTTCACGTACCACTTGGCCATGAAGCAATTTTGGAAGCTTCTACGTTGATGCTTTCTGCTCATAACATCCTTAACCCTGCCAATGGTGCTCCTATTACTGTACCATCTCAGGATATGGTTTTGGGTCTGTATTATGTAACGAAAGGCAAGAAATCTACTCCAGAAGAGCCAGTTCCTGGTGAAGGAATGACCTTCTACAGTACGGAGGAAGTAGTAATTGCATTAAACGAACGAGTGATCTCCAAGCACGCGAATATCAAGTGTAAGGTGAATGTTCGTAAGCCAGATGGATCTATTGTAGAGGAAATCATCGATACGGTTGCTGGTAGATTGATCTTTAACCAGTTTGTTCCTGAGGAAGTAGGTTATGTAAATGAGCTTCTTACCAAGAAAAAACTGCAGCAGATTATTGCTCAGGTAGTAAAAGTATGTGGTATTGCACGTACAGCTAAATTCTTGGATGATATCAAGCATCTAGGTTTCCAAAGTGCTTACCAAGGTGGTTTGTCAATGGGACTAAATGATGTAATTATCCCAGAAGAAAAAGAACCAATGATCACCAAAGCCAAGGAAGAGGTAGATCAGGTTTGGAATAACTACTTGATGGGTCTGATCACTGATAACGAGCGTTACAACCAAGTAATTGATATCTGGACTCGTACCAACTCTCATTTGACTAATAATCTAATGAAGCAGATGGAAGAGGATAAGCAAGGTTTCAATGCGATCTACATGATGATGCACTCAGGAGCACGTGGTTCTAGAGAGCAGATTCGTCAGCTAGGTGGTATGAGAGGTCTGATGGCTAAGCCACAGAAAAACTTGCAAGGTTCAGTTGGTGAGATTATTGAAAACCCGATTCTTTCCAACTTTAAGGAAGGATTGGATGTATTGGAATACTTTATCTCTACGCACGGTGCACGTAAAGGTCTTGCCGATACAGCATTGAAAACTGCCGATGCGGGCTACTTAACTCGTCGTTTGGTAGACGTTGCTCAGGATATGATTGTGACAGAAGAGGACTGCGGTACTTTGAGAGGTTTGAACGTTCTTCCATTGAAAGACAATGATGAGATCGTTGAGCCATTATCTGAAAGAATCCTAGGTAGAGTTTCTGTTCACGATGTATATGATCCAATTACAGATGAGTTGATCATCCCTGCAGGAATTGAAATTACAGATGAAATCGCTGCTAAAGTGGATGAATCTGCCATTGAAGAGGTTGAAATCAGGTCCGTATTGACTTGTGAAACCCGTAGAGGTGTTTGTTCTAAGTGTTATGGTAGAAACCTTGCAACTGGTTATATGGTACAATCCGGTGAGTCTGTTGGTGTAATCGCTGCACAGTCTATCGGTGAACCAGGTACTCAGTTGACATTGAGAACGTTCCACGTTGGTGGTACTGCATCTAACATGGCTGTTGAAGCGAGCATCACGGCTAAATTTGAAGGTATTGTTGAGTTTGATGAGGAGTTGAGAACCTTGGAAACTACCAACAAGGATGGAGAACCTGTAACAGTAGTAATGGGTAGATCCGGAGAGATCAAAATCAACGATCCTAAGTCTGGCAAAACTTTAGTTTCTAACCATGTTCCTTATGGTGCATTGTTAGAAGTGAAGGATGGTCAGAAGATCAGCAAAAATGGCGCACTATGTAAGTGGGATCCATATAATGCGGTAATCCTTTCAGAATTCGATGGTTCCATCGACTTTGAGGCAATCGTAGAAGGAATTACTTACAAAGAGGTAGCTGATGATCAAACTGGTTTCCGTGAAAAAGTAATTATCGATACTAAGGATAGAACCAAAAACCCAGCGATCATTGTAAACTATGGAGATGAATCCAAATCTTACAATATTCCAGTGGGAGCTCACTTGGCAGTTGAAATTGGCGAGAAAGTCAAAGCTGGTCAGGTGTTGGTTAAAATCCCAAGATCTGTTGGTAAAACAAGAGATATTACCGGTGGTCTACCAAGAGTAACAGAATTGTTTGAGGCTAGAAACCCATCTAACCCAGCAGTTGTTTCTGAAATCGACGGAGTAGTAACCTATGGTGGTATCAAGCGTGGTAACAGAGAGATTTTGATCGAATCTAAAGATGGAGTGATTAAGAAATACATGGTATCTCTTTCTAAGCATATCTTGGTTCAGGAGAATGACTTTATCCGCGCAGGTGAGCCGTTATCAGATGGAGCAATTACTCCAAATGATATCTTGGCGATCAAAGGTCCTACAGCTGTTCAGGAATATTTGGTAAATGAAATTCAGGAAGTATATAGACTTCAAGGTGTAAAAATCAATGACAAGCATATTGAGGTGATCGTATCTCAAATGATGCAGAAAGTTGAGATCTTGGATGCTGGTGACACTGGATTCCTTCAAAACCAAGTAGTTGACAAGTGGGCATTTAGAGAGGAAAATGATAATATCCTTGACAAGAAAGTGGTAATGGACGCAGGTGATTCTTCTACTTTGAAACCAGGTATGATTATTACTGCCAGAAGATTGAGAGACGAAAACTCAAGCTTGAAGCGTAAGGATCTTAAGTTGGTACAAGTTAGAGATGCTGAAACTGCAGTTTCTAAGCCAACGTTACAAGGTATTACTGCCGCTTCTTTGGGTACAGAAAGCTTCCTTTCTGCCGCTTCATTCCAGGAAACTACCAAGGTTCTTTCTGAGGCAGCCATTAGAGGTAAGCGTGATGAATTGTTAGGATTGAAAGAGAACGTATTGGTTGGACACTTGATCCCAGCGGGTACTGGACAAAGAAGAATCCAGAACATCATCGTTGGTTCCAAAGAGGAATACGATAAACTTTCTGATAGCATGGATCATGTATCCACTAAGAAATCAAGCGAAGCCATTCTATAATGGTATGAAATAACAACTAACAAAAGGCCTGTATTCGTACAGGCCTTTTTTAATCCATCAAAAATGCAAGACGAAAAAGGGAAAAGACCTGATCAACAGATCAATGTAGAACTATCGGAGGAAGTAGCTGAAGGAGTTTATGCAAATTTGGCGATGATCGCACACTCCAATTCTGAATTTGTGATTGATTTTATCCGATTAATGCCAGGAGTTCCAAAAGCAAAAGTGAAATCAAGAATTATTGTGACTCCAGAACATGCAAAACGTTTATTAGCAGCTTTAAAGGACAATATTGACAAGTATGAAGATGCTTTTGGGAAGATAAATCAGGGTGGTGGAGCCCCACAATTCCCGATCAGCTTTGGTACTCCAGGTGAGGCGTAACAAAAATATAACTACTTAATTTTGTTCATCTTATTACTTTGGTTACCTTTGCAGTCCAAAATTTAACAGTTTACAGGAAAACTAAATTTTATCAGTTAATGCCTACTATTCAACAGTTAGTAAGAAAAGGTAGAACTACACTGGAGACCAAATCAAAATCAAGAGCTTTGGATGCATGTCCTCAGCGAAGAGGTGTTTGTACCAGGGTATACACTACAACCCCTAAGAAGCCTAACTCAGCAATGAGAAAAGTGGCGAGGGTGAGATTGACAAATGGAAAAGAAGTGAATGCTTACATTCCAGGGGAAGGTCACAATCTACAGGAGCACTCAATCGTATTGATTAGAGGTGGTCGTGTGAAAGATCTACCAGGTGTAAGATATCACATCATCCGTGGTGCACTTGATACCGCAGGAGTTAAAGACCGTAAACAAGGTCGCTCTAAGTATGGTGCTAAAAGACCGAAGGCAGGAAAAGCCCCGGCAAAGAAATAATACTTTATAACATTTAGAAAAAATGAGAAAAGCGAAACCAAAGAAGAGATATATTCTTCCTGATCCTAAGTTCAATGATACCTTGGTTACCAAGTTTGTGAACTGTCTAATGGTAGATGGGAAGAAGAGTATTGCTTACAGAATTTTCTACGATGCAGTAGAAAAAGTTGAGGAAAAAGTAGGTGAGAATGGTCTTGAAGTTTGGAAAAAAGCGCTTAACAATATTGCTCCATCCGTAGAGGTGAAGAGTCGTAGAGTTGGTGGTGCTACGTTCCAGGTTCCAATGGAAGTTCGTCCGGAAAGAAAGCTCTCTCTAGGTATTAAGTGGATGATCACTTATGCTAGAAGAAGAGGAGAGAAAACAATGATGGACAGACTTGCTGGTGAGATCATAGCTGCTTCCAAAGGCGAAGGTGCCGGAGTGAAGAAAAAAGATGATACACACAGAATGGCCGAGGCTAACAAAGCATTCTCCCACTTTAGATTTTAATTAGGATGGCTAAAAGAGATTTAAAATATACCAGAAACATCGGTATTGCTGCTCACATCGATGCTGGTAAGACAACTACTACTGAGCGAATTCTTTTTTACTCTGGGGTATCCCACAAAATCGGAGAGGTGCATGATGGTGCTGCTACGATGGACTGGATGGCGCAGGAGCAGGAGAGAGGTATTACTATTACTTCCGCTGCTACTACCGTATTCTGGAACTACAGAGATCAAAAATATCAAATTAACATCATTGATACTCCTGGACACGTTGACTTTACTGTAGAAGTAAACCGTTCCTTGAGAGTATTGGATGGTTTAGTTTTCCTATTCAGTGCTGTGGATGGTGTTGAACCACAGTCTGAGACTAACTGGCGATTAGCTGATAATTATAAAGTCGCTCGTATCGGATTCGTTAACAAAATGGACCGTGCTGGCGCAAACTTCCTTGAGGTTTGTAAGCAAGTGAAGGAAATGCTTGGTAGCTATGCAGTGCCATTGCAGATTCCTATCGGTGCTGAAGACAAATTCAAAGGTGTTGTTGACTTGATTAACAACAGAGCCATTGTATGGAATGAGGAAGATATGGGAATGACTTTCGAAGAAGTTCCTATTCCAGAAGACATGTTGGAAGATGTAGAAAAGTGGAGAGAGCATTTACTTGAAGCTGTTGCTGAGTACGACGAGTCTTTGATGGAGAAATTCTTTGATGATCCAGACTCTATTACAGAAGAAGAAATTCTTTCTGCATTGAGACAAGCAACCATCGACATGAAAATCGTTCCTATGGTTTGTGGATCTTCTTTCAAAAACAAAGGTGTTCAGACCATGCTTGACTTGGTAATGGAATTGCTTCCATCTCCATTGGACAAGGATGATATCATTGCTCACGATTTGAATGATGAGGAGAAAGATGTTAGAATCGCTCCAAACGAAGATGAGCCATTCGCTGGCTTGGCATTCAAAATCGCGACTGACCCATTCGTGGGTAGATTATGTTTCGTAAGAGCATACTCTGGTATTTTGGATTCTGGATCTTATGTATTCAATAGCCGTTCTGGAAACAAAGAGCGTATTTCACGTGTGTTCCAGATGCATGCCAACAAGCAAAACCAAATCGATGCGTTAAGAGCTGGTGATATTGGAGCTGTTGTTGGATTTAAAGACATCAAGACAGGAGATACTCTATGTTCTGAAAGCCGTAAGGTAGTTCTTGAGTCCATGATTTTCCCTGAGCCTGTTATCGGTTACGCGATTGAGCCTAAGACTCAAGCTGACGTAGATAAATTGGGTATGGCGATTGCTAAGCTTGTAGAAGAGGATCCTACACTTCAAGTAAATACTGATCATGAAACCGGTCAGACTATCTTGAGAGGTATGGGTGAGCTTCACTTAGATATTATTATCGACCGTCTGAAGAGAGAATTTAAGGTTGAAATCAACCAAGGTGCTCCTCAGGTTGCTTACAAAGAAGCTTTGTTTGGTTCTGTTGAACACAAAGAAGTGTACAAGAAGCAGTCAGGTGGTAAAGGTAAATTTGCGGATATCGTGTTCGAACTTGGACCTAAAGATGCAGATCCAGAAACTGGAGAAGTGAAGCCAGGACTTGAGTTTGTCAATGGTATCGTAGGTGGTGTAATTCCAAAAGAATTTATTCCAGCGATCCAGAAAGGTTTCACGGAATCTATGAAAAATGGACCTCTTGCTGGTTACCCAGTAGAGTCTATGAAAGTTAGATTGTTCCACGGATCTTTCCACGATGTCGATTCTGATGCTCTTTCTTTTGAATTGGCAGCTAGAATTGGTTTCAAAGAAGCAGCTAAGAAATGTAAGCCTCAATTATTGGAGCCTATCATGTCTGTAGATGTAGTTTCTCCTGACGAATACACTGGTCCAATCACTGGTGATTTGAACAGAAGAAGAGGTTTGATGAAAGGTATGGATACCAAAGGTACTTCATCTGTAATCAAAGCATCTGTACCATTGTCTGAATTGTTTGGTTACATCACTGACCTTAGAACAATTTCTTCCGGTAGAGCAACAGCTTCCTTGACATTCTCTCACTATGAGGCTGTACCTAACAACATAGCAGAGAGCGTAATTGCTAACGTAAAAGGTCAGAAAGACTAATCAATATTTGCGATGAATCAGAAAATCAGAATAAAACTAAAATCATACGATCACAGCCTGGTGGATAAGTCATCAGAGAAAATCGTGAAGGCTGTAAAGGCCACTGGTGCGGTAGTAGTGGGACCAATTCCATTGCCTACTAAGAAGGAGAAATTTACGGTGTTGAAATCTCCACACGTAAGTAAAAAAGCGAGAGATCAATACCAACTTTGTACTTACAAGAGATTGGTTGATATCTACTCTAACAGCTCCAAAACTGTAGATGCTTTGATGAAAATCGAGCTTCCAAGTGGAGTAGATGTAGAGATCAAAGTTTGATCTGCTCTTAAATATTTCATAAAAAAGGCCTGCGTTCACGCGCAGGTCTTTTTATATATTCACCATTTCGACGATTCTAAAGTGCTTTCTTTTGTTTAGCAGTAGTAAAAATGTTGCTAAATGTTTGAAAATATACGAGTTGGCATTTGTTGCAGAATTTTATTTCAGTAACTTTGCAGTCCTTTAAAAGGGCTCATGCGTATAAGCGCTTGTGAATTATCAAATTATCTTATTATAGATGTCTGGTATTATAGGTAAAAAAGTAGGAATGACTAGCATTTTCAGTGCCGATGGACGTAATGTCGCATGCACGCTAATAGAAGCTGGTCCTTGCGTAGTGACGCAAGTAAAAAACGTTGAAACAGACGGGTACAACGCAGTGCAGTTGGCATATGGCGAGCGTAAAGAGAAAAATACGCCAAAGCCATTGATCGGTCACTTTAAAAAGGCCGGTACTACGCCAAAGCAAAAAGTTGTTGAGTTCAGAGAATTCCGGGTCGAATTTGAAGGCCAGGTAGATCTAGGGGCTACTGTGAAGGCTGGTGAAGTGTTTGTCGAAGGTGACTTCGTAGATGCTATCGGTACTTCTAAAGGTAAAGGATTCCAAGGTGTAGTAAAACGTCACGGTTTTGGTGGTGTGGGTGGACAAACTCACGGTCAGCACAACAGACAGAGACACCCAGGTTCCATTGGTGCTTGTTCTTGGCCATCAAGAGTATTCAAGGGAATGCGTATGGCAGGAAGAACCGGCGGTGACAGAGTGAAGGTAATCAACCTAAGAGTGTTGAAGATTTATCCTGAGCAAAACCTGCTGTTGGTTTCTGGTTCAGTACCAGGTCCTAAAAATTCTTTCGTTATTCTAGAGAAATAAGTCCATGGAATTAGCAGTAATAAATCATAAAGGAGAAGATACTGGAAGAAAGGTAAACCTTTCTGATGAAATCTTCGGAATTGAGCCAAATGATCACGCGATCTATTTGGACGTGAAGCAGTACTTGGCGAACCAAAGACAAGGTACTCACAAGTCAAAGGAAAGAAATGAAATCGCTGGTTCTACTAAGAAGATCAAAAAGCAAAAAGGTACAGGTAGTGCTAGAGCTGGATCTTTGAAGTCCCCGCTTTTCAGAGGTGGAGGTAGAGTATTTGGTCCTAAGCCAAGAAACTATTCCTTCAAGTTGAATAAAAAATTAAAGCAGTTGGCTAGAAAGTCTGCACTTTCTTATAAAGTGAAAGACAATAGCTTGGTCGTATTGGAAAACCTTTCTTTTGAGGCTCCAAAGACTAAGAGCTATTTAGCTTTGATGAACGGTTTGTCTTTAGCAGATAAGAAAACATTGGTGGTTCTTCCAGAAGAAAACAAGAATGTGTACTTGTCCAGCAGAAACTTACCTAAGTCAAAAGTTGTGACTGTAAATGATGTAAATACTTACCAGGTTCTTAACGCTGACCACTTAGTGATTTGTGAAGGTTCTGTAAGTATGTTGGAAACCATTTTATCGAAATAAGACAATGGATATTCTAAAGCAGCCTTTAATTACTGAGAAAGTCTCTGCCATGAACGAAAAAGGAGTTTATGGATTTATCGTAGAGAAAACTGCGAAAAAGCCAGAGATTAAGAATGCAGTTGAAAAAACATATGGTGTGGATGTGGTTTCTATCAGAACCATGAGATATGCTGCAAAGCATAAGACTAGATACACCAAAAACAAAGTGGTATCAGGCTTTACCAATGCTTTCAAGAAAGCGATTGTTGAAGTAGCTGATGGACAGGTAATTGATTTTTACGGAGAAATTTAATTGAATCAATATCATGGCAATTAAAAAATTGAAGCCTGTTACTCCAGGGACAAGATTCAGAGTAGCTCCAGCTTTTGACGAGATTACAAAGTCAAAGCCAGAGAAGTCTCTTCTTGCTCCTTTGAAGAAATCAGGCGGAAGAAATAATGAAGGCAAAATGACTGCCCGTTACATTGGTGGTGGTCATAAGAGAAGACTAAGAATAGTAGACTTCCAAAGAAATAAGTTTGGTGTACCTGCGACCGTAAAGGCGATTGAGTATGATCCAAACAGAACTGCACGTCTTGCCCTGCTATATTACGCAGACGGTGCAAAGGCCTACATTATCGCCCCGGAAGGTTTGACAGTAGGACAAACAGTGATTTCCGGTGAGCAAGTTGCTCCAGAAGTAGGAAATGCGATGCCATTGGCTAACATTCCTCTTGGTACAATTGTACACAATGTAGAATTGAAGCCAGGTAAAGGTGGAGTAATGGCCAGAAGTGCTGGTGGATATGCACAGATCGTTGCCCGTGAGGGTAAGTACGTGACTATCAAGCTTCCTTCCGGTGAAATGAGACTAGTTCTTGGTGTTTGTATGGCAACAATCGGTACTGTTTCCAATGCAGATCACATGAACGTAGTTCTTGGAAAAGCTGGTCGTAAGAGATGGTTAGGTGTAAGACCTCGTACTAGAGGTGTTGCGATGAACCCAGTAGATCACCCAATGGGTGGTGGTGAAGGTCGTTCTTCCGGTGGACATCCAAGATCTAGAAAAGGTCTTCTGTCTAAAGGTAAGAAAACCAGATCACCTAAGAAGTATTCAAACAAGTTCATCATCAGCAAAAGATCTAAATAATTATGGCACGTTCATTAAAAAAAGGTCCTTATATCGAACATCACCTGGTGAAGAAAGTGGATGTTATGAACGAGTCCGGCAAGAAATCTGTCATCAAGACTTGGTCAAGAAGATCTATGATTTCTCCAGACTTCGTAGGACATACCTTCGCAGTGCATAATGGAAATAAATTCATCCCTGTATTTGTGACTGACAACATGGTAGGTCATAAGTTAGGTGAATTTGCTCCAACCAGAAATTTCAGAGGCCACATTGCCAAAAAAGATAAAGGAAAGAGATAATCATGGAAGCTATCGCAAGATTAAATAATGTTCCTACTTCTCCGCGTAAGATGCGCCTTGTGGCTGACCTTGTCAGAGGCAAGAGAGTTGGGAATGCACTTAGTATTTTAAAGTTTACTCCGAATCACGGAGCTTTGAAATTGGAAAAGTTATTGCTTTCTGCCGTTGCCAACTGGCAGGCAAAGAATCCTGACGCTAAACTTGAAGAAGCTGATTTGTTTGTGAAAACCATCATGGTGGACGAAGGCAGATCTCTCAAAAGATTGAGACCAGCTCCTCAAGGTAGAGGCCACAGAATCCGCAAGAGATCAAATCATGTAACTCTCGTGATCGATTCATTCGACGCTGGTGATGTTACCGCTGATGTAGTAGAAACAAACGAAAAGGCAAATTAAGAACAGACTATGGGACAAAAGATCAACCCAATAGGATTTAGACTTGGTGTAGTCAAAGGCTGGGATTCCAACTGGTATGGTGGGAAAGACTTCGCTGAAAAACTATACGAAGATCAGCAAATCCGTAAGTACGTCCTTGCCAGAATTCCTAAAGGTGGGATTGCTAAGGTGATCATTGAGCGTACGCTTAAGAGAATCACGCTTACCATTCATACTGCCAGACCAGGTGTTGTAATTGGTAAAGGTGGAGCCGAAGTAGACAAGCTGAAAGAAGAACTTAAGAAGATCACTAGCAAAGATATTCAAATCAATATCTTCGAAATTAAGCGACCTGAATTGGACGCGAAATTGGTAGGTGAATCTATCGCTCAGCAACTTCAAGCTAGAATTTCCTTCAGAAGAGCAATGAAACAAGCCATTGCAGCATCCATGAGAGTGGGAGCAGAAGGAATCAAAGTAAAACTTTCTGGTCGTCTGGGTGGAGCCGAGATGGCAAGATCCGAAATGTACAAAGAAGGAAGAATTCCTCTTCATACGTTGAGAGCAGACATTGATTACGCACTTTCTGAAGCACTTACTGTGTACGGAATCATCGGAATCAAAGTATGGATCTTCAAAGGTGAAGTGTACGGTAAAAGAGACCTTTCTCCAAATCAGGGAGCTGCAAACGAGCCGAAAGGATCTCGTCATTCAGGCCCTAAGAGAAACGACGGTCCAAGACGCAGAAAAAGAAATAACTAATTTTCACCGACTAAGTGAGAACGCATGTTACAGCCAAAAAGAACTAAATATAGGAAAATGCAAAAGGGCCGTGTCAAAGGCATTGCACAAAGAGGGCATACGCTTTCTTTCGGCAACTTTGGCATCAAATCCCTGGAAGCAGGATGGATTACTTCTCGTCAGATCGAGGCAGCTCGTATCGCGATGACAAGAGCCATGAAAAGAGAAGGACAGGTTTGGATCAGAATTTTTCCTGACAAACCAGTTACTAAGAAGCCCGCAGAGGTTCGTATGGGTAAGGGTAAAGGTGCTCCAGAATATTGGGTAGCTGTTATCAAACCAGGAACGATCCTTTTCGAAGCTACAGGCGTGAGCCTGGAGACTGCTAAAGAGGCGTTAAGATTAGCTCAACAGAAGCTACCAGTAAGTACCAATTTTATCGTTCGTAGAGACTACGTAGAATAGAATGACAATGAAAAATACTGAGATCCAATCACTTTCCGCAAGTGAAATCGCCGAGCGAATTGTCGCTGAGAAGGGGAATCTGACCAAACTTAAGTTTGCGCACACGATATCTCCTATAGAGAATCCTAATAGAATCCGCGAGACCAAGCGTCTGATCGCAAGATTGAAGACTGCATTGGCTGCCAAATAACTAGCTAACAGAAAAAGAAATGGCTACGATTGAGAGAAATCTTCGAAAAGAAAGAGTTGGTAAAGTGGTAAGTAACAAGATGGACAAGTCCATTACCGTTGCAGTTGAGCGTCGCGTAAAGCATGCCATGTACGGTAAGTTTGTTGCCAAAACAACCAAATTTATGGCTCATGACGAGAAAAACGAGTGTAACCCAGGTGACCTCGTTAAAATCAGTGAAACTCGTCCGCTGAGTAAGAACAAACGTTGGAGAGTAGTTGAAATTATTGAAAGGGCTAAATAATCATGATACAACAAGAATCCAGACTAAGTGTGGCGGACAATTCCGGTGCCAAAGAGGTATTGGTGATCCGTGTATTGGGAGGAACCAAGAAGCGTTATGCTTCTATCGGTGATAAAGTAGTCGTGACTGTAAAGTCAGCCCTATCTTCCAGCAACATGAAAAAAGGTACCGTTTCAAGAGCGGTAATCGTGCGAACCAGAAAAGAAGTAAGAAGAAAAGACGGTTCTTATATCCGATTTGAGGACAACGCTGCTGTATTGTTGAACAACAACGATGAGCCTAGAGGCACTCGTATTTTCGGCCCAGTTGCTAGAGAATTGAGAGAGAAGCAGTTTATGAAAATCGTTTCTTTGGCCCCTGAAGTATTGTAATCATGGAAAGAAAATTCAATAAGCAGCCTAAGCTGCATATCAAAACTGGTGACACTGTGAAAGTGATTGCTGGGGATGACAAAGGCAAATCAGGCAAAGTACTTTCTGTAGATACAGCAAAAAGAAAAGCTTTCGTAGAAGGAATCAATATGATTACCAAACACGTAAAGCCTACTGCTGCAAAACCACAAGGTGGTATCGAGAAGAAAGAAGCTGCTTTGCACATTAGTAACTTGATGCTTGTAGATCCTAAAACTGGTGAAGCTACCAGAACTGGTCGTAAAGCTGGTGAAAATGGGAAATTAGTGAGATACTCTAAGAAAACTGGGGAGGTGATCAATGGCTAATCCAAGAATCAAACAAAAATATGTGGACGATATCGTCCCTGCTTTGAAAGAAAAATTTCAATATTCTTCTGTGATGCAGGTGCCTAAGCTTTCAAAAATTGTTTTGAATAAAGGTATCGGTGCTGCAGTAGCTGATAAGAAATTGGTAGACCAAGGTGTTGAAGAGCTTTCTTTAATCACTGGTCAAAGAGCAGTTGCTACCAAAGCAAAGACTTCTGTGTCTAACTTTAAGCTAAGAGAAGGAATGCCTATCGGAGCTAAAGTTACTTTAAGAGGTCAAAAAATGTATGAATTCCTTGACAGATTGATGACTGTTGCTCTTCCTCGTGTAAGAGACTTCAAAGGTATTTCTGACAAAGGATTCGACGGTAGAGGGAACTACACTTTAGGTGTAACAGAACAGATTATCTTCCCTGAGATCAGCATCGAAAAGGTGAACAGAATCTCTGGTATGGATATCACTTTTGTGACTTCTGCTAAAACAGATGAGGAAAGCTTCGCATTGTTGAAGGCTTTCGGAATGCCTTTCGTTAACAAAAATAAAGAAGAATAGTCATGGCAAAAGAGTCCATCAAAGCTCGTGAGAGAAAAAGAGAACGTCTGGTAGCCAAGTATGCTAAAAAAAGAGCTGAGCTGAAAGCAGCTGGTGATTATGAAGCACTTGACAAATTGCCAAAGAACGCTTCCCCGGTTAGACTTCACAACAGATGTAAACTAACTGGTCGTCCAAAAGGCTACATGAGAAAATTCGGTATCAACAGGGTAACCTTCAGGGAAATGGCCTCTTCAGGCAAAATTCCTGGAGTGACTAAGTCCAGCTGGTAAAATAACGACAGTAGTTTTTATTCTAAAAATCAATTCGTAACTTTGCACGCCCAATTAGGGTGGAGCTAGACTTATAAAATATCATGACTGATCCAATAGCTGATTATCTGACTAGGTTGAGAAACGCCATCAAGGCTTCTCACCGAATCGTAGAGATACCTGCTTCTAACATTAAGAAGGAGATTACAAAAGTATTGCACGACAAAGGATATATCCAGAATTACAAATTCGAAGAGAATGGTCCTCAGGGAACTATCAAAATCGCTTTGAAATTCAATCCTACTACCAAGCAAAATGCAATTGTTAATCTAACAAGAGTAAGTACTCCAGGTTTGAGAAAATATGCTAAGCATGACTCTCTTCCAAGAGTAATCAATGGTTTAGGTATCGCCATTATTTCCACCTCTAAAGGTGTAATGACTGACAAAGAAGCCCGCGTTGAAGGCGTTGGGGGCGAAGTACTTTGCTACGTATATTAATTTACTATCATGTCTAGAATAGGTAAAAAACCAATAAATCTACCTGGCGGTGTTACTGTAGACGTGTCAGCTCACGGGCTGGTCACTGTTAAAGGTCCAAAAGGTACACTCACTCAGGATGTGAATCCCGATATTGAGGTAAAAGTGGAAGACAATTCAGTTGTCGTTTCCAGACCTACCGATTCCAAAAGACACAAGTCTATGCACGGACTTTACAGATCTTTGATCAATAACATGGTCATTGGTGTATCTGAAGGTTACAAAAAAGACTTGGAGCTTGTTGGTGTAGGTTACAAGGCTACAAATCAAGGACAAGTGTTAGAACTTTCCCTTGGTTATTCTCACAACATCTTCTTTGCATTACCTTCTGAGGTGAGTGTAAAGACAGAGACTCCTAAAGGTAAAAACCCGATCATTACTTTGGAGGCAATTGACAAGGAATTGATCGGACAAGTTGCTGCCAAAATCAAAGGACTTCGTAAAGTTGAGCCTTACAAAGGTAAAGGTGTGCGCTTCGTGGGTGAACAAATTAGACGTAAGGCTGGTAAAACTGCCGGTAAAAAATAATAGGTTATGGCATTTAATAAGAATTCCAGAAGACTTAGAATCAAGCAGGGTATCAGAAGAAAGATTTCTGGTACTGATTCCAGACCTCGTTTGTCAGTTTTCAAAAGTAATACTGGCATGTATGCACAGCTTGTGGACGACCTTAAAGGTCAAACATTGGCTCAGGCATCTTCCAAAGAATTGGGAGCGAAAGAGAACACCAACATTGCAATTGCTACTGAGGTAGGTAAGAAATTAGCTGAAAGAGCTGTTGCAAACGGAGTTAGCGAAGTAGTATTCGATAGAAACGGCTATTTGTACCATGGCAAAGTGAAAGCTTTGGCTGATGGAGCAAGAGAAGGAGGCCTTAAATTTTAATCAACTATGTCTCAACTAAGAAAAAAGCCTATTAGGGCTACAGATACAGAACTTAAAGAAAAGGTAGTTGCTATTAACAGAGTAGCCAAAGTGGTGAAAGGTGGTAGAAGATTCTCTTTTTCTGCAATAGTTGTCGTAGGTGACGGTGCTGGTGTAGTTGGTTACGGTTTAGGTAAAGCTAACGAAGTAACTGACGCGATCACTAAAGGCATTGAAGATGCTAAGAAAAACTTGGTGAAAGTACCAGTTTTGAAAGGAACCATCCCTCATGAGCAAATTGGTAAGTTTGGTGGAGGTTTTGTATTGATCAAACCAGCTGCGGCAGGTACCGGTGTTATCGCTGGTGGTGCGATGCGTGCTGTTTTAGAAAGTGCTGGCGTTACTGACGTATTGGCAAAGTCTAAAGGATCTTCAAACCCTCACAACGTGGTGAAAGCAACAATCGATGCTTTGACTCAATTAAGAGATGCGATTGCTGTATCTCAGCAAAGAGGTGTGAAAATGTCTAAAGTCTTTAACGGATAATCATCATGGGAAAGATCAAAATCACACAAACTAAAAGTACTATCGACCGTCCGAAGGATCAAAAAGCTACTATCACTGCTTTGGGTCTAGGAAGAATCAGCAAATCTGTAGTAGTTGAAAATACTCCACAGATCGCTGGTATGGTTAATAAAGTTAATCACCTTGTAAAAGTGGAGGAAGCTTAATTATGAAACTGCATACATTAAAACCAGCAGAAGGGTCTACAAAAACTCGTAAAAGAATCGGTAGAGGTACTGGTTCCGGTAGAGGTGGAACTTCTACGAGAGGTCATAAAGGTGCTAAATCCAGATCTGGATATAAGTCTAAGGCTGGATTTGAAGGTGGTCAGATGCCACTTCAAAGAAGAGTTCCTAAATTTGGCTTCAAAAGCTTGAATAAGGTTGAGTTCAAACCAGTAAATTTGGATACCTTGCAAGTTCTTGCTGAGGAGTACAACTTAGCAGCAATCGACATGGAGGCTCTAGTAGCTCATGGAGTAGCTTCTAAGAATGACAAAATCAAAATCCTCGGTGGAGGTGAATTGAAGGCCAAATTAGACGTAACTGCTCATCATTTCTCTGCTTCTGCAACTGCAGCTATTGAGAAAAACGGTGGTTCTGTAAACAAGATTTAAGTAAATGAAAAAGTTTATTTCGACGGTTAAGAATATTTTCTCTATCGAAGATCTGAGAGTTAGGATCCTGAATACAGTCGGGTTCCTAATTATCTTCAGATTGGGTTCCTTTATCGTTCTTCCTGGTGTAGACCCAGCTCGTTTGGGTGATGCTCCAGAAGGGATTTTTGGATTGATAGATACCTTCCTAGGTGGTGCATTTAGTAATGCTTCCATCTTCGGACTAGGCATTATGCCATATATTTCTGCTTCAATTGTGTTGCAGCTATTGACTGTCGGAGTACCTTACTTTCAAAAAATGCAGAAAGAAGGGGAGTCTGGAAGAAAAAGAATCAACCAGATTACTCGTGTATTAACCATCTTGATCACCATCGCACAGGGTATTGGCTACGTAAGTGCCACTATTCTTCCAACCGGTGCTGTGATGGTTAGTACATCCCTTTTCATGTTTAGCTCTTTAGTATTATTATCTGCCGGTACCATGTTCTGTATGTGGTTAGGTGAGAAGATTACTGAAAAAGGTATCGGAAACGGTATCTCTATGCTAATCATGATTGGTATCATTTCTAGGTTCCCAGGTGCGATCATCGCGGAAACTTTAGAAAAAGGGACTTCTGGCATGTTGCTTTTGATTATTGAAGCAGTAGTATTATTCTTTATTGTAGTTGGAGTAGTTGCTCTGACAGAAGCGACAAGAAGAATTCCTGTTCAATATGCGAAGCAAGTAGTAGGAGGTAAAGTTTACGGCGGCCAGAGACAATATATTCCTATCAAGGTAAATGCTTCTGGAGTAATGCCTATTATCTTTGCACAATCGTTGATGTTCCTTCCTGCTTTGATCGCTCAGATCTGGGCTTCGGAAAGTGATGTTGCGAATTACATTGGTAATACGTTCAGTGACTTTACTTCTTGGCAATATAATCTGCTTTTCGCATCCTTGATTATCATCTTCACTTTCTTCTATACTGCAATCACGGTTAATCCAGAGCAAATAGCGGAAGACATGAAGAGAAACGGTGGATTTGTACCAGGTATCAAACCAGGTGCTCCAACCTCTGAGTTTATTGATGGTATCATCTCTAAAATCACGTTGCCAGGTTCCATTTTGCTAGCAGCAGTAGCGATTTTACCTGCCTTGGCAATTATTGCAGGTGTGGGTGGAGAGTTTGCTCAATTCTATGGAGGTACTTCACTATTGATTATGGTGGGTGTAATTCTAGATACGTTGAGACAAATTGAAAGCTACTTGTTAATGCGTCATTATGAAGGAATGATGAAGAGCGGTAATATGAAGAATAATCCTTCTAATTACCAAGTAGCTTAATATGATTCATTATAAGACTTCAGAAGAAGTTGATATAATTAAAGAAAGTGCCGACATACTTGGCAGAGCCCATGGGGAAGTAGCAAAGTATGTCAAGGAAGGGGTAAAGACCTCTTTCTTAGATAAAATAGCTGAAGAGTATATTAGAGATCACCAAGGCGTTCCTTCTTTTAAAGGATATAATGGTTTTCCCGCTGCTCTTTGTATTTCTGTGAACGAAGTAGTTGTTCATGGTTTTCCCAGCGATTATGAATTGAAAGATGGCGATATAATCTCAGTAGATTGTGGAGTCTTTCACCAAGGTTTTCATAGCGATTCCGCTTATACGTATCCTATTGGTGAGGTCTCTCCTTCTGTCTTAGCATTACTCAAGGCCACCAAAGATTCATTATATCTAGGTATTGAAAAAGCTGTTTTTGGAAACAGGTTGGGTGATGTAGGAAATACGATCCAAAAGTTTGTGGAAGCCAAGGGCTACACAGTAGTTCGAGAATTAGTCGGACATGGAATCGGTCGTAATCTTCACGAATCCCCAGAAGTTCCTAATTATGGCAAAAAAGGAAGTGGTCCCCTGCTAAAAGCAGGAATGGTGATTGCAATTGAGCCTATGGTGAATCTGGGTACACGAAACATTGTACAAGAGAGAGATGGTTGGACGATCCGCACTGCAGATCGGAAGCCTTCCGCCCACTATGAGCACACAGTGGCAATATTTGAAGATAAAACAGAGGTTTTGACAACCCATAAATACATAGAAGAGAATTTCAAATTCTAATATGGCTAAACAGACATCTATAGAACAAGACGGTACCATTATCGAAGCATTGTCTAATGCAATGTTTAAAGTGGAACTAGAAAATGGACATCAGTTGATTGCGCATATTTCTGGAAAGATGAGAATGAACTACATCAAAATTCTTCCTGGAGATCGTGTAAAATTAGAGTTGTCTCCCTATGATTTATCAAAAGGTAGAATTGTATATCGTTATAAATAGACTGATATGAAAGTAAAGGCATCTATTAAGAAGAGAAGTGCTGACTGTAAGTTGATAAGAAGAAACGGAAAACTTTACGTCATCAACAAGAAGAATCCTAAGTTTAAACAAAGACAAGGTTAAGATTATGGCTAGAATTGCAGGTGTAGACATACCAGACAATAAGCGTGGCGAAATCGGGCTTACATATATCTTCGGAATTGGAAGAAGCTCCGCCAAGGCGATCCTGAGCAAGGCCGGTATCTCCTTCGACAAAAAAGCAGGTGAGTGGGATGACGATGAGTCAACCGCAATCCGTAACATTATTGCCGAAGAATTCAGAACCGAAGGTGTTCTGAAATCAGAGATCCAATTGAACATCAAGCGACTAATGGATATTGGTTGTTACAGAGGTTTGAGACACAGAAAAGGACTTCCAGTTCGTGGTCAGCATACCAAGAACAACGCCAGAACAAGGAAGGGTAAGAGAAAGACAGTTGCTAACAAGAAAAAGGCAACTAAATAAAACCTGATTAGATTATGGCTCAGAAAAGAAACGATAAAGCAAAAGGTAAAAAAAGAGTTGTTAAGGTAGAAGCTGTAGGACAAGTTCACATCAGAGCTTCCTTCAACAATATCATCATCTCTATTACCAATAATGCAGGTCAAGTAATCTCTTGGGCTTCTGCCGGTAAAATGGGTTTCAGAGGTTCAAAGAAAAATACTCCTTACGCTGCACAGATGGCTGCGCAAAACTGCGGACAAGTGGCTTATGACTTAGGTTTGAGAAAAATCGAAGTTTTTGTAAAAGGTCCAGGATCTGGTCGTGAATCAGCGATTAGAACATTGCAAAATGTAGGATTGGATGTAACGACTATCACAGACGTAACTCCTATGCCGCACAATGGTTGTCGTCCTCCAAAGCGTAGAAGAGTTTAATTTTAAATTTGTAATAGAATGGCTAGATATACAGGTCCTAAAGCAAAGATCGCCAGAAAGTTTGGCGAGCCTATCGAAGGGCATAGCAAAGCGCTTCAAAAGAAAAACTATCCTCCAGGACAACATGGTAGAGGTAGAAGAAAGAAGCAATCAGAATATGCTATTCAGCTTGCTGAAAAACAAAAAGCGAAATACATCTACGGAGTGTTGGAAAGACAATTCGCTAAGATGTTTGATATTGCTTCCAGAAAATCTGGAATTACAGGTGAAAACCTTCTTCAGCTTCTAGAAGCTAGATTGGATAACACCGTATATAGAATGGGAATTGCTCCAACTAGAAGAGGTGCCAGACAATTGGTTTCTCACAAGCATGTGCTTGTAAATGGTGAAGTAGTAAATATTCCTTCCTATTCTTTGAAGCCTGGTGATATTGTTTCCGTAAGAGAGAGATCTAAGTCTTTGGAAGCTATTACCAATAGTTTGGCTGGTAGAGGTGCTAATAAATATTCCTGGTTAGAGTGGGATAGCGCTTCATTGTCCGGCAAATTCGTCAGTGTGCCTTCCAGAGATGATATTCCTGAGAATGTCAAGGAACAACTCATTGTCGAACTTTACTCTAAGTAATTTTACTATTTTCAGCTTTTAAAAAAAGAACAAGATATATGTCCATACTAGCATTTCAAATGCCCGAAAAAGTGGTGATGGAAAAGGCCGATGACTTCCATGGCTTGTTTACTTTCAAACCACTAGAAAAAGGCTATGGAGTTACTATCGGTAACGCCCTAAGAAGAATTTTGCTTTCTTCGCTGGAGGGTTATGCCATCACATCCATTAAGATTCCTGGAGTGGTGCATGAGTTTTCTACCATCGAAGGTGTTGTTGAAGACGTGACCGATATTATTTTGAATTTAAAGCAGGTGAGATTCAAGAAAGTTCATGAGGCTTTCGATGGTAAAATCACTGTGGAAATCAAAAATCAGTCTGTGTTCACTGCAGGGGACATTGCTAAGTTCACTTCTTCTTTCGAAATCTTAAATCCAGATTTGGTGATTTGTCACATCGACGAGTCTAAAAACTTTGAGATTGAGATCATGGTCGAGAAAGGAAGAGGATATCTACCAGCTGAAGAATCCAAACCAAAAGAGCAGGTGTTCGGGCAAATTGCCATCGATGCAATCTTTACTCCTATCAAGAATGTAAAGTACAGCGTTGAGAATACCCGTGTTGAACAGAAAACTGACTTTGAAAAGTTGATCTTGGAAGTATCTACTGATGGCTCTATCCACCCGGAGAAAGCACTTCAGGAGTCTGCTAAAATCCTGATCCAACACTTTATGTTGTTCTCTGATCAAACTATGGTACTTGACTCTACAGGAGTTGCTGAACCAGAGCCAATTGACGAGGAGTTCTTACACATGAGAAAATTGTTGAAGACATCTTTGGGCGATCTAGATCTTTCTGTTCGTGCATTCAACTGTCTGAAAGCTGCTGATGTGAAGACTCTTGGAGATCTTGCCAAACTTGAAATTTCAGATATGATGAAATTCAGAAACTTCGGTAAGAAATCTCTCGCGGAGCTTGAGCAACTTATCCAAGAGAAAGGTCTGACCTTCGGGATGGATATTTCTAAGTATAAACTTGATGAAGAATAAATAACGATGAGACACGGTAAGAAATTTAACCACCTTGGTAGGAAAGCCGCTCACAGGAAGGCTATGCTTTCCAACATGGCTACTTCCCTGATTCTTCACAAGCGTATTTCAACTACGCTTGCCAAGGCTAAAGAATTGAAGAAATATGTGGAGCCATTGGTTTCAAGAGCCAAAGAAGACACTACTCATAACAGAAGAATTGCATTCTCTTACCTGAAAAGCAAAGATGCTATCATCGCTCTTTTCGGTGAAATCAGTTCTAAAGTTGGTACACGTCCAGGAGGATATACTCGTATTATCAAAACTGGATTCCGTCTAGGTGATAATGCCGAGATGTGTATCATTGAGCTAGTTGACTTTAACGAATTAATGTTGAAGGATGCGAAACCAGCTAAGAAGACTACTAGAAGATCTCGTAGAGGTTCTGGTAAATCTGCTGCTGAAGCTCCTGCTACTCCAGCTGTTGAAGCTAAATCTGAAGAGCCTAAGGCTCCAGAAGCTTCTGCTGATGCAACTGAAGGTGAAACTGAAGAAAAATAAGTTGATCAACGACTTTGACAATAAAAAAGGATTGGACTTTCGTTCAATCCTTTTTTTATACCCCATCCATTTATTTTCCTTACCAATAAATCTTTAACTTTGGGCAACTTTCTAGAAAATGATTAGACAAAAAGCGACTTTACTCTTAGCAGACGGAACAGTGTTCCATGGCACACTTATCGGAAACGCCGGTACCAATGGCGGCGAAATTTGCTTTAACACTGGTATGACTGGATATCAGGAGATTTACACCGATCCATCCTATACTGGACAGATTGTGGTTACTACCACTCCGCATATAGGAAATTACGGGGTGATAGATTCAGAGGTTGAATCCGATTTCCCAACAGTAGCGGGCATTGTAGTGAATAATTTCTCTGATATTTATTCAAGAATTGATGCTTCTGGTTCTTTACAGGACTACCTTGTTGAAAATAAAATAACTGGAATCGCAGACGTAGATACCAGAAAATTGGTGAGACACCTTCGTTCCAAAGGAGCGATGAATGCGATTATCAGTTCAGAATTTGAAGGAGACATAGAAGGTTTACAGGCTGAATTGGAGAAAGTGCCCAATATGGATGGTTTAGAGCTTTCCTCTCAAGTTTGTACCCAAGAGCCCTATTTTGTTGGGGATGAAAACTCCGAAATCAAAGTAGCCTGCCTTGACTTTGGAATCAAGAAAAACATTCTAAGAAATCTTTCTGATCGTGGTGTTTACTGTAAAGTATTCCCCGCCAAGACTAAATTGGAAGAAATGGAAGCCTGGAAACCTAATGCCTATTTCCTTTCTAATGGGCCTGGTGATCCTGCTGTAATGGAATATGCTGTGGAAACCACAAAAGATATTTTAAATACTGGAAAACCTGTTTTTGGAATTTGTTTGGGACATCAAATCTTGGCAGAGTCAGTAGGGATTTCCACCTATAAAATGCACCATGGACATAGAGGTCTAAACCACCCTATTAAAAACCTGAATACAGGGAAAAGTGAAATTACTTCTCAAAATCATGGATTTAATATATCCAGAGAAGATTCTGAGAGTAATCCAGAAGTGGAAATCACGCACGTTCATTTGAATGATAATACCGTAGCAGGAATCAGACTTAAAAATAAGCCTGCTTTTTCCGTGCAATATCACCCAGAGTCCTCTCCAGGACCTCATGATTCGCGCTACCTTTTTGACGACTTTATTTCTTTAATAAACAAAAATTAAATCTCAATAACCTTTTATACTATGACGTTGATACAAGCAATTCATGCGAGACAAATTTTAGATTCCAGAGGTAACCCTACTATTGAAGTAGATGTACTTACAGACTCTGGTGCTTTTGGCCGTGCAGCAGTACCAAGTGGTGCTTCTACAGGTGTTAATGAGGCCGTAGAGCTTCGTGATGGCGACAAAAGTAAATACCTTGGAAAAGGTGTTTTAAAAGCAGTCGAAAATGTGAATGAAATTATCCAATCCGAATTGATCGGAGAATCAGTTTTTGATCAAAGAGGGATCGATAACTTGATGATCAAATTGGATGGAACTGATACCAAATCAAAATTAGGTGCAAATGCGATCCTGGGAGTTTCCTTGGCCGTAGCTAAAGCTGCAGCTGACGATTTAGGGATTCCTTTGTTCAGATATGTAGGTGGAGTAAATGCCAAAACTCTCCCTGTTCCAATGATGAACATCATCAATGGTGGATCTCACTCTGATGCTCCTATTGCATTCCAGGAGTTTATGATACGTCCTGTAGGAGCTCCAACCTTCTCTGAAGCGATGAGAATGGGTGCTGAGATCTTCCATAATTTAAAGAAGATTCTTCACGACAAAGGTTTGAGTACTGCAGTA
Organism: Algoriphagus halophilus; assembly: GCF_900129785.1. NCBI lineage: Bacteria > Pseudomonadati > Bacteroidota > Cytophagia > Cytophagales > Cyclobacteriaceae > Algoriphagus > Algoriphagus halophilus. Next base: position 354,738 of record NZ_FSRC01000004.1, read on the forward strand.
GGGGATGAAGGTGGATTTGCTCCAAACTTCTCTGGTGGTACGGAAGAGGCGCTAGGTTGTATCTTGGATGCGATCGAAAAAGCGGGCTACAAAGCGGGTTCTGATATTACCATTGCACTTGATTGCGCATCTTCTGAGTTCTTTGAAGATGGCGTTTACAATTATAAGAAATTCGAAGGAGATACTGGTAAAGCTAGATCTAGAGCTGAGCAAGTGGATTATTTGGCTGAATTGACTGAAAAGTATCCAATTGATTCTATCGAAGATGGATGTGCCGAGGAAGATTGGGAAGGATGGGCTATGTTGACTGCTAAAATTGGAGATAAAGTTCAGTTGGTAGGAGACGATTTATTTGTAACCAACGTGAAGTTCTTGAAGCGTGGTATTGAAGAAAAATCTGCAAACTCTATCTTGATCAAAGTAAATCAAATCGGTACATTGACAGAAACTTTGGACGCAATTGACTTGGCTCATAAAGCAGGGTTTACTGCTGTGATGTCCCACAGATCTGGTGAAACTGAGGATTCTACCATTGCGGACTTGGCAGTAGCTTGTAATTGCGGTCAAATCAAAACTGGTTCAGCTTCCCGTTCTGATAGAATGGCGAAATACAATCAGTTGTTGAGAATCGAAGAATTGCTTGCTGATACAGCGTATTTCCCTAAGAAGAAATAAGTATTCTATAAACTACAGAAAGCAGTCCTTTTGGGGACTGCTTTTTTTTTGCATCATTTTTGTACCTTGTTAAAATTAATTCTTCTATAAATTAGACCATGAGTAAATATTTCAAATACACGAAAAATTTTTATGTGCTCGGAATGCTCTTTTTTATTTTTTGGATGTTTTTTATCGATTCTAACAATGTGGTTAATCAATTCAGGTTGAGTGGAAAACTGAATGAATTGAACGAGCAAAAGGAGTTTTATCAAGAAAGAAAAGAGATAATTAAAGCGGAACGAGAGGAGTTAATGAGTAATCCTGAACTTTTAGAGAAGTTTGCACGTGAAAAATATCTCATGAAAAAGAAGACTGAAGATCTCTATGTCATTGTTGAAAAATAAAATACTGCTCGCATTTATTCTGGTTTTTTCATTGCATTTTGCTGCCAATGCGCAGCGTGAAATATATCAAGACTCCATTCCTTTCAAAGATAGATTATACTTTGGAGGTAATTTCGGGATGCAGTTTGGTTCAGTTACCCTACTTGACTTATCTCCCTTGGTTGGAGTGATGATTACTCCTAGGTTCTCATCTGGGGTTGGAATTACCTATCAGTATTTTAATGATAAAAGATACATTGGCGGTGAAACCTCATCGTATGGTGGAAGAGTGTTTTCAAGATATAATGTGCTGCCAAATATTTTCACTCAGGCAGAATTTGAATCTATCAATTTTGACAATTATAATATTCTCCAAGACCGGTTTGAAAGAATTTGGGCAAACTCTCTTTTCTTAGGAGGTGGCTACTTTGCACCTTTTGGACCAAGGGGAGGAGCAAACTTTACTTTTCTTTATAATGTCCTTCATGACAACTTAAGATCACCCTATGGTGAACCTTATGTAATTAGGGTTGGTTTTGTACTCTAAACAAGTGGGCTAAATCACATTCTATGGATTCCTTCATTTCAAAAATTTTCGAGGCTAATAAAAAGTGCTCTGACTGTCCATCTCCAAAAGCAATTCAGGAGTTTTTCAGAGAGTTATTGGGTCTTTTGTTTCCAGAATTTGCCCATACAAGGTTCAAAGAGGAGATTGAAATCGCTGCCAAATTTTCTATTCTAGAAAGGTCATTGGCATCCATTTTATCTAGAAACAATAATTTGCATTCTGGAGATGGGGACCAGATTGCTCATGATTTTTTCAGGTCTTTAAATACTGTTTATGATTATCTCCATGAAGATGTTGATGCCATATACGTAGGTGACCCTGCCGCAAAATCCAGGACGGAAATCTTAAGAAGCTACCCGGGTTTTTATGCCATAGCAGCTTATAGAATTGCTAACCTATTACACAAATTAGGAGTTTCCTTGATCCCTAGGATGATTACTGAATATGCTCATAGCAAAACTGGGATAGAAATTCACCCTGGAGCAACCATAGGGCAACACTTCTGCATCGACCATGGTACAGGAGTGGTGATAGGTGAAACTACCATTATTGGTGATCATGTGAAGATTTACCAAGGAGTTACTTTAGGAGCACTGAGCGTAAATAAGGAAGATGCGGATAAGAAACGGCATCCCACCATCGAAGATCATGTAATCATATATTCAGGAGCCACAATTTTAGGAGGAAAAACTATTATTGGAGCAAATAGTGTAATTGGTGGAAATGTGTGGCTCACTAAAAGCGTTCCAGCGGGAAGCAAAGTATATTACCAGACCCAGATGTACCATACTGGCAGTGAAGTGACAGATATGTATGTCTTCAAAAATGATAACAATGAAGTTATTTGAATTAGTAGGAAATACCCCTTTAATAGAGCTTCAGGCTATTCCAACTAACCCCAAAGTAAAAATCTTATGTAAGCTGGAAGGACAAAACCCCGGAGGGAGCGTAAAGGATCGTGCGGCTTACAATATGATCAAATCGGCATTGGATCGAGGAGATATCAAAAAAGGAGATAAGCTAGTAGAGGCCACCAGTGGAAATACAGGGATTGCTTTGGCGATGATTGCCAAAGTGATGGGCCTGGATATGACGTTGATAATGCCTGATAACTCCACTCGAGAACGGGTACTTTCTATAGAAGCGTATGGAGCTCGCGTAATCTTGACTCCTGCTGCTCAAACCATCGAGTATTCCAGAACTCTTGCTGAAAAAATGAGCGCGGAAGAAGGATATTATATGCTGAATCAATTCGGGAACAAGGATAATTATCTAGCACATTATAAAACCACTGGGCCTGAAATCTGGAAGGATACCCAAGGGAAAATCACCCATTTTGTTTCGGCAATGGGGACTACAGGTACCATCATGGGGGTTTCCATGTATCTAAAAGAGCAAAATCCCCAGGTACAAATTGTAGGAACCCAACCCACAGATGGATCCAGTATACCTGGGATCAGAAGATGGTCTCCAGAATTTTTGCCAGCTATATTTGATTCCTCTAGAGTGGATCAGGTAATCGATGTAAGTCAAGATCAAGCCACTGAAATGACCAGAAGAATGGCCAAGGAAGAGGGGGTCTTAGCTGGTATGAGTAGTGGTGGCGCATTACACGCCGCCATCGAACTTTCTAAAACCTTGGAAGAAGGAGTAATCGTTTGTATAACCTGTGACCGGGGAGATCGTTATCTAAGCTCGGACTTGTTTGGTTAACCAAAGATTTTTTTGGTCTTTTCTAATCCTGTTTTGGCAACAAGTAAAGCATCTTGTTGATAATAGCTGGGGTTGAATAGTTCCAAGGAAAGAATTTTAGTACCCCCCATTGAATCTAAAGTGGAATAAATTTCGGAATAAGGAGCTATTCCATCTCCAGGATATACTCGGTCTTTATCTTGTAATTCTTCCCTTGCTTTTCCAGATGGAATGTCATTGACATGGATAATATCAAAAGCATCAGGTCCAAGTAACTTCAATCCGTTATAGCCAGAGCCACCTCTATACAAGTGATAGACATCAGGTAATATTTTAGCATCAGGATCATTGGCAGCTGCGGCTACAGAAAGGCATTGGCTTAGGTTATGAAAAGGGCCGAATGCTCCCCAGAATTCTAATTGAGGCATTACTCCGGTTTTTCTACCCAATTCAATTAATTGAGCATATTTTTCAGCAGATTGCTGCACGTCAATTGTTCCCTCAGCGCCTATAGCAGGAGCAGCTACTCTGGTACATCCGAGTTCAGAAAGCATTTTCATTTCTTTCTCCATTTGTAGAAAGCCTTGTTTGGATTTTTCGGCATCCTGAGCCATCCAAGGTGCAAAACCAATGGCATTAAAAGCAATCTGCTTAGAATCTTTTAAAAGAGAATTCAACGATGAAAGACTGTTTCCTTCCTTCAAATAACCTTCAATATCTGATATCCATATTTCTATTCCTTCAAAGCCAGCCCTTGCCGAAGTCTCAATGGTTTCTTTTAAACTTAATTTTTGACCACGTATAGTACTCGTGTTTAAACAATAGTTAAATGTTGTTTTTTTGATTTTATCGGTTTTAGCCTGGGTTGCAGTGGTGGATAGAACCGCTGGTGCAAGGGCCAAGGTTTTGAGAAGGTTTCGTCTATTCATTTTAGGCTTATCTTTAATTCTTTAATTAATCCGTTTATCTTTCCTTTTTACCGTCTGTTAGATTCCCTACAAAATAGAATCTAATTGGATTTAGTATCGTATTGAACTTATGCTAAAAATAAAATTTTTTATTCCATTCGTCTTACTTTTTATGTGGGCTGCAAAAATTTCTGCCCAGACACAATCATTTATTTCACTATATAAAGAGCAACTGCCCTATTTCCAAGAATTAATAACAGGAGGACAATATGGAGAATCTCCACTGAATTATGAGGGACATCCTTATTTTGAAAGGAGGAATTTTGAAGAGGGGGTATTATCCATCAATCAAATTAGCTATACTGATGTTCAACTGCTCTATGATGAAACAGAAGATGAAGTGGTGACTTTTCACCCTATTTATAAACAAAAAATATTGATCAAAGCTGAAAAGATTCAAGAGTTTCAGTTAGATCAAGATCATCTTTTTAGAAGGTTTCAGGGAAATGAAAAATATACCTATCACAGGAATGGATTTTATCAAGTTTTGAAAGATGGCAAAGTTAAAGTGCTCATCAAACATTATAAAACCATAGAACCCACCAAGGAAGTAGGGAAATATCCTTATAAATACGTGGAGGATCAGGAATACTTTTATTGGTACAACGATGATTTTGTGCCTATTAGAAAGAAAAAACAAGCCATACAAAGTCTAGGGCTTCAAAAAAAAGAAGTGAAAAAATATATGAAAGCAAAGGACTTGTTTTTTGCCTTGGAGAAGGAACGATATATTCTTGAGTTGGCGAACTTAAGAGAAAATAAGTCAGAAGGTTTTAATGGATTGCTTAAATGAAGAAAATCTACTTTGCCCTTTTGATACTTTTTATTTCATGGAATGTCCAGTCCCAAACAAATCAAGCTGTAAAATTGACGGGAATATATTTGGGAATGTCCTTCGATGCATTTGTAGAGAAAATAGAAGCTGAGACCCCTTACACATTTTATTATAAGAAGGCAGACGTAGCAGACATTCAAATTAACCTTCAGGTTACCGATACAGAGGTCCGTTTGGTTCTGGATGAGATTTTTTTGAATACTGGATTAACCTATTCCATTGATCGTTCAAACAGGATTTGGGTAACAAAAGGCAGTCGGATTTTAATAGATTTTCCTAGTGAATACTTTAATATCCAAGACCGACAAGATCGTATAGTCAATGCTGGGGATTCTTTAGGTGAATTCGATAAGAATAAATTGTTTGTAATAGGGAAGGCTACTGATAATCCTGAATCCGGCACAGCCACACTTTCTGGTGTAGTAACCAGTATTGAATCTGGAAATCCTATGAACGGGGCAATTGTTCTTGAAAAAGTAGATTTTACCCAAGTTGCCACGGATAGAAATGGGAAGTACCAACTTACTTTGCCAAAGGGGCGACATACCATATGGGTACAAAATATCGGTGGATTTCAGGAGCAAAGGCAAATTGACCTGAAAGGGGATGGGGTACTAAACATGAGTATTGAAGAAACCATTCTTTCTTTAGATGAAGTGGTTGTCAGTTCAGGAGCATTATCCAATATCAATAAATTAGATATGGGAGTTCAATCCATTAGCATTGCTGATGTCAAACGTTTGCCAGCAGTGATGGGAGAAGTGGATGTGTTAAGAGGGGTTTTGACGATGCCGGGCGTGAATACGGTAGGCGAAGCTACCACCGGTTTTAATGTTCGTGGAGGTGCTGCAGATCAAAATCTAATACTTTATGGGAATTCTACGATTTTTAATCCAACTCATGCATTTGGATTCTTTTCTGCCTTCAATGCTGATGTGGTGTCAGGAGTGGAATTATACAAAGGCTCCATTCCAGTAAACTATGGAGGGAGGCTTTCTTCTGTCCTGCAAGTGGATCCCAAATATGGGCGAAAGGACAAAATTGGTGGCTCTGGAGGGATTGGAATATTGACCAGTAGGTTAAGCTTGGAGGGTCCAATAAATGAGAAAACTACTTTTATCCTAGGAGGGAGAACAACATATTCTGATTGGGCATTGAAACTATTGGAAGACGAAGCCGATTTCAATGATAGCAAAATTTCTTTCTATGATATCAATGCTAATATCCAGCATGAAGTAAACGATAAGAATTTCATAGAATTTACAGGGTATATCAGTCAAGATGATTTTAGGTTTGACCCAGATACTACCTATTCCTATCAGAATTTAAACCTTTCTCTAGGGTGGAGACATTATTTTAATGATCATCTGGAAGGTCGATTTACGATTGGTACAGATCGATATGATTTTGGAATTATTGGGCAAGATAATCCATTAAACGCCTTTGATTATAGCTTCGATATCAATCAATTGTATTTAAAGGCCGACTTCGAGTCTAGGAAGAATGAAAGCCATATTTTAAAATATGGGATCCATGCGATTCAGTACTCAATTAATCCAGGAATCAATCAACCATATGGAGAAGAGTCTATCGTCATATTAGATGAATTAGAAGAAGAGAATGCGAGAGAGATTTCCGTCTATTTTGGGGATGAATTTACTGTCAATGAAAAGCTATCACTGAGTTATGGCGGTAGGTACATGTTCTATCAGTTGCTGGGGCCTTTGAGCATCAATGAATATGTGGAGGGAGCACCTATCACCGAAAGTAATGTGATTGGAGAAAAGACCTATGGAAGTGGAGAAAATGTAAAAACATACCATGGTCCTGAGTTTCGGGTTTCTGCTAGGTATATTTTGGACAACAGATCCTCGGTTAAGCTAGGGTTTAATACCATGAGACAAAATATTCATTTATTGTCCAATTCTTCTGCTATATCCCCGACTGATTCCTGGAAATTAAGTGACTCTTTTATTAAGCCGCAAACAGGAGGTCAGGGCTCAGTTGGCTATTATAGAAATCTACTAAACAATATGCTGGAATTCTCCACAGAAGTTTACTATCGATATATGAATAATTTACTGGATTATAGGTCCGGAGCTAAAATCGTTCTTAATCATTCCGTCGAACAGGACGTCTTGAATTCCAAGGGTAAAGCTTATGGGGTGGAGTTTCTATTAAAGAAAAATACGGGTGATTTAAAAGGCACATTGGCATATACCTATGCTAGGTCATTGTTAAGGACTTCTGATGAACCCAGTGTGGAAAAAATAAATAATGGAGAATTTTACTCTAGCAATTTTGATCAACCCCATCATTTGGTTTTGGTAGCAAATTATGAGTTAAGTAAAAGGATCAATACTTCCCTAAATCTAAATTATAGTACGGGAAGACCGATCACCTTGCCAATTTCCAAATTTGATTATGCAGGGTCTGAGCGGGTATATTTCTCCGAAAGAAATGCATACAGAATACCTGACTATTTCAGGATGGATTTTTCCGTCAATTTGGAGGGAAACCATAAAGTAAATAAACTGGCACATGCCTCTTGGTCATTTGGCGTGTATAACCTGCTAGGAAGAAGTAATCCGTATTCAGTGTATTATGTACCTGAAGGAGGAAAATTGAGAGGGTATCAGCTTTCTATTTTCGCAAAACCAATTCCATTTATCACTTATAATTTCAGGTTTTGATGAAAAAGAATATCCATATAATTCTGGGTTTAATAATGCTCTTGGTAGGGTGTAGAGAACCCTACGATCCTGAAATTGAGCCTACAGATATCAAAATTTTGGTGGTAGAGGGATATTTGGACACAGAAGGGTTGCCAAGCTTGTTGAATTTAAGCTACACCCGGAATATCCAATCAGATGAAGATTTCAACCAGATCGTTTTTCCTTCGGGAGAGGTGTTTTTAGAGTCAGAGGGAGGAGAACAATTTCCCTTAAACTCCTTGGGAGAGGGGACTTTTGAATTTGCCTATGACATTCCTGAAGATGGAAATTATAGACTGAGAATCTTCACTACAGACGGGAATAGTTATTCTTCTGAATGGATCAAACCGATTTTGACCCCAGAGATTATTGATGTGGGATTTGATAAATATGAACAAGGAGTGGAGGTATTCCTCACTACCAAAGGGGATGAGAATGCAGATGATTTTCTTTGGACATTTGAAGAGACCTATGCTTTCCGCCCTAAACTCGCGACTGCCTATCGATACGATCCTGAATTAAAAACCGTGGTATTGGCCTCCAATGATTTGAGAACAGATTTATGCTATCGTGAGTTGAGCAATGCTGATTTGATTTTGGAAACCTCTTCTCGCTTTGAGGATCAGTTTGTGTTCAGACAAACGATCAATCAGATTCCGACTGGGGACGAACGATTAACGGTGAGGTATAGCATCTTGATTTCTCAAAAGGCTTTGGACAAAGGCGCTTCTGATTTTTGGGAAATCATGAGGAAAAACACCGATGACTTAGGTTCCATATTTAGCCCTTTGCCTTCGAATATAGGCGGGAATATCAAGAATGATCAAAACCCAAATGCCCCAGTGGTGGGATACTTAAGTTTAGGTACAGTGAAGCAAAGAAGATTGTTTATTGGGTTTCAAGATATTCTACCTTGGCCGAGATTAGATGTTCCTGAGTACTTTGGCTGTATCGCAGAGCAGGATACGATTTTTGTTGATGAATATGAGTCTGCGTTTATGTCAGGGGGATATACACCTGCAATTCCGATTTTTTGTGAAAATTGTTATGATCCAATTGGTTTTAGAAAAGCAGAACGAAGATGCACGGATTGCACCTTGAGAGGAACCAATGTTAAGCCGGATTTTTGGGATGAATAAGTTGAAAATAGTCAAAATTGGGATTATTCTGGTACTATGGTTCGTTGTAGGATCGGTAAAAATTTATGCCCAATCAGGAAGAGAACAGGTTCATTTTTCCATTCCAAAAAACATTTACTTCGGAGGAGAAAGAATTTGGGTGTCTAGTAAAGTGGAGCAAGGAAATGAAGAGGAAGAATCTCAAATTGTTTATGCGGAATTGCTCAACAGATACAATGAATCCGTCGCAATAGCCAAGATGCCATTGGAGAAAGGAGCAAGCTTTAATTTTTTGAAGCTCCCTCAAAGTTTACCTTCCGATCATTATTTACTTAGGGTTTTTACAAGAGTTAGCCCCTACCAGGACTTAGAGTCCGGAATGTCTCAGCAGCTGATTACTGTATTTAATAGGTTAGCTCCTCCTGCGGTGGTGGAGGAAAGATCAGAATCTATGGTATTTCAACCTAAGGACGAGGATCGGATACGCTTCTCATCGATTGAGAGGAGTCCTGGACGGAAAATTTCGGTCAAGTTAGAAGGAAATGAAAACGTAAGAGAGCTGAGTGTGGCGGTGATTAATCCATTTTTATCAATCCAACATCAATTAAAGTCTTCTGAGGTTTATGAATCCCTAGAGCCAAAATTGATAGTTCCAGAGCTTTTTGGACATATAATTGAAGCCAAAGTAGAACCGGGTCAAGTAGATACTACTCAGCTCTATTATATCTCTGTTCATGGAGACAAATCTGCTTTATTTACAGATAGGCCTGATCCAGATGGAACGATGTTTTTTGATGCAGGAGGAATGCAGAACTGGGATTATTTGGTAGCCCAAGCCAATGGAAATAAGAGTTTGCTGGATTTCACCATAGTATCTCCAGCCCCTAGAACTCATTTCAAGAAAAGTTTTGAGTTTCCCGTTTTGAAAATTACTCCGTCGGATGAACCCTACTTAAAGGAATTGCTAAAAGGTGGTCAAGTTGAGGGGTATTTTTCGCATGAGTTTAATTCTTCAGATGCACCGGTAGTGACTGGATTTGTCGAGGATCGGGTTTATCAGCTAGACGATTACACCCGTTTTGAAACTGTGGAGACAGTTATAAAAGAATATGTTCCTGAAATCTCGGTAAAAACTGTTCAAAAAAAGAAGGAATTTAGATCAATTAATGAAATCAGGTCTTTTGCTTTTGATTCCAATCCACTCATGTTGGTTGATGCCATGCCAGTATTTGACTCAGATCAGCTCGCTGCTTTTGATCCAAAAGGATTTAAAACATTGGAAATTTTATCGAGGACCTTTTATTTGAATGAGGAGGAATTTCCAGGGGTGATGAGCTTTTCTTCCTATAAGAATGATTTTGGAGGATACCCAATCCCAACTAATGGTATTTTGTTAGAGTATGCAGGGATTCAACCAAAAATAACTTCAGCAATAAGTTTGTTTGAACCTTTCAGTGAAACAAATCAAATGATGGATTGGCGGACGATTCTTTATTGGTCCGAAGTCCCTCAACTTTCAAGCTCCAATGATGCGGTAGAAATAGTTATTCCTGAATTGAAAGGAAGTTTTCTAGTTACCATCAAGACCGATCAGGGCACTTACACAAAAGTGCTCGAAGTCAATTGATCGGTAGAATTAGATTTAATTTTCTTTTTTCCTCAATTCCTCTTGCATGAACTGACCGAGTTTTGCCTGGTACCTCTTGATGTCTGAATCGTATTCCGGAGAAAGACTCTTTTTCTCTGGGAAGGTTTCCATATGAACAGTCTGAGTAGGGAATGCAAATCTTACCTCCAAGGTTTCAGCAAGCTTCATAATCTGAATTAATATTTCATGTCTGCATTCCAATTCCTCGGCCCATGTAGGAACTTCGAAGAAAATGTAAAACATAATGTCCAAACTAAAAGAGGACAAGTTGTTGAAATAGACATGGAAGGTGTCTTTTCTTGTTTTCGGATGAGAGGTGACGATCGCACGAAGCCCTTTTACAAATTCCTCTACTAATTCAGGAGGGGTATCATAGGTGATTGTAATGGTCGTATAGAAACGTCTGTACTGGCGTAAACCATGGTTGTCTATCGTGGCATCCGCAATTTTTCCATTGGGAATATACATGACAGAATTACGGAAGGTTCTTACTCGAGTAGATCTAAAACCAACTTCTTCTACCGTTCCATCTAAGTCACCTGAAGTAATCCAATCACCTACCTGAAAAGGCCTATCCAAAAAGATCATCACCGAACCAAAGAAGTTCTTTATGGTATCCTGAGCTGCCAAAGCAATGGCCACACCACCAATAGAAAGTCCTGTTAGGAATGGAATAATGTCAAGATTGAGTCCTTCTTTTAAAACGAAGAGCGTACCAATGATTATTACGAAAGCTTTTAGGGTCTTTCTGATCAAAGGCACTAATTGATCATCAAGGGTAGACTCTGTTCTTTCTGCCAGTTTTGAGAAGTAGGCAGCGATAACATCTACAATTTTGTAGAAAATTACGGTGATTAAGAGAGGTTTTAGGGTATTGATGATCACAATAATCCATGCCCATATTTCAGTAGGTAACTGTAATACTGGAAGGAATAGCGCCAACAAAAGCACGATAAAATAGAAACTGGTAATCCTGGCAATGGGCAATAGGTAGTTTTCACCGATATACCCATACCCCAAGCGTTTTAGAACATACAGTAGCCCCTTGTCGACTAAAAATGTGAACACCAAATGGCTGAGAAATACCAGGAATATCAAGATTAGGAATCCGACCAATTGCCACAGGTGAAATCCTAAATATTCTTCATTCCCAATTTTTGGAAGTAAGTCTAATAATTTAGCAGTTCCGTAAGGATAAGTTTCTCTATGCAGGCTATTGATTTGGCCTACCGTGAAGGAAGAAAACATCCATTGATTACCTGTTTTCTCTAAAAAGACCCCTGGTAGTTTTGTCCTGTCAAAGTAAAAGATCTGATCTGAACCGGATAAGGTGTCTCTATAGTTTTGCTCATTAGGGATGCTACTAGTTCTGATGATGACCCCTTTTCCCTCAAAAATCTGCTTCAGTTTTACGCTAAGTTGATTTCCGTTCAAGGTTTCAGCACCTTTCAAATTAAAGGTTTTGGCGGCTTTATCAGGATGAAAGTTTTCCTCTTCCAAATTGTAAAAAAAAGTCAAAGTCGTGTGATAAGGGGAACTTAAGTTCACCTCATCAGAAACTTCCATCAAATCTTTTTGCTCCGTTATTAACTGGCCATATGAATAAGAGGATGCCAGGAAAGATATCCAGAGTAACAAGAAATACTTTTTAATCATGTTTTGAGATTTTTTGCAAGTTAGCCATTCATAATTCCTAGCCCAAGCTTTTCAAAAGTGCTTATTCTGAAAGTAAAAATTCAGTAATCCTGGATCCGCTGATCGTTCTGATCAGGTATTGACCTTTTGAAGATTGGTAGGTGATTTGAACTGAACTACTGCTTTCCAGTGGCATGGTAGTCATCAGATTACCTTCCATATCATATAAATAACAGAATTCTTGTGTGAGGTCAGTCAATGCAAAAATCTGTCTATCGGCTCCAAAATCAAAGTATTGATAGATTAAGTCATCACCGGATACTCGAATATTCATTAGTTGTTTTTCCGATTTATCAAGAACAGTGACTTCATTGTATTGTCTAGAAATAAAGACAAAATCATTTTCTTTTTGATCTGGGACCAACATGAATTCACTATCCCGATCATCCTTGATCAGCTGGTTTCTATAGCCAATTTCTCCATCAAAATTGGAGTGAATTATTTCTCCATTGGAAGTGACAGTAACAAATTTGAAAGATCTTGAACTTGGATCTCTCCAAACAATGCCTCGGGATTTAATGGCATCACCAAGTTTCACAGGGCTTCCAGCCTGTTTTTCACCCCTTCTGTTGAAAATAAACAGATTTCCTTTTTCACTGAGTGCAGCCATATAATCACCTTTTCCTGGGATTCTGTAATGAGCAGGGGCTCTTGTGGTTTTTTCCTGGATGGGTAGTGGATTCCAGCCATCTAACTGTTGACCGGTTTTGTCTAAAAGGAAAAGGTTTCCTTCTTCCGTACTAATAAAATAGCGGTATTCTTTAGTATTTGAATAGTCTACCAAATTTAGATGAGAAATCCACTGATTGCCCAAGCTAAATGGGTACCGAGGCAGTAGGTTGCCAAGGCGGTCTATTCCGTAAATTTTGTTTTTGGTGGCTAAAAGAATCTGAAGTTTTCCGTTTTTGTAATAGTCCACCTGAAAGATATCCGAAACGATAGGTCCGTCTAAAGGATAAGAATAGACTTCTTCACCGATTTCGTTGAATAGGTGCATGACATTATTTTCATCTTGCACTAATATATCTTGGGTATTGTCTTGGTAATTAATAACGGTAGCAGGACCATAAATCAGTTTTTGATCAAGGACAATACTTTTATTAGGCTGTAGGCTAATGGCGCCTGATTGCTTGATTTCAGGAGTATAATCGCTCTTGTATGGAAACCTTAAGGTAGCTTCTGTTCTATCAGGGAGTTTGTTGATATGAAGAGAAATCCAAGGAAAAGAGCGGAAGCTGCTGGTATACCTTTGTAAAAAAGAACTCCAAGAAGGATTAGAATATTTAGTCCATTTGGACCAAATCTCATCGATCAGGTAAATTCTTGAAAACCCAGAAGCGGAATTCAATTCTGATTTGGCGGCAGGTGCGTTGGAAGAATTTCTCCAGGTGTTGTTTGAAGTAAAATCATCCAATATCAATTTCATTGCTTGCTGGGAATTAGCAAAGATCAAAATGTCATTTACTGAAGTGATAAATGTCTGTCCAAAACCATGGAATTTTCCTTGAAATAAGTGAGCAGGAAACTCTTCTTCAGGAACAAACAAGATTTCATAATCTAAGTAGAAGTCGGAGTTTTCTTCACTTTCAGATTTTTGAAAATCTTTAAGAAGGGATAAGGCTGGGGCTGCATCCACAGTTCTTGCAAGTAAAGCTAGATTTTGGTCAGATCCGCCAAACTTCTCTAAATCCAGCAAATAAAGTTCACCCGAAAAATTATCAAAAAAACCTCGGTCCGTCAGAGTTCTTTGGATTTCTCCTACCAGAGTGGATCTAAAAGGGAATGCTCTATTTTCTATTTTTTGAGTTTCAAAAATGCTTTCTAGATTGTATTGGGTTAAAGACAGCGTTCTGTTTGAAATCAGGGACTCTATCGCTGATAGGTTGGCTCGAATAGAAGGAGTAAAATTAATAGGGTCAGGATAAAAAACCGGTCCGGTGAATTCAAGTAGGCCCTCCTTGAAAGAGAGATTTAAAGCCAAGGCCGCATTCATGATTTCTAAATTTGAAATGGCTTGATTTTCTCTATCTCCAGCCACTCCCTTTAGTAAGGAAGCTATTCCTTTTCCAGATAATAAAAGTCTTCCTGGTGAGTTTCGATCTAATTCAGTGTTTTGAATTAATTTTGAAAAGCCTTCCTGATTTTCATTTAGGTAATATCTAATCGCTTGCTCTACCAGAAAGGAAGAGGAAGAAAATGCTACCAGATCTCCTAAAATGGCAATTGACCAAATTCGGTTATTTTCTTGGTCATAATATTCTACCACTTCCTGATCAGAATACATTCGGGTCTGAAACCTTGAGCCCTCAGGGATTTTTGATTTAAAGTCTTCGAGAAGTCCAGAGGTTTTCGATGGACTTAGGTTTAAGGTATATAGTAACTCAAAGTTTTCGATGCCCGTAGCATGGAGGCTAATGGATAGTTGTTCTTTTTGGACTAGTTTGGCGATTTGACCGCTTTCACCAGTAAGACTATCCAAGGTGATCAGTTGATCGGATAATTTTTCAAATGCAGGAAAAGTTTTGAAGATCCCCCAAGCAGGATCATTTACTAAAGAATTCCATGTTTCTGCCCCTTGGTAGGTTTCAAACACAAAAACAGCATCTTGACTGATTAGGTCTAAGCTATTGACTTTTCGGGCTGAAAAATATTGTTGATAAACCCAAAAACCTCCTCCCGCTAAAAGGATCACAAATAATAGTACAAGAAGGCTTTTCCAGATTTTCACGATTCTTTGTCTGATTCAGAAAATAGATCACAAAAATTAGACCTAAGAATTCAGAGTGCAAACTCTAAACTCTTAGGTCTCTATCTATCAAATAAGTAGGATTACTTGCCTAACTTATTTAAAACTTCCATTACTTCTTTTACATGGCCTCTAGAAGTCTCTAGCAATGCTTTCTCCTCCTCATTCAAGTCAAGTTCAAGAACTTTCTCGATGCCATTTTTACCTAATATAACAGGTACACCTAGGTAACAATCGTCGATTCCATATTCGCCTTCAAGTTTGATACAAACAGGGAATACTCTTCTTTGATTTTTCAAGATAGCTTCCACCATTTGAGCAGCTGCTGAACCTGGAGCATACCAAGCAGAAGTACCCATTAATTTTACTAATTCACCACCACCGAATTTGGTTCTTTCGATAATTGCATCCAATTTCTCCGCGTCGATCAATTCAGTCACAGGAATACCAGCAACTGTAGTGTATCTTGGAAGTGGTACCATTGTGTCACCATGTCCACCCATTAGAATTGCTTGGATTTCTTTTGGAGAAACATTCAATTCAGAAGCAATAAATGCTCTGTATCTAGCAGTATCCAAAATTCCAGCCATACCCATTACTCTCGTTCTTGGTAATTTAGAAGAAAGATGAGCTTGGTAAGTCATCACGTCAAGTGGGTTGGATACCACAATGATGATTGCATCTGGAGAATATTTTATAACATTTTCTGTTACAGACTTAACGATTCCAGCATTGGTTTCAATTAAGTCGTCACGAGTCATTCCAGGTTTACGAGGAAGACCAGAGGTAATCACTACTACATCAGAGTTAGCTGTTTTGCTGTAATCATTTGTGCTTCCTACAGTACGGCTGTCATACTGATTGATTGGAGCTTTCTGCCAAATGTCAAGGGCTTTGCCTTCAGCAACACCTTCTTTGATGTCAACTAGAACTATTTCTTCTGCGATTTCGCGATAAGCCAATACATCGGCACAGGTAGCACCCACGTTACCTGCCCCTACTACGGTTACTTTGCTCATGAGATTATATTGATTTTATTTTTATTACTGCCTTAAAAAAAGCGTCGCTAAGTTATTAAACTATGCCTAGGAATAGAAGCAAGGAAGTGAATACTTTACCTTGAAAGGCAGATTTTTGATGAATGAATGAGGAAAGAGATAAGATGTCTTATTCAAACATCTGACGGAGACTGAAAAATCCAAAGGATTCTCTGTAGGATCTGAAAAGTCGCTGATTGTTTTCGTTATAATATTCAGCTAAAGAGGTCATCATCTTTGCCTTGATTTTAGGATTGCTGGAAAAGATTTCTTGGATTGCATAATATGGAATCACTATCAAATCCGCTTCCTCGGAAACAATAATGGCAGTGTAGGTCCTTTTTGCATTTTCTAATAAGGAGTTTTCTCCAAATGCTTCACCCTTATTGATTTCCAAGATTGTTTCAAATGTATCCCTGACGTCAATGGTCAAGGTGATTTGTCCCCTTTTGACCAAGTATAAAGCCTGACTGGGGTCTTTACTGAAAAAAACTACCTCATCCCTTTTGTAGGTGCGGTGATGCATGGCTGGAAGAAACCTTGCCATCTCCTTGTTTTTCATGCTTTCGAAAAACTTGATCTGGGAAAGGAAATCAAACATTTCATGATCTTCAGGCGAGTAGGTCTTGGAAAATGGATTTCTCATATCACCGTTTTTTCAGGTATAAAGTTTTTCTAGTAGCAGCAGTGCATTTTGCCCAATCCGCGATTCGTAAGCCGAGGATCCAAGCAATTTTCCCTCCGGAAACTAAGACTTTTGTCCTTTGCTTCTGCACCACGGGTATTTTCAAATCTATCAAAAAATCACTGATTTTTTTGCTGTTTTTCATCCCTAATGGAATAAACTTATCTCCTTCGTTCCAATTACGAATGGTTAAAGGGAATTCCAGTTGGTCCAAATCCAACATTGCATTGGCTTTGTTTGGGTCTATTTCTGAAACCTCTTCCAATTTGAGCATCTCGTATTTCCCCTCAGGCAGAGTAAATCCTAAGTCATTTTTCGTGAGTTCTATTTCATCAAAAATCAGGGCTTTAGGAGAAAGGATGATTTGTTGTCTATCGATATTGACAACATAATCTGTAGAGGTAAAGATTTTTCCAGACTCTTGATAGGTGCAGGTTTCATAAATTTCTTTGGCTTGGTCTGAATTGAACCCATACGACCTCAACCAAAAATAGAGCAAGGTGGTCGCTCCTTCCATGTGAATAAAGTATTGGAAATGAAGGGTTTGAAGGTCTTCTTTCTCCTGAATGCTTTTAGACTTCCATAAATCAAAAAGTCCTGAAAATGCCTTTCCGGTATCCTTAAGTCGTTCGAAACTTGTCAGTAGATTTTCTTTGGTGTTTTCGGTGGTTTCATACAATGCCGGTAAAGCTACCAATCGAAGTTTATTTCTTTTGTAATCTGTCTTGGTATTAGAACTATCCTCTCTCCAGCGGATGGAATTTTTTTCTGCAAACTCCTTGATTTCGTCTCTTGAAAATGGAAGTAAAGGGCGAATTAGCCAACCTCTTTTGTCTGCCATTCCGTATACCCCTTCTATGCCGGTACCTCTGGTCAAGTTTAAAAAGATCGTTTCTATTTGATCATCTTTATGATGCGCCAATACAATTCCATCCAGATTTCTGGTTTTCCGGGTTTCTTCAAACCAATCATATCGAATTTCCCTTGCGGCCATTTGGGTGGAAATGTGTTTTTCTTCTACCGTTTGGGCAGTTTGTGCATGATGAACATGAAACTTCTTTCCCCAAGAGGCAGCAAGCTCTTTTACAAATACCTCATCCCCATCACTTTCAGAACCTCTTAAATGGAAATTCACATGAGCCACTTCAAAGGGAATCTTTGCGTGATACATCAAGGTTCCAAGACATACACTATCTAATCCGCCACTGCAGGCTAAAAGATAGTTCTTATCGGTGTCCAATAGGGACTTCTTCTTGATATGCTGGATAAAAGCTTCGATCATTGATCAAAAATATCATTTTCTGCTAATTTTGCCGACATCTTAGAATTTATGAATAGTCTACACCCTCGTCTTTATCTGATCCTTTCCTTCGTTTTCCTTTTGGTAAGGCAAGCCTCAGCTCAAGGTTCATCTACCTTGGAAATCAATAAAGCTGGAGAGTTGATCGGGGAGAGCGGATTTGAAAGGTTAATTGGGGATGTGGAGATGAGGCATCAAAACTCGCTGATTTATTGTGACTCTGCCTATTTTTATAGAGCAACCAATCAGGCAAGATTGTTTGGAAATGTACGGATAGTGGATCAAGAGGATCCAATTAGGACTAGCAGCGCATATGCTGAATATGACGGAAATAAAAAATTGGCCAAACTCAGAGACAACGTGGTCTTTACAAATCAAGAGACCACCTTGTACACAGATTACCTGGATTACGACCGGGAATTGAATATAGCTTACTACTTTAATGAGGGGAAAGTTGTGGATTCCGTGAATGTGCTGACTAGTGAAAAGGGACGGTATGAAGTAAGTATTGAACAGATCACTTTTGAGGATGATGTGGTTCTGGTAAACCCAGATTATACCATGAAAACCAATGATTTGGTTTACCTAACCATCCCCAAATCAGCAGAGACAAAAGGCTTGACAAATTTAATCTCTAAAGAAGGGAATACGCTGGACGCACAGAATGGAAGTTTTTATGATACCCAAAATAAGCAATTTCAGTTTTTTGATGGCGTGGTGGAGACAGAGACTAGTAGGGTCAAGGCCATTGAGCTTTTTTATGATGAAAACCTAGCTTACTATGAGGGTAAAAATGATGTAAGGGTATTCAATAAAGAAAGGAATGTAGAGGTCTTTGGGGATGTAGGGAAATATTGGGAAGAGAGAAAATATAGTTTGGTGTATGGGAATGCCTTGGTCCGAAAATATTTCGAACAAGACACCTTGTTCATGACTGCGGATTCTTTGATTTCACAAGACAATGAGTTGGATTCAGCAAAATTTTTACTGGCTTTTAATTCGGTCAATATTGTAAAGCAGGACCTTTCTGGAAAAGCTGACTCCTTGGTATACAATTACAACGATTCCTCTATCCAACTTTTTAATGATCCCGTCATGTGGAACCAGAAAAGTCAGATTTCTTCTGATAGCATGACTTTTTATATCGTCAATGAAAATCTGGATAGAGTTTATCTGAAGGACAATGCATTCATTATTACCCAGGACACAATCCTGAATTTCAATCAAATGAAAGGAAGGAAGATGATGGGTTATTTTAGTGAAGGGCAAATTTCAAAAATGGATATCGATGGGAACGGGGAGTCGCTCTACTTTGTATTGGAGGCTGACACTGCTTCTCAAGGTATCAATATGACGAAAAGCGCTACTATCAAGTTGGGATTTAATGAAGGAGCAATTCAGAGAGTCAATTATGGCATTAAACCTGATGGGAGGTTTATCCCATTTCAGAATTTAGACGAGGATAATTCCAAGCTTTCAGGGTTTAATTGGAGGTTTGAAGAAAGGCCGGATATGGATACGATTATGAAGTGGAGGACTCCAGTTGAGATTGATCCTGATTTGAAAAATTTATTTAAAGTTCCTCAAGTAGAAATTAGAATGCCTACTGATGAAGAGATAGAGGAAGAGCTAAAAAAGCGAGGAGCAATGCCTGTAAAGCGGGTTTTTGAACAAAAGAAAAGTCCAATAAAAAGCGGTAACGTACAATCCTAGAAAAAATTTTATCAAGGTTAACAAGAATTAACCCATTTTTTCTGTGTTCTGATTAACATCGAACTAATTTTGTGCGTATATTGAATACTGTGAAAACAGATATGTCGCTTATTGATTAGAACTTTACATGAATAATTTCCTCAAACTTTTTATGTGGCTTTGCCTAATGTTTCCGCTATTTGCGGGAGCACAGCAAACTCGCGTGTTGAGTGAAAACTTGGAGTTTACCGGAGATTTAAGCACAACCCAACGAAAAACGGTAATTCTTCAAAACGAATCAAATCAATCCAAAACATACTTTCTGAAAAATATTAATGGAAACATAGGGTCTTCTCAACATGTGAAGATTTGTATTGGGGATGAATGTTTTGACCCCAAAAAGGATTTGGCGAAAATTAAGATTACCCTGGCTCCTGGGGAAGTGATGACAGATTTGTATCTGGATTTTGATATGGGGATTGTGGAGACTAAAGGGAATTTCGATCTAAACTTCGTGAATCTTGAAAATATCAGGGAATCATTTGTAGTGGAGGCACGTTACGATGTTTCCAATCCCAATAAAAAAGTGGATGAATTCGACTACAAAGAATTGACATTAAGTGATATTTATCCGAATCCAAGTAACCGAATCGCCCAATTGGATTACCAGTTAAAATATCCTAATGTTCAGGCAAAAATCGCTATAAATAGTTTTATTGGGAATCCAGTCGCTGAATATCAGTTGGACCCCGAACGAAATTCTTTGGTGATCAACGTTTCTGATTTCAACCCTGGCGTTTATTTCTACACGCTTTTTGTGGACAATAAAAATATTGTGACCAAGAAGCTCGTTGTCAAGAAGTAAGAAGCAATCTCTCTTTCAATTACCATTTGAATCCGAATAATTATCCCGTATATTTGCGGTCTTGAAAATGAAAATGCGCGTACACAACATTATCGTTCTAGTAATATTAATTGCAGTAAGTGCCTGTGGTCCTTTCAACAAGCTTGAAAAAAGCACAAACTGGGAGGAATTATACGAAGGGGCTAATAAGTATTACCAAGAAGGAGAATATAATAAAGCGATCATCCTTTATGATAAGGTTTTACCTGTAATTAGAGGAAGTGAAAAAGCAGAACTAGCTGATTACAATTATGCCAACTGTCATTTTAAGACAAAAAGGTATATTGAAGCCGCTGGTTACTTTAATAACTTCTTTAGAACCTACAATCGAAGCCCTTTGGCAGAGGAAGCATTATTTATGCATGCTTATTCTTTGTACCTTGATGCTCCTGATTATAATTTGGATCAACAAAGTAGTCAAGAGGCTGTTTCCGCAATCCAACAATTTGTAACAAGATTTCCAGGATCTTCCAGTTATGAAAGAGCCATGGAAATGTTGAGTGATTTGGAAACAAGGTTTGAAGAAAAGGCATATCAGGAATCTTCCATGTACTACAGACTGAAAGATGGTTTGTACCCGGGAGATTTTCTTAGAGCTTGCATCGTGAACTTTCAGAATTTTGCCAAAGACTACCCAGAAAGTAAGTACAATGAAGAGTTGGCTTATAAATTAGTGGAGGTGTCCACAGAGTATGCAAAAAATTCTGCGTACTTGAAGAAGGAAGAACGATTGACTGATGCTTTAAGGTTTGCAGGGGATTTCTACAGGAAATATCCGGAAAGTGGATACACTGCAGAAGTAAAGACCTTTGAGGAAGAAGCAAGAGAAGAAATGCAAGATCACTTAGATTTGAAGAAGCGTGTAGCAGAAAGAGCAGCGGCTCAAGAGGCAGAGAGAAAAGCTACTCTAGGTGCAATTGATAATAATAATTAAACGAAACTTAAATAGATCAAAATATGGCAATTAATCCGTCAATTATTACTCGTGATTTGGATAAAATCGCAGATAAGACTGGAAACCTTTATGAGTCTCTTCATATTGTAGGTCAAAGAGCTAAACAAATTTCTTCTTCTTTGAAAGAAGAGTTGAATAATAAGCTTTCTGAGTTTGCATCTACAGTAGACAATCTAGAAGAAGTTTTCGAAAATAAAGAGCAGATTGAAATTTCTAAGTTTTACGAAAGAATGCCTAAACCTTCTACCATAGCTATGGAAGAGTTTATGGAAGATAAGGTTTACTTTAGATACCCTTCTGAAGAAGCAGGAGAGTAATTCTTATGGACCTCAAGGGTAAGAAAATAATATTGGGAGTAACCGGGAGTATTGCCGCTTACAAATCAGCCTATCTTACTCGTTTATTAATCAAATCTGGAGCAGAAGTGCAAATAATTATGAGCGCTTCTGCTCTTGATTTTATTACCCCTCTGACTTTAGCAACCCTTTCCAAAAAGCCCGTATTAGTCGAGTTTCAAAAAGATGAGACCGGAGTATGGAATAACCACGTGGAGTTGGGTTTGTGGGCAGATTTATTTTTAGTGGCACCAATCAGCGCCAATACTATTGCCAAGTTTGCAAATGGGCTTTGCGACAATTTACTTACTGCAACCTACCTCTCCGCTAGGTGTCCTGTCATGATTGCACCTGCAATGGACTTGGATATGTATCAGCACCCAGCTGTTCGCCATAATTTGGAGAAGCTGGTTTCTTTTGGGAACCATGTCTTGGAATCTGAAATAGGTGAACTGGCAAGTGGTTTATCCGGGCAAGGGAGAATGATGGAGCCAGAATCGATCTTGGATCAGGTCATCCAATTTTTTCATACTCAATCAGATTACCAAAACAAAAAGGTGTTGATTACAATGGGACCTACCCAGGAGGCTATGGATCCTGTTCGATTTATCAGTAATCACTCCAGCGGAAAAATGGGCTATGCCTTGGCTAAGGCCTTTCAGGCTAGAGGAGCAGAAGTTTATGTGATCTCAGGACCTATTTCTTTGAACGTTGATAAATCTGAGTTTCATTGGACTGATGTGAAATCAGCCAAGGAAATGTATCATGCTGCTCATAAGCTTCATGGTTTAATGGATATTTGTGTGTTTGCAGCTGCAGTAGCTGATTATGCACCCGCTGAAGTAGCTCCTGAGAAAATCAAAAAGAGTGAAGCAGATTTGTCCTTGAAAATGGTGAAGAATGTAGATATAGCCTTTGAACTAGGGAAGTTGAAGCACCCGGGACAATTGCACGTTGGCTTTGCCTTGGAAACTCAAAATGAGTCTGAAAATGCAAAGGCAAAACTGGATAAGAAAAACTTTGATCTTATCGTTTTAAATTCAATGAGAGAGACTGGCGCAGGATTTAAAGTAGATACTAATAAAGTTCATATTTACCAATCTTCAGGTCATTCAGTAAGTTCAGAAGTAGATACCAAGGCTAAAATTGCTGAATTGATTTTGGATCAGATCAAATTGGTTCCAATTGGAGTGTGAACTTGAATATTTCATTATTTTTAAATCTATGAAGAAAGCGACATTAGGTTTGTTTTTGATTTTTTTGAGCCATTTAGGCTTCTCTCAAGAACTCAATTTTACCGTCATTATCAACAGTGACCGGGCAAGAATACAGAATACGACGGTTTTCAATACTATGAAAACCAGTTTCGAGCAATTCTTAAATGGAAGGTCCTGGACCACGGATGAGTTTCGACCAGAGGAGCGTATTAAGGGGAATTTATTGATTACCATCAACGATGTGCCTCAAGTAGGGGTGTATAATGCGACGGTCCAGATTCAGACTGTTCGCCCCATCTATGGGACGAATTACGAAAGTCTGCTTTTTAATTTTGCGGACAGAAATTGGAATTTCGAATACATTGAATCTCAACCCCTGGAATTTAATCGATTTAATTTTCTGAATAATATCAGCTCTTTGTTAGGCTATTATGCGCACATCGCTTTGGGGATAGATTATGATAGTTTTTCGAGTAAAGGAGGCGAGGATTTCTTTGAAGTAGCGAATGATATTGTAAACAATGCTCAACAATCAGGTAGGCCAGGTTGGGTTCAAAGTCCAACAGATAGAAGAAACAGGTATTGGTTGATCAATGATTTGTATACTTCTTCTGTTTATGCTCCAATACGTGAGGCTTATTATTTATATCATCGTCAAGGATTAGATATATTACAAATTGAGCCTGAAAAAGCTTATGAAAATATGTTGGAGGCAATTCGTTTGGTAGCCGAAGCGAACAAGGCCCAGCCAAACGGGATATTGACAATTACCTTTATGGATGCTAAAGGGGATGAGATTGCCCAAGTATTTAAAAATGCTTCCCTGGAAATCCGAACAGAATTAGTGGAACTTTTATTGGAAGTGGATCCCAATAATGCCAGAAAATACAATGAGTTGACGAAAAGCTAATCGCGATTTATAACTTTGTGCTTTTCCCAATAATTACCCATGCTTACATCACTGAGTATTCAAAATTATGCCCTCATAGATCAACTGCTGATGAAACCCAGCAGTGGATTGAATATGATTACTGGGGAGACTGGTGCAGGTAAATCCATCATGCTTGGTGCTGTGGGTCTCCTTTTAGGAAATAGGGCAGATACCAAAGTCCTTCTTTTTGAAGACAAGAAATGTATCGTGGAAGGGGTATTTGAAATTGGAGAATATGGGCTAAATGAGTTTTTTGAGCAGCAGGATTTAGATTATGAATCTACCTGTATTATCAGAAGGGAAATCAGCCCCAGTGGAAAATCCCGTTCCTTTATTAATGATACGCCAGTTCTTCTCGATTTTCTGAAATTTCTGGGTTCGAAACTAATGGATGTGCATTCCCAGCATGATACCTTACAGCTAGGTTCTGGATCTTATCAACTCAGTTTGATTGATGCCTTTGCCCAAAGTAAAGCGGAATTAAGGGCTTACCAGGAGGACTTTAAAAAGTTTAAGAAGCTTCAAAAGGAATTTCAAGAGATTCAAAATAAAGCACAAGAGTTACAGAAAGAGGCTGATTTTAACCAATTTCAATTAGAGGAGCTAAGTAGCTTAAGCCTTCAGGAAGGGGAGCAGGATGAACTGGAATCCAGCCAAGAGGTACTGGAGAATGCGGAGGAAATCAAAATGAAAATCAATGAAATGCTAAATCTTTTTGAAGATGAGCAGTTCGGGATTATTCAGGGATTGACACAGGTGAAACATGGATTGGAATCTTTGGAAAAGCTAGCTCACAAGTTTGCTCCACTAAAAGAACGATTCCAAAGTCTATTCATTGATTTGAAGGATTTATCAGAAACCCTAAGTGATGAAGAAGCTGGGGTGGAAGTAGATTTTGACCGACTGGAGGAAACAAGAGATAGGCTAAGTAAGATTTATCAGCTTCAAAAGAAGCATGGCCTTCCTACTGTAGAGGATTTGATGGCATTGGAAAGGGAACTTGCAGATAAGGTTTTCCAATTTCAAAATTTGGACGAGACATTAGAGGCTGCTAAGAATAATTTAAAGCTGTCGGAAGAAGCTGTCCTGAAATCAGGAAAAGCATTAACCAAAAAGAGAAGTGCGTGCTTTGCTACATTTCAAAAAGAGATGGAAGCACTTTTGGTGGAGTTGGGAATGGAAAATTCAAAACTTCAAGTCGAGTTAAACTCGATCGCCCCAACTTCCAATGGGATGGATGAGGTCGAGTTATTGTTTTCCGCAAATAAAGGGACTTCCTTACAACCTCTTAAAAAAGTTGCCTCAGGAGGAGAGTTTTCAAGATTATTATTTGCCATTAAATACTTAATGGCAGATAAAATGGCGATGCCTACTTTAATCTTTGATGAAATTGATACAGGGATATCAGGGGAGGTTGCCCTACAGATGGTGAGAATGATGAAAGAAATTTCTGGGAGGCACCAAGTGATTTGCATTACCCATTTGCCTCAAGTGGCAGGAAAAGGCGATGTTCATTATTTCGTTTACAAGGATAATTCTTCTCATAAAACCATCAGTAAAATCAAGGAATTAAGTGCTGATGAAAGGGTTTTGGAGCTTGCCAAGATGATTGGTGGGGCGAATCCGAGTGACTCTGCGTTGAAGAGTGCCAAGGAGCTATTAAGGGTATAAGAGATAGTAAGCGCTATACAGTAGGGACTGAATGCCAAATTTTCTCTATTTTTACGCATATTTTTGAAATTAATCCAATAGTATATATGCCAGAAAATTTGCTGAAAGGAAAGCTAGGTATCATCACTGGTGCCCTAGACGAGAATTCCATTGCATGGAAGACTGCTCTTAAAGCTAAAGAACAGGGAGCTCGATTTGTATTGACCAATGCACCAATTGCTATGAGAATGGGTGCCATCAATGATCTCGCAAAAGAATGTGATACCATTGTTATTCCTGCTGATGCCACTAGTGTAGAAGATATTGAGAAGCTCTACACCGAGGCAAAAGAATATTTGGGAGGTGACTTTGATTTCATTTTACATTCTATCGGAATGTCTCCTAATATTAGAAAAGGTCGCTCTTATGGTGATTTGAATTATGATTGGGCGATGAAGTCTTATGATGTTTCTGCTATTTCTTTCCATAAGATGATGCATGTAGCGGAAAAAATGGATGTAATGAAAGAATGGGGTTCCATCGTGGGGCTCTCTTATATTGCAGCACAAAGAGTTTTCCCTTTCTACACGGATATGGCAGATGCCAAATCTCTTCTAGAAAGCATAGCGAGAGGTTATGGTTATAGATTCGGAAAATTGAAAAATGTTCGTGTCAATACCATTTCTCAGTCTCCTACCAAAACCACTGCTGGTACAGGAATTGGAGGTTTTGACTCTTTCTATAATTTTGCGGATGCTTTGTCTCCATTAGGAAATGCTTCAGCAGAAAGCTGTGCAGATTATATTGTAACCATGTTCTCAGATTTGACTAGAATGGTAACGATGCAAAACCTGTTTCATGATGGAGGATATTCGTTCACTGGAATTTCTGAAGAGATCATGGAAAAATTCAAAGATCTTTAAGTAAGAGGAAGTTTATAGAAAAAGCCTTTTGGGAAACCAAAAGGCTTTTTTAGTATAAAGCTGTTCATCTAAAACTGATTTTTTGTTCTTGCATTTTGCATTATCTTATTGCTCGTTATTAATTAAACCATCAACCATGAAAAAATCTTTACTACTAATTGCATTTTTCTGTGCCATGATCTCGGCATCAGTTTATGCACAAATTGAACCTGCTCCAGAACGGACAGAGGGTGACGGACAATATGGTCGCCTTATTTTACGCGGGGTCACCTTAATAGATGGTACTGGGGCACCCCCAATTGGCCCAGTCGATATTGTGGTAGAGAAAAATAAGATTGCCCAAATCCAAGTCGTTGGTTATCCAGGCCTACCAATAAATGAAAACAGAAGGCCAAAAGCTGGAGAGAATGATAAAGAATATGACTTGGAAGGTCATTATTTAATGCCAGGTTTTGTGGACTCTCATGCGCATATTGGCGGCAGGGGGCAAGGTACGCCTGCAGAATATGTATTTAAACTTTGGCTTGCTCACGGGGTCACCACCATTCGAGACCCTTCTACAGGGAATGGTTTAGATTGGGTGTTGGACCAAAAAGAAAAATCTGCAGCGAACGAGATTACTGCACCTAGGATTTTGGCATACACTGCTTTTGGTCAAGGAGCTGAAAGTACAATTACAAACGCAGAAGAAGCCAAAGCATGGGTGAATTCCAATAAAGCAAAAGGTGCTGACGGAATTAAATTTTTTGGGGCAAAGCCAGGAGTAATGCAAGCTGCCATTTCCGAGAATAAAAGAATTGGATTACGATCTGCCATGCACCATGCACAAGTGGATGTAGCAAGATGGAATGTATTAAATTCTGCTAGAGCTGGACTTACTTCCATGGAACATTGGTATGGACTTCCTGAGGCATTGTTTTCTGATAGGACAGTTCAGGATTTCCCTGTTGAATATAACTATCAAAATGAGCAGCATAGATTTTCTGAAGCTGGGAAGCTTTGGGAACAGGCAGCTGAACCGTATTCAGAACACTGGAATAACGTAATGAATGAACTGTTGGAGTTGGATTTTACATTGGACCCTACCTTCAATATTTATGAAGCGAACCGTGATTTAATGCGAGCTCAGAGAGCAGAATGGCATGAGACCTATACACTTCCTTCTCTTTGGAAATTTTACGAACCTAGCAGACAATCCCATGGGTCTTATTGGTTTGATTGGACCACTGCCATGGAAATCCAATGGAAGAAGAACTATAGGCTTTGGATGACCTTTGTAAATGAATACAAAAACCGTGGAGGCAGAGTTACTGCAGGATCTGATTCTGGATTTATTTACCAATTGTATGGATTTGCTTATATCCGAGAGTTGGAGTTGCTTCAGGAAGCAGGCTTTCATCCATTGGAAGTGATCCGATCAGCTACTATGTATGGTGCGGAATTGATGGGAATGGAGAAAGAAATCGGAACAGTGGAGGTTGGAAAATTAGCTGATTTCGTAATTGTAGAAGAGAATCCACTTCAAAATTTGAAGGTCCTTTATGGAACTGGTGCCATCAGAATCGATGAAAACAACAAAGCAATTAGAGTAGGCGGAGTGAAGTACACTGTCAAAGATGGGATTGTTTATGATGCCAAAAAGCTGTTGGAAGATGTGAAAAATATGGTGGATAAGGCAAAAGCTGAAGAAGGAAGCACACCAATTCATCAGCCAGGATTGGACTGGTAATCAAAAATTTGTAAAACCTAGTGCCGGGGTATGCTGTTATATCAATTACAGTATATCCCGGTTCATTTTTAATACTAAAAACGATGCCCCATATTAAAGTAAATGAAGTCACTTTATTTTATTCTGATCAAGGCGTAGGAGACGAGACCATTGTTTTTTCACATGGACTCCTTTGGAGCCATAAAATGTTTGCAGAGCAAATAGAGTTTTTGAGTGCAAGGTTTAGAGTGATTTCCTATGATCATAGAGGGCAAGGGGAGAGCGAAGTTAAAGGTCCTTATGATATGGATACCTTAACCAATGATGCATTTCTTTTAATAAAATCACTATGTAAGGGACCAGTGCATTTTGCAGGATTATCCATGGGAGGATTCGTGGGAATGAGATTAGCTGCAAGGCATCCGGAAATAGTGAAAAGTTTGATATTGATGGAAACTTCAGCCAATTCAGAGCCGGTTGAAAATATACCCAAATACAAGACCCTGAATGGAATAGTGAAGTGGTTTGGAGTCCTTGGCCCAGTGGCAAACAAGGTAATGCCCATTATGTTTGCAGAAAGCTGGCTGACCAATCCTTTGAATAAGGACAAAGTGGATTTCTGGAAGAAAGAAATGATGTCTAACAAAAGATCCATCACTGGACCCGTTGATGGAGTGATTTATAGAAAGGGAATTGAAGAGGAACTCAAATTTATTTCTTGCCCCACGATGGTAATTGTAGGGGATGAGGATATTGCCACCAAACCTGTTAAGGCGAAGTTTATTCAGATGGGGATTGCTAATGCAAAGTTGCACCGAATACCAGGTGCTGGGCATAGCAGCTGTATTGAAAAGCCCAGAGAGGTTAATCGGTTGATCGGGGATTGGTTAATAGAAAATAGTTAATTCGAAAAAATAATTTTTTACATCCGCCAAGAAATCCCTTAATACAGCCTATAAAGCTTGTTTTCTGAAAAAAACAATGCAATTCGAAATATTTTTTTTGAATTTTTGAAACCTTTTGATACATTTAAATGTATATACATTAAATACAATTGCAAAGAAATGGTGAAGATAGAAGAAGCAATACAGCAGAAAGAGTTTAAAGATCCTTTCAATAAGGCTGTAGTGAATTTATTGTATACCCATAGTTATTTGGTGACAAGCCAAAATGCGCTATTCAAGCCATATGGTATTTCACCTGAGCAATATAATGTGTTGAGGATTTTAAGAGGCCAAAATGGAGTGCCTACTACGGTTTCATCAATTCAGGACAGAATGTTGAATAAGATGTCTAACGCCTCCAGATTAGTTGAAAAACTGAAAGTAAAAGGTTTAGTAAAACGTTCCGAGTGTCCAAATGATCGAAGACAGGTAGATGTTTTGATTACTGAAAAGGGTTTGGAACTACTTGCTGAATTACAAATTCGAGTGGAAAAAGGCAATATAGACTTTGTTCATTTGAATTTGGATGAAGTGAATAAGCTAAATGAATTGCTGGATAAATTGCGTGGCTAAAAAAATTTGATTATATATATGTATAGACATATAATGTGGCAACCTAAAAATAATACAACAACTTAAACAAAAACAATTATGGCAACTACTAAATGGATTATCGACCCTACACACTCTGAAGTTTCATTCAAAGTAAAACACTTGGTGATTTCAACAGTGACAGGATATTTTAGAAAGTTTGAAGGAAGCGCAGAAAGTGCATCTGATAGTTTTGAAGGTGCAACGGTTTCTTTTTCAGCTGATATTGACAGCATTGACACCAACCAAACTGATCGTGACAATCATTTGAAGTCTGCAGATTTCTTTGATGCAGCAAATCATCCTAAATTGACATTCACAGGAAAAATCTCTCAAATTGATGGTGATTACAAATTGATTGGCGACTTAACGATGAGAGAAACTACCAAGCAAGTAGAATTGGATGTTGATTTTGGAGGAGTAGCTGGAGATCCTTACGGACAAACTAAAGCTGGATTTGAAATTGAAGGAAAAGTTAATAGAAAAGAATTTGGACTAGCTTGGTCTGCAGTGACTGAAGCTGGATCTGTTGTCGTAAGTGATCAGGTAAAATTGATCCTTAGCGTACAGCTTGTTAAGCAAGAGCAAGAAGTTTTGGCTGACTAAGCCATTTAATAACTACCACCAATGATCGAGCTAAAAGGGTTTGCCCTTTTAGCTTGATTTTATAAACTTTACCCAATACAACCATGAAACCATTAATCAGCGGAATACACCATATCACAGCAATCGCTGGAAATCCTCAAGCCAATATTGATTTTTACTCTGGTATTTTAGGATTGAGGTTGGTGAAGAAGACCATCAATTTTGATGCGCCTGATGTATATCATTTCTATTTTGGAGATGAGCTGGGGCAACCTGGTACGGTGTTCACTACTTTTCCTTTTACGGGAGCTAGAAAAGGAGTGAAAGGAACAGGTGAATTGACTTATACTGCATTTTCAATTCCAAAAGGATCCTTAGATTATTGGATAGAAAGGTTAAAAAAGTTTGGGGTTCCGGTTTCTGATAAATTAACCCGGTTTGGTCATGAATTGATCAGGTTTGAAGACCATGATAGCATGGGAATAGAGCTTATAGCTAATGACCAAGACGATAGAGCTGGATGGACCTATGGTCAAATCCCTTTGGAACATAGTATCAAAGGCTTTTATGGAGCTACATTGAATCTTCGATCCAAAGAATTGACAGCACAACTTTTGACCAATCATATGGATTACCATTTTATAGGTCAAGAAGGGGATCGATATCGATATGGAACAGAAGGAAAACCAGGAGATATAGTAGATATAGTGGTGAATCCTAATGGGCACAGAGGTATGCAAAGTGCTGGAACAGTCCATCATATTGCTTTCAGAACTGCGAATAAATCAACTCAATTGGAAGTTCAGAGGATTCTAATGGATAATGGATATCAGGTGACTGAGGTGAAAGATAGAAATTACTTCAACTCCATCTATTTCAGAGAACCAGGAGGAGTTTTATTTGAGGTAGCGACGGATGAGCCAGGCTTCGCAATAGATGAGGACGAAGCACATTTGGGAGAATTGATCAAATTACCTGAATGGGCTGAGCCAAGTAGAAAAGAAATTGAGAAGAATTTAATTCCGGTCACTTTAAAAACGGAGGATTATGCCTGAGGTAAAAACTGCAGGATTGCCAATAGGGAAAGCCCAAAAAGCTGCCATATTAATTCATGGTAGAGGAGCGTCTGCCTCAAGTATATTGTCACTTAGTAATTACCTAAACTTAGATGATTTTGCTTTGTTGGCTCCTCAAGCTGAAGGAAATACTTGGTACCCTTATAGTTTTATGGCTCCAGACCTACAGAACAGGACAGCTCTTGAAAAATCAATTTCTACCTTGCAGTTTTCCTGGGATCAGATAATTTCAGCAGGCATTAAACCCGAGAATATTTACCTGATCGGCTTTTCCCAAGGTGCATGCTTAAGTTTAGAATTTGCATCCAGAAATGCCCAAAAGCTAGGAGGTGTGATTGCCTTTACCGGAGGCCTGATCGGAGAAAAGTTACTTCCTGAAAAGTACAAAGGTGATTTCCAAGGAACCCCGATCTTTATTGGGAGTAGTGATCGAGACTTTCATGTTCCTGCTACTCGAATAAAAGAATCGGCAGAATTAATGAAAAAAATTGGAGCAGATGTTAAAACCTTGCTCTTTGATGATCCAGAACATACAATTCGTCAAGAAGAGATTGAATGGGTCAATAAAAATATTTTAATGTGATTTTCTTATGGAAAAAATCCCCGACTCTGACGGGGATTTTTTTTTAATACGAATAGGTTACCTGCGAACCGTTTTCTGGGTCCAGTTCTACTTGGGCATAAACTCCAATCTCTTGTTGCAATTCTTCCACATGGGAAATAATCCCCACAATTCTGTTTTCATGCCGCAAAGATTTCAAGGTTTCGAAAACCACCCGTAATGCATTTCTATCCAATGCACCAAAGCCTTCATCCAAGAAAAAGAAACTTTGATCTGCTTGGTTTAAGGCCTTTACTTTTTCTGCCAATGCCAATGCCAAGCATAAGGAAGCCTGAAATGTCTGGCCACCAGAGAGAGTTTTAAGTAGTCTCCTTCTTCCCCCGTTGAGGTAATCAATCACCCAAAATGTATTGTCATCATCTATTTCTAGACTCATACTGTTTTTACAGAGTTTCATGAATCTCACATTGGCAGTATTGCATAGCTCCTTGAGATAAATGGAGCTGACAAATTTTACGAAACCGCTGCCCTTGAATAATTTTTCTAACTCTTTTAGATTGCTTTCTCGGTTTTCTAATTTTCCAAAAGTCTCTAATAAGGACTTCTTGTTTTCGAGTTGGGCCTCTATGGTTTTAATTTCTTCCGACAATAGCAACAAGCTGTTTTGTGCAGCTTCTACTTTGGATTTTAATTCTAGAACAGAATTCTTTAAGTTCAAGAAGCTTTCTTCTTCAAATTCCAGCACCCCTTTTTCTGCCCTAAGTTCTTTGACTCGGTCTTCATTAATAGCGATTTTCTTATCGAAATTTTGAATTTCTAAATCTACTTTTTCTGCATCCAATGAATGCTCAAACAACCGAATCAATACTTCATCATCTCTAAAACCATGACTTTCTTTTAGCTTCTCCAACTCTTTGAGGAGTTTTTCCAGTTTGATGGCAGCTTCTTCTTTGAGCAGCTTAAAATTCTTCAGGCTACTAAGATTGGAGGCTTGAGCTTCCCGTTTTTCCCGAAGAGCCTTTTGCTTTCCGTCCAAAAGTTGGAGTGCCTGCTCAATATCCTGCTCAACATTTTCGATGGTGGAATAAATTTCTTCCACTTGTTTACTATAGAAGGGTTTGCAAAAAGTGGGATCTTTGATCTCTTCTTTTTTTGAAGAAATTGCTGAATAAACCGTATTTTGATTGAGTTGAGCTGTTTGAAAGGCTTTTTCAATTTCACCTAATTCCATTCTCTTTTCGTTCCAAGATTGACGCTTAGATTTAATTTCAGAAAGCATTTTTTCTTTGGTCTTTCCTGCGTGGATCATGGAGTCCACTTTGGCTTTTAACTCTTTTTCGTTTTGGATTCCATAATTTGAAATCAAACGATGAATATCCTCCAAAGCTTTATTGAGTTTCTCTAATTCGCCTTCTTTGAATTGAATGTTTTTTTGGTGGTTTTCTAAATGGATTTGATTCTCTTTCTCCTTTTGCATTAAGGTGAGTATCGTCTCCAGTTTGTTTTTTTCTTGGTTTATTTCCTCGTTTTTAAGTTTAAGCTCTGCCTTCTCAGTCTCGGTTTTCAATGGGTTTGGATGCTCCAATGATCCACAAAGTGGACAGGGACTTCCATCTTCCAACATATGTGCATGAGCAGTCAATCCTTGTTTTTGAAGGATCTTGTCTCGCTGACCTTCGAGTTCCAGAATTAATTTCTTTTGGCCTTTTTGCCAAGTCTCAAGATTTTTTTCAGAGGAAGGTATTCGAGCCAGGATTTGCTTTAAGTCGTTTTCAACGGAAGTGATTTCCTCCTTCAGTTGATCTCGATCCTGAACTAGGTTCTTTTTATCTTTTTCCCAAGACGCCCAATCCCTTGAAGCAGTTTGGAGTTCGGACAACTCACTTACCTCTGGACTTGCCAGTGTTTCAGCTTGTTTCTCCAATGCGGAAATTTGGGATTCTAAATGATCCTGGGATGCACGCCTACTTTCAATGTCTGGTTTCAAGGTTTCCAGTTTTTGGTTTGCCTCTTCCAGTCTAACCTGAAGCTGTTTGATTTCCAGAACTTTTTTTAAGTCTCTAATTTTGGCTTCCCTTTGAGGCCTTTCTTGGTTTTTCTTTTTTAGCTTGGTCTCTTGTTCCTCCAATTCCTCAATTTCTCCTTCGTAACGAGTTTTAAATCGTTCACAATCGATGACACTGGTGGTGTATTTTTCAAGTTCCTTTTTGGTATCCTGAATCTGGTCCCAAATGGGTTTGATGTAGGTCTTAGCAGTGATAAATTCCTTATGTATTTTTCTCTTTTCCTCGATCTCAGGTTTTCTAAGCAAAAGCTCCTGATAGGTTTGTTCAAACTGCCGAAGTTGCAAAGCCTTTTGTTGAATTACCTCCTCTAGTTTTAGTTTAGTTTCTTCCTGTTGAAGTTTTTGAGTCAGTTCATCCACTTCTTTTTTCTGTGATTGATGGAGGACTGATTTTTCTTTGAGAATTTCAGAAGTATAACCTTCCAATCCCGAAAGCTGGGTTTCTAATCTGATTTTTTCTTCCCGAACCACTTTTAAAAGCGATCCGGTTTTAGCTGAAAGATCAAATCGTTCTAACCCAAACAACTCTTTCATCATTTCCGCTCTAGGGCCCGGAGTCAGGTCAATAAATTCCCTAAACTTTCCCTGAGGGATAATCACCGTCTGCTTGAAATGCTCTTTTTTCATGCCGATAATTTCCTCGGCTCTTAATGAAACCGGTTCCCAGTTTCCTGCTACCTTCTCATAAAACGTATGTTCGGCGGGTTTTACTTCCTCAAATCTTTTTGGGTTTCTTTTAGCTGAATACCTTCCTAAATAGCTTTGGGAATTATTCTTTCCAGACTGAAACTCAAAATTGATCAATAAGGCTTCACTTTGAAGATTGAGCATGGAGTTTTTCTCCCCTCGATCTGAAAGCCTTTCAGTACTGCCATAAAGAGCTAGAAGAATCGCTTCCAAAATAGAGGACTTACCACTACCAACCGCACCAAAAATCCCAAATAATCCCGCTGCTGTCAACTGATCAAACTCTATGGTTTGCTTTTCTTTATAGGAGTAAAGTCCTTGTATTTCCAGTTTAATGGGGATCATAATTCGTTGTTTTGGCTTATCACTTCTCTAAAAATCTCCATCAATTCCTCATTAGGTTCTTGTCCTTTTTCACTTTGGTAAAAAAGCTGAAATAAACTACTCATGTCTTTTCCAAGATCCTCTACCTTCAAACTATAATTCTCTTGACCTGATTGATTTTTGATCTGGGGTATCAGGTTGACAATACCATCGTGTGATTTCATTATGGCTTTTCTGGTTGCTGCATCGATGGAGTGCTCAGTGATATAGGTGATTTCTACAAAACAATAAGGATTTGCCTCCAGCCAAGAAATGGTGTCTGGTAGATTTTCAAATGTCTTTCTATATAAAGGTCTTCCTTGGGTCAGCCCAATCGCTTTGTATTGAACCTGCTGGTTGGGCACCGCTTCCAGAATTACCACCTTCTTTTCCTGATCTGCTTCACTGAAAGAATACGCTAGTGGTGAACTGGCATAAACGACAGGCATGGGATCTTTGCTAACGGCATGATAGCGATGCAGGTGTCCCAAGGCTGCATATTGAATCTGGGAGGGGATGTTTTTGGTATATAGAGCCTGAGTTCCTCCTACATGAAGAATGGGTCTTTCTGATTCTGGTTCGGCTTCGGGTTTTTCGCCTTCCTTCATAAAAAAGAAATGACCGAGAAATAGGTTTACCCCCTTTTCATCACAATAGGAATTTGCAATGTCCTGCCATTTATTCTGAAGGTTTTGCCTGAATTCCTCCTCTCTGTCGCCTTCTCCCAAATATGTTTTCAATAAAGACTCATTGGCATAAGGAGCCAAAACAAGCCGGATTGGAAATTCAAATTTAGGTAGCTTTAACTCCAGAAAGCCTGAAGTGGACTGGGTAATTTCAATTCCGGAATCTAAAATACCTGTAGGAATAATGCTGTCATATCTGGAGTAAAACAGGATACCTAGTTCTCTTGCCAAAGGATCTGGCGCTTCTACAAATTGGGTGCTGTCATGATTTCCGGAAATGGCAATGACCGGCCTATCTCCGTTTTTAGAAAGTTTTCGAAGTGTTTTATAGAGTAATTCAACTGCTTCATGGTTGGGGTTAAAGGTGTCGAAGATATCCCCAGCCAATAGGACCAAGTCTACATGTTCCTGATCTGCGATTTGGATTATTTCTTCTAAAACGAGCTTCTGTTCATCAATTCTAGAGAACTCCTGAAGTCTTTTGCCTAGATGCCAATCGGCTGTATGTAAGATTTTGATCATGGATGATTGGAAAAAGAAAAAAACTAAGTTAATCTTATGTAGTGCTGCTTGCAAACTAAATAAAATCAATGACAGCAATTGGCATTTTTATTGACTAGCACTTTTCGATGAAATTTGACTACCTAAGAAAGTGGATGTTCCTGGTTTTTGGTCTCTTGGCTGTTTCTTTTGCAGAAGCTTCTACCCAAGGAGATTCTCTCTTGATTCAAGAGGGAGTGGCTAGCTTTTATGGTAAACGGTTTCATCTTAGAAAGACTTCAAATGGGGAGATTTTTCATATGGACAGCCTGACAGCAGCTCATAAAACCTTACCCTTTGGAACGGTATTGAAAGTGACTCGAGTAGATACAGGAACTTCGGTATGGGTGAAGGTAAATGACCGACTTCCTAAATACTCCAAGAGGATTATCGATCTTTCACAGGCAGCGGCTAGTGAACTGGATATGATTCATGATGGTATTACGATGGTAAAATTAGAAGTGATTGAGCCCGAGGTGATTGAGATTCTCATCGATTATTATGGAGAAGAGAAGCCTCTAAGTATTCGCCTTCGGCCCATTGCCTTTGCAATAAATTATACTAAGCCAAGTCCAGATTGGAGTTTGGTAAAGCATCCAGCTGCTTTTTTCCCTTAAGATAAATGGAATAACTAAAACTCAATTTTTTGTTAATACTCTTGTTTCTTTAGTTGAGGGGGGTATATTTAAACGAAAAATAAAGGTTACCGGTAAGTTAAGTTTTTTAGGGTATGTTTTCCTCCCTGCATAGTGCAAAAGGAGATTTTAATTTTTGTTAATATGAAAAAAATAGTTTTGAGTTTGTTTTTCATTGGAGCAGTTTCTATTGCAAATGCGGGTTGTTTTCAAGCGGTTCGAAAATGCGATGGTACTTGGACTGCATATAATTGTATCGCTGACGCAACGAGTTCCCAGTGCTCAGCATATTATTGTTATTCTTGTCCTGGAGGGCCTCCTTCAGAACAGTAATGATGTTTTCAAGCCTAGAATATTCTAGGCTTGAATTTTAAATAATAATTAATGGATAAGTATAAATTTATTTTTAGTCTATTATTTGCAATAATAGGTTGCTCAACAAAAAATACTGTTGATCATGATGTTGTTTTGACTTCTATTCCTGTTTACGAATCAAATTTGGAGATTACAGACGCTATACTTTTAGAAACTAACCATTCGAATTTATTGGGAACATCACTAGAAGTGAAGTTTAATAATGAGTTTTTTTGGATTTTAGATCTTGATAACAGAGACGGAATTCATGGTTTCAATAAATTAGGTCGCTATCATGGTTTGGTAGCTCTAGTAGGAGAAGAACCAGGGAAGGTTTCTGGTATATCAGATTTTCTGATAGGTGATAATGGAATTGAAACCCTTACATCTTTGGGAGATAGAGTTGCCATAACTTCTTTTTCATACGCTAATAATTTAAAGTTTGAAATTGAGTTACCATACAATTGTTACTCTTTTGAAAAAGAGGGAAATGATTATTGGATTTATTCAGGATACAACAAAGTTGCGGGAGAAAAAAGACTAAAATTAGTTTCAAATAAAGGAGAACTGAAACAAGATTACCTTCAAAATAACTTTAATGATGCTCTGTTGCCTTTTGTCGAACCTTCTTTTTTTAAATTGAAAGAGGGGATATTATTCAAAGAGGCTTTAAGTCCATTAGTATACAGTTTAGATAGATCAAAACTTGAAGTTAGGTATAATTTTGATTTTGGAAGATTCCAAACGCCCATAGAATTTTGGCAATTAGATCCGTTTGAGGGGTTTGAAATGCTTAATAAAAATGGTTTTGCTACAATTAACTATGTTTCTGAGAGTTCAGATTATTTTTTAGTTGAAATATTAATTCAAACAGGTTTCAACACATCAAAAGAATTACTACTTAATAAAAAATCAAACGGAAACTGGATTAAGCTATTAATTACGGAAGATGATAATGGGTATTTTTATAATCCTATTGGAATTGAGGGGGATAAGGTAATTTTTATTAGTTATGCTCCATACATAGTGAGAAATTTTTCTAAGCTAAATATGTCCACACAAGCAGAAAAGGAATTGTCAAAACTGAAGGAAGAAAGTAATCATGCGATACTTTACGTACAAATCCCTGAGATTTAACCTGAAAGGTTTTATTGTAATAATTTTTATCCTTTGTTTATCAAGTTGCCAAGCTGATAGAAATAAGGAGATTATTCATTTTAGAGAAGGGGAAATTATTAACCCTTTAAACTTGGTAAGATTTAATGAGGGGATTTATGATTCAGAAAATCAGGTTGTTATATATTTTGAGGGGTTGGGTGAATATTCAATACTTAATTTGAATTGGAGCAAGTTCATAAAGGAAAATGAGGACGTAAAGTTTATTTTCTATTATTCGGGATCATATTTGGATGAATTAAAAAATGTTTTGGTTGAAAGTGAATTTCCCATGCCAATGGTATATGATCCAGAGAAAGTTTTTTACAAGAATAATATTAAAGAAGAACTCACATTTATCTCATTTTTGGTTAAAAAAAACAAGATTGTTGGTATGTCCAATCCTTCTATCCCAAACTTTCAGAAAAAGCTAGATGAGCTGAAAAGATTATAACAAATTAAATTGATCTTTAATGATTTGCAGATTCTGATTTTGACATTTATTAACAGCCCCTTGTGAAAAAACCTTTGAGATTGAATAATTTCTTAGTTTATTAAATTCGAAATTATTTAGCTCCATGATAAAGTTTAGATGTATTCTCCTAGGTTTTTTAGCTCTTTCATTTTTTTCATGTAAAAACGACGAAGAAAAAGTCGAAGAAGCTCCCACAGAATCTTTCCGAAATGAAGTTGCAGCCACCGAAGTTCGTGTGGCAATAGCGGAAGTGAAAAGCTTTGATTACCTCATCAATGCCATTGGCAAATTAGAGGCAGCAAGCCAGGTAACAGCTGTGATCGAACAAGCTGGTTTTTTGATCGAATTAAATGTGACAGAAGGCCAGTCAGTCGAAAAGGGTGAAGTGATCGCTCGTTTGGATCCTACTGAAGCTCAGTTGAGATTGGATAAAGCCGAAATTTCTCTTCGAAATGCTAACGCAGAATATGAGTCCATGAAATTGGGATATGAGACTATTTTTAATTCCGGAGACGAAGCACAAAAAAATGCAATTGAGGAACAGCTGAAAGCAAAGAGCGGTCTATTTATGGCAGAGGTAGAATTGAAAGAAGCCATGTTGAATAGAGCTAGATGTGAATTGAAAGCGCCCATTTCAGGGAAGATAGCGGATCTAAAATTCAAAGAAGGAAGCTTGGTCGGTGCCAATCAGGAACTTTGTGAGATTTTGGGCAGCAAGCAGATGATTTTAAAAGTTAAAGTCCTGGAATCAGATATTTCTCTAATCAGCCCTAATCAAAAAGCGGAAGTATACTCTATCTCCAATTCACAAAATACCATTGAAGGCCGAGTGATAGGAATCAATCCAAAAGTGGATGAAAATGGATTGGTTCAAGTTTCTGTAGCGATCAACTCTACCGCAAATTTATTACCCGGCATGAATGCCCGGG
Organism: Algoriphagus halophilus; assembly: GCF_900129785.1. Classification (NCBI taxonomy): domain Bacteria; kingdom Pseudomonadati; phylum Bacteroidota; class Cytophagia; order Cytophagales; family Cyclobacteriaceae; genus Algoriphagus; species Algoriphagus halophilus. The sequence continues at coordinate 394,746 of NZ_FSRC01000004.1, forward strand.
CAATCATACGGGCCCCACAAAATAATAGCTTGGTAGTACCCAAAGATGCGTTAGTTTATCGGTCTGGAAGGGCTGTAGTTTTCTCTATTGAAAATGAAGAATCCAAATGGAACTATGTGGAAGTAGGGAAAGACAATGGAGAGGAAGTAGAAATTTTAGAAGGCTTGGAGCCCAATAGCACGGTGATCACCTCAAATAATCTACAGCTGGCACATCAGGCACCTGTCCAAATTGTAAAAGATTAAGCCATGGTTAGATTTTTATTGGCCAGGCCTATTGCTGTTTTTATGACTTTTATGGCTTTGATCGTGTTTTCGATTATTGCCTTACGCCTTCTTCCTATTTCTTTATTACCGCCGATAGATGTGCCACAAATCGTGGTCAAAGTGAATTATCCCAATGCATCTCCAGAAGCCATCGAACAAAATGTTCTTCGCCCTATTCGAGAGGGGATGGTGACTTTAAATGGCTTGGAAGATATGGACTCCAAAGCGGGTTCAGAAGTGGGAACAATTCGGTTGACATTTGATTATAGCACTCGAATGGAATTGGCTTACATTGATGTCAATGAGAAGATTGATCGCCTGACAAATAGTTTTCCGCAGGATTTGGGACGACCTGAGGTGATTCGGATTAATACATCAGATATTCCTGTGGCTCGGGTACAAGTCATTCCAAAAGAAGGGATTGATGAAGTGGAAGTCAGCCTTCTTTCCGAAAATGTGCTAAAAAAGCGGATCGAGCAATTGCCTGGGGTTTCTTTGGTGGATATCAATGGCAAGAAGGAGCGGATCATCACCGTTTCCCCGAATGCCGATGTATTAAACTCCTTGGGATTGACTCAGGAAAATTTAACCCAGGCGATTAGTTCTGGAAATTCAGATCTCAGTGGTATTTCAGTAAAAGATGGACAGTTTAGGTACTATTTACGGCTAGCCACCCGTGTGAATTCACCTTCAGATATTGAACAATTACCAGTAAGAGCGCCCTCTGGAGCCATTATCCCTTTAGGGAAATTGGCAGAAGTGAAGTATGAAACCAAGGAAATGCTGGGCTACCATTTATATGGGGAGCAGGAGGGATTGGTCATTACAGTTCATAAACAGGCTTCTGCCAAGATGAATGAACTAATGCCGGAATTGAAAGCTGCATTGGAGCTTTTTGGAACGGATTATCCCCAGGTAAATTTTGAGCTGACTCAAGATCAATCCAATCTTCTCAATGCAGCTATTTCCAATTTGGAAACCAGTTTGCTTTTTGGGGGGATATTTGCATTTGCGGTATTGTTTTTATTTATGAAGGATTATCGATTGCCGCTGATTATTGGAGTGAGTTTGCCCTCTTCCTTGGTCATTAGCTTTTTGGTATTCTACTTTTTTGACCTTTCCATCAATATCATTTCATTGTCCGGACTTGCACTTGGAATTGGGATGTTGATTGATAATGCCATCATCGTGCTTGATAACATTACTAGAAAAAGAGATGCTGGATTGTCGATTTTTGAAGCCTGTGTGGAGGGTGTAAATGAAGTGATGGGAGCCTTGATCAGTTCGGTGATGACCACCTTGGCGGTATTTGTACCCTTGGTATTTCTAAGTGGAATTTCTGGAGCCCTGTTTTTTGACCAGGCGGTAGCGGTAACGGCGATTCTTTCGGTATCCTTGGCTGTTGCATTTATTCTGTTGCCCATGCTCTACCTTCTTCTGTTCGGTAGGAGTAAGAAAGCGATGGATAAAGAAGAAGGACCTTTCTTCCGTGGGGTTTTAAAAGTCTATGAATCAGGATATCGTCGGATTACAAAAAACCGAAAATTGGCATTTCTGTTTTTTGCCATATTGATCCCCCTTGGATTGGGAATCAGTCAGATGTTAGAAACTGAAGGTTTGCCTGAAATTGAAAAATTGGATGCAACACTGGAAGTAGATTGGAATGAACCCATTTCCGCCATAGAGAACAGAGATCGGGTATTAACCATGGTCAAGCAACTCAATGGGAAGTATGAACAGGTTGAGTCAGATATCGGCGTTCGTCAGTTTTTGTTATTTGATGGGGAAAACTCTATCCAACAAGCATTTCTTTATTTCTTATTTCCCGATCAGGAATCCAAGTCCAATCAAATGGAGTCTTTAAGGACTTTTCTTAAAGAAAACTATCCGGTAGCAACTTTTACATTGGGGGATGCTCCCAACGCCTTTGATCAGCTTTTTAATTCAAGTCTACCCTATTATGAGGTACGATGGAAAGATCTTGCATCAAAAAAGCCGGTAGAAGAAAAGCAGATGGATCCATGGCTTAGTCAGTTCCCAACAGAAAATTGGGAAAGAGGTCCAGGTTTGCAAAAAGAATCCTCTGTCGTGTTTACACTTCGAGCAGATAAGTTAGCTATCTATCAGATTCCAGTGAGTTCTGTCCAGGATCAAATTTCCAAGCTTTTCGGGAGTTACACTATCACAGATATCAAACGATTTGGTGAAATCACTCCTATTAAACTTAAAGAGCCCAATGCACGATTTGAGGACTTGCTTAGAACGACGAGAATTTCAGCATCTGACAGTGCTTCCTATACCTTAGGAGAGTTCATAGAATATGAATACGAGGATCATTATAAATATGTAACTGCAGACAAAGGAGGGATTTACCAGTCTGTGTATTTAAATGGAGCTAATCCCGAACGGCTTCAAAGTTCGATTTTCCAATGGGGAGTGGAAAAGAATTTGAGTATTGAAATGGCTGGCCAGTATTTTAAGGATAGAGAAAACCTTATCCAGTTGATTTCAATATTGATGATTTCTGTGTTGCTACTGTATTTTATTTTGGCAGCACAATTTGAAAGCTTTATTCAACCACTTATCGTGGTATTTACGTTGCCTTTGGGCATAGGGGGAGCGTTTTTTGTGCTTTGGGTTTTTGGAGGATCTCTAAATGTTATGTCCGCCATAGGCTTAGTGGTGATGTTGGGAATTATGGTCAATGATGCCATTTTAAAGATTGATACCATCAATAGGCTTCGAGCAAACTATCATGCGGATGATTCCTTAACGGAAGAGGAAAGTCTGGAAAAAGCCTTGCATGAGGCAGGACAGATCAGATTGAAACCGATTATGATGACTTCGATTACGACGATTCTGGCCTTGATCCCTATTGTATTTAGCAGTGGTTTGGGAGCCGATTTACAAAGACCATTGGTTTTTGCAGTAATCGGAGGCTTAACTATCGGGACTATTACTGCCCTATATTTTGTGCCTTTGGCTTATTGGTTTTTTGTGCCTAAAAAGAAGAAAACGGTAAACGCATGACCCCATTTAGGATCATCATCGTATTTGTGTTGCTTTCCATCATGGGCTTTGCCGTGGTGCCTTTATTATCTGTGGATTTGGTTCCCAGAGAACGGGCTCCTGTTTTATCCGTACGATTTAATGTCCGAAATGCACCCCCGGAAATTGTAGAGAAATTAGCGACGTCCCCTTTGGAAGGAGCACTTTCCAGGCTCTCTGAATTAAAGAAAATCACTTCCGTATCTAACTATAACTCAGGGTTTATTCAATTGGATTTTGATAAAAAATCCGATATGGAAATGAAGAAGTTTGAGGTGTCATCCATCATCCGTCAGGTGTATCCCCAATTGGATCCATTAGTGGGATATCCTTTGGTATATCAAAGCGGAGAGCAGAGAGATGAGGAGAAATCTCCCATATTGACTTACAGTGTCAATGGTCCATTTGCTTCTTTTGAAATCAAGAAAATAACAGAGGATGTATTAAAACCGGCTTTGACCAAATTTGAAGAGGTGGAGGAAGTGACGGTCAGTGGAGCGAATGATTTGCAGGTGTATATTACTTTTAACATCCAAAAATTGCAGGCCTACGGAATCTCTGGCAGTCAATTAAGAAACTCTATTAATCAGGCCTTTGGAAGAAATTATCCAGGATCAGTCATCAATTCCAAAGGGGAAACGCTATTCGTTCAAGTAGACAGGTCCCTGAAGGAACTTGACCAGTTGGAGAACCTTCGAGTGGATCAAGTAGATGGAAAAGATGTTTACCTAAGAGATGTCGCTAAATTGACCTTGGAGGAATCTGAACCAATGAGTTATTACCGGATTAATGGGAATAATTCCGTAACCCTGTCTATTACCAGTCGGGAGGGAGTGAATAAGGTGCTCTTGGCTCAAAACCTAAAGAATTCCCTTGAAGATGCGCAGGCCTTATTGCCTCCAGGTTTTGAGGTGAGGCTTGAAACTGACGATACCGAATATCTGGAAAAAGAGCTAAACAAAATCTATAAAAGATCAGGTCTATCCATTTTGATATTGATCATTTTCATTTTTTTGATCAACAGAAATCTAAAGTACTTGTCCATCTTATTTGTGGGGATTGTAGCTAATATCAGTTTGTCTGCGATGATCCTTTACTTTTTGAAAGTGGATATTCATTTGTATACAATTGCAGGACTGACCATTAGCTTTGGACTGATCGTGGATAATGCGATCATTATGATCGATCATTTGCACAAGCATAGAAATCGAAAAGTCTTTTTAGCCTTACTGGCAGCATCTCTAACCACCATTTTGGCCTTGATGATCGTCTTCTTTTTGCCCGAAGAGGACAGGAATAACCTCACGGAATTTTCAATAGCTGTTTCAGTAATGTTGGGAATTTCCTTATTGATTGCATTATTTTTCACTCCGGCATTTTATCAGCTTCTTTTTAAGGAAAAGGTTAAAGAAGGAAGAAGGTTAACCATTCCAAAATTGAGGAATCGAGTAAAATACCTTCGCTGGTACCAATCAGGAATTGCATGGACAGCCCATTATCGGAAGACCTTTGTTTTTGGAATCATTTTGTTATTTGGAACGCCCATCTTTTTTCTCCCCGCTAAATGGGATGAGCATGAATGGTATAACAAGACAATAGGAAATACCTTTTATCAGGAAGAAATCAGACCTTATGTAGATAAAGCTTTAGGAGGATCTCTTCGAATGTTTGTTCGGGGTACTTATGAAAAATCCAGCTATCGGGAACCTGCAAAAACCAGGTTGTATGTTTCTGCAAGACTCCCTTTTGGGAATACGCTGGAGCAAATGGATTTTATCATGAGGGAATTCGAATCCTACCTCAAAGGGGTGGAAGGAATCGATAAGTTTGTGACTTCAGTACAGTCAGGACAAAGAGCCAATATCCAAATTACATTTAAAGAAGCCTATGAAAATGGAGCACTTCCCTATCAGCTAAAAGGGAAGTTAACCGTGAAGTCTACTGATTGGAGTGGGGCAAATTGGCAGATTTATGGAGTAGGTCAAGGCTTTTATACAGGCCCTGGAGGAGAGCAAATTCCTTCTTTTACGGTGGAGATGAAGGGGTATAATTTTGATGAATTAGAGCGACAAGCAAATGTATTGGCGGAGAAATTACTTGCTCATAAACGAATCCAAGAAGTCAATACCAATGAACGACGATATTATGAACAAAAAACAGAGGAGTTTGTCCTTCGCCTAGATCAGAACCAAATAGCCTTGGGAGGTACTAATCAATATGAAATAATCAATGCGCTACAAGAGCTTTCTAAACCCCAAGGTGCAAATGGACTTCTTACCATAGAGGATAAGAATTATCCTTTATTGGTAAGGGAAAAAGAATCACCTTCATTTAGCCGATTCGATTTGGAGAATAAAGGATTGATTAGCGGTGAAAATAAAATTTTAAAAATATCCGATTTCGGAACCCTTGAAAAAGAAACGACCACCAGCGCCCTAAATAAAGTGGACAGGCAGTATGTCCGAATTGTTTCCTTTGAATATATGGGCTCATACAAATTTGGGGATGAGTATTTGGAAGAGGTGCTTGAGGAAATGAAACAAGTCATGCCTATTGGGTATGAGGCTAAAAAGGATAGTAGATACTTCAGTTTTGAAAGAGAAAAGCGAAAGTATAGCCTTTTGGGCTTTTTGATTATCGGTATCTTTATGATTTGCTCAGTGCTCTTTGAAAATCTGAAACAACCCATTTACATCATTGTAATCATACCGATCAGTTTTATAGGTTTGTTTTTAATATTTTCTCTCTTTGATTTTTATTTTGATCAAGGGGGATATGCCGCCTTTGTGATGCTGGGAGGACTGGCTGTAAATGCAGGGATCTTTGTGATCAATGATTTAAACAATAGGCAAAAAGGGCTTTACAATAGAAATGTGTTGAAGTCTGTAGCGGGAAAAGCTATTCCGATCCTATTGACCGTATTGTCCACTTGTTTTGGTTTGATTCCATTTGTCATTGAAGGTCAGAATGAGATCTTCTGGTTCTCATTAGCTATCGGAACAATCGGTGGACTTACATTTAGTATGTTGGGTGTGTTTTGGGTACTACCAGTATTGCTTTGGAAACGGTCCATACCCATTCGAAATAGTAAGAAAATTGCTTCGGATGAAGTAGAAGCACAGCCCAAAAAGAAAAGGCCAAGGTTTAAAATTGGAAAATTCTGGAAAAGGAAATAAAAAAAGTAAAAAAGGGCCGCATCAAGGATATAACAAATAGCCTTTTCTCATCTTTTTATAGTTACTTAAACCCGGTTCCCAACTGGCTCTGATTTCTTCTTCAGAAGCACCTGAAATAATCTGTTGACGAAAAAGGCCTGACCCGATTAATTTTTCTATGGTGCCCATTTGATTGCTAAGACTGGAATCAAAGAATTTCTCTTTATGGGGATGGATCTTATAAAGGTCCATAATCCAGGTTAGATTGATTTGTCCTCTTTTTCTTAATTCATCTGTATCTACTTTTCTCAAATCAATCCCATAACAGACTTGATCCATGAATAAGGGCGTTTCAGCCATTCCTTTGATTCCAGTAGGGGTGTAGGAAAATTCATAAATCCCTTTTAATTCCGGGCTACCTAATACAGTAAAAGGGAAATACGTTCCTCTTCCGTGATTCAGGTAGACCCCCTCAAACATACAGGTAGAGGGATATAAATGTACGGCTTGCTGGGTATTTAAATTCGGTGAAGGTGGCACGGGAAGAGTATATTCCATGTCATGATTATAATTGGCAACCTTGATGATTTTTAATTTGCATTGAACGCTGTTGGTCAGCCAACCTTCTCCATTTGCCATTTGAGCAAATTCAGCTACCGTCAACCCATGAGACATGGGAAGAGGGAACATCCCAATTCCTGACTTATACTTCATATCCAAAATAGGGCCGTCAATAAGATAGGCATTGGGGTTCGGGCGATCCAAAATCATGAGTTCCTTTCCATTTTCTGAACAAGCCTCCATTAACCGGGAAAGGGCGTTGATATTGGTATAGAACCTTACTCCAACATCCTGTAAATCATAGATCATAATATCCACATCAGCCAAATCCTCTTTGGAAGGTTTGTTTTTCTTGCCATAGAGAGAAATGATCGGAATACCGGTTTCCTGATCTATTTCATCACTCACCTTAGCTCCAGCACTGACATTGCCTCTAAATCCATGTTCCGGTCCAAATACCTTTACCACTTTCACCCCCAAGCTCATCAAAGTATCGACCAAGTGGGTTTTTCCAATAATGGCCGTTTGATTCGCCATGATCGCCACTCTTTTTCCTTTTAAATATGGGACATATAGATCTGTTTGTTCTGCTCCGGTTTTGATTGCTTGAGATTGCCCTATTGAAGCTAATGGAAAAAGCATTATAAAAATTAAAAAGATTAAGATCCTAGAGATCATTGAAAGGGCAAAAGCTTGACGATTGAAATGACGGGTAGTGTTCAAGGAGGTTGTATTAAAATGAAAAGTTAAAATAATGACAAATGATAAGGTTTGTCCAGGTAATTTGAATTTCCTTAAAAATTAATTCATTAGTATGTCCTATATTTTTCTTTTTTTGAGACTAACCAGTACATGCTACTTTACAGTTTTTAATATGAAAAATCGATTTGCCATTCTACATTTTATTTTCCTTTTTCTATTTTTTTCTTGTTCGGGGTCCTCTGAGGAGGAAACGGTTACGGAAGAAAATTACCTTCGTGAATTTCGATTTGAGGTAGTGGATTCTGTAATGGTTGATGCATTGGAAGTTTTGGTTGCATTGGATTATGATCAGGAAAGTGATCGTTTCTTGCTCAAAAAACAGCGTGAAGGGAAAGTATATGTGGTCGATTCCAAGGGAGAAATTCTTCAAACAGCCGATTTGGGAGGAGAAGGGCCAAATCAGGTAGGGGTTTTCACAGACGGGCAATTTTTAGGATCAAACGGCTATGTTTTCAAGGATTTTTCACCGACGATGGATTTCCATCAGTATGACTTTGATTTTCAAAAAGTAAAAGTTCATACCGGTGCGGCCGTAGGAATCAATGCGTTGGTAATCAACTTTTATAGGCAAACTTTTGACGCGCTTACCATAAATGGAGAGCCTTATTTATTAGGAGAAGAAATCAACGCCTATGATGCCGGTGAGATTAACGGAAATAAAATTGGAGCCGCCTTTTATGAAAGGGCAACTACGGGGTTCCTCTTAAATTTGAATCAAGACTCAATTCAAAGAATTAATCTTTTTACAGAGGATTGGAAGCCAAGGCGGGAAAAAATATGGGTAGGGAACAGTTTGCCTAGTATAGCCTCTGACTCCAAAACCAAATCAGCCTTCGTACTTCCCACTAAAGGCAATCAATTGAGTTTTTTTAAGGTGAGCCCTAGTGGATTGGAGTTTCAAAATAGCATTGAATTGATTCACCCGTCGCGTGAAGACGCAGAAATTAATGCGGACCAAGATGACTTGACCTATCCAGGATTTGATAATGTTAGAAATTTGGGAGAATACCAGTTGGTATCTTTCAATACAGCCATTCCAGAAGATGTTTTGAATGGGATCAAAGCAAAAGCTGGCGAAAATTATTACAGTGACCCTGAATTTACGGAGGCTATGGATTTGTATAGAAATCCAAAGTATATCTTAATCAAAAATGGAAAACAGGTAGGTGTGATCAATGAGGATCCTCAAGAAGGAACGATCAATTTGGGCCTTCCGGATGGAACTGTGCTCGTCAAAGCGGCAGATGGGGAAATTGAGCGGGATTACAATTTATTTTATAAAATGAAGGTTGTAGAGAAATAGAAGAAAGAACTTTCAACCAAAGCAAGGTTAAAAATAATCTTACCCCCATCCATTACCTGAAAGCATCATACACTACGATCCCGATTGATGCATTGATGAGCTGAAGAGGGCTATAGCGAGGATGGTATTCAAATTCTCCATTTCCTTTTGTGGGGATATATTCTGTATCTTTTTTGGTAAGAAACCTCATGGATTCCCCATCCTGATAATTGATTCTTAGATCAAGTTTTATAAATTCTGAGCCGGGAATTGGTATGAGAAGCCCTCCTCCAACTTTGTAGCCTAGTCCCCAATCTTCCATATCCTTTCCCACTTCTACTTTTTCCTCAAAAAGAGAAGGGCGGATTTTGAACCTGGAGTAAAGGTAGTTCGCGCCGACTTGTATTTCTAGGTAAGGGGTAAGTTTGCTGCTTGTTGAGGGGAGAAATCGGAATACTGCCATTCCTGATAAATAATTGTTATTTCTCCTTAGCCTGAATTCATCATTAAAACCTGGATAAAGGTCATCCCTTTTTTCCAGTTTAGAGCCATAAATTCCATACCCCAGCTCGAACCCTACTTGAAAAGGCTGATTGTAAAACTCATATAAGACTATACCTGAAATAGTAGGAAACATCACTCGGTCAACCTCTGACTTCAGTTTTGAAGTGGGGAAACCACCATTCAAATGAATTCCACCTATGAAAAATTGAGCTTTTAAACTTGTACAACTAATTAAAAAGAAGATGATAAGTAATGTTTTTCGCATAGGGATTAATACGGAACATAGAGGTTGGTTTGTTTAAGTTATTCAAAATACTATTCATGAGTTTTTGATTTAATAAGTACTTAAAAGGACTTTAGTATCTTAAGTTTCCAATAACAATTCAAGGTATGTTTAGCTCAGATTCCCGGAGAGACTTTTTAAAAAAATCCATGGTCATGGGTTCTGGTATTGGTATATTGGGAGGAGTCCCTATGCAGGCAATTGAAGAAATGACCAAACCAAAAAATAAACTGCCTGCATGGAAAGGATTTAACCTTTTGGACTTCTTTTCTGATCATCCTGATCGTGGAAGGCCTACCAAACCAGAATATATCCAATGGATTGCAGATTGGGGTTTTGATTTTGTACGGATCCCTATTTCTTACCCTAGCTATTTATCCATTGATAGGAGCAGAGCAATTCGCCCGGATGAAGTTTTGAATTTTGATGAAGCCCGCTTGGAAAAAGTAGACGAACTAGTGGAGAGGTGCCATAATCATGGCTTGCATGTCAGTTTGAATCTTCATAGAGCACCTGGGTTTTGCATCAATGCAGGATTTGTGGAACCCTTTAATCTCTGGAAGGATCAAGAAGCATTGGATGCATTTTGTGCTCACTGGGAAATGTGGGCTAAACGATATCGAGGGATATCCAAAAAGAAGTTAAGCTTTGATTTGGTTAACGAGCCATTTCAACGTGAAGATCCCAATGATCAACATAGTCCAGGTGGTCCCGTCAATGTGGAGGATTATCATAGAGTAGCAGAAGCCGCTTTAGTAACTATAAAATCTGTAAAAGAATCTCGATTAGTAATTGCAGATGGGAATGGGGGAGGAGGAATTGCCGTGCCGGAACTTGGGGATTTAGATCTTGCACAAAGTTGCCGGGGATACCACCCCTTTCCTATTTCTCATTACAAAGCAAGCTGGGTATATAAGGACCCCGAAAATATTCCACCGGTAAATTGGCCATTAAACCAAGGGGATAAAGTGTGGGCGATTGATTCAATTCGGGAATACTATGCGCCTTGGAAAGCACTGATCGAACAGGGAATTGGTGTCCATTGTGGGGAATGTGGAGGCTATAACAAAACTCCACATGATGTTTTTCTTAGTTGGTTTGCAGATGTGTTGACCGTTTTGGGCGAAAACAAGATTGGTTTTGGGATTTGGGAGTTTTCAGGCGCTTTTGGTGTGCTGAATTCCGGAAGGGAAGATGTGGAGTATGAAGATTGGTATGGAGAAAAGTTGGATAGGAAGTTTCTTGAGTTATTGAGATCTCAAATTTGATTGAATTAGGTTTCTTTTCCCTAATTCGCCTCTATTTGACTATTAAATGTAAGTTGTATTGGTGGTTTCTATTTTTTATAAATAGGGATTTTTACTCCACCATAAATATCAACACTGTTGTTATATTTCCTTAATAGGTTTGAAAGGATACTTCCGGATCCCATAATAAAAGGTCCAACTCTAAACCCTAGTCCCCAATTGAGCGCTGAATCATATTTTCTAACACCCACTGGACTAAATAGGCTAAACCATTTGCTTTCAAATCTAGGTGTAACCAAAAAGGTATTTGTTATCTGACTTAAGGGAGCAAAATTATTTGTTCTCAGCGAAATGGCTCCTTGTGCACTAATATGAAATTTTTGACTTAAAACGAAATCTCCATAAACCTGAAGGGCTGTAGGTAATCCAATTTTTACTGTATTCCCAATTTCAGTACCTTCAAAATTATCTTCTATTAGTTCAATAATTCCTGAATCAGATAATTTTGAAAAGTCAATAGTCCCGTCCAATAAATATAAATATTGTGAGGATTTACTATACTTAATTGATCCGATGTCAGTGAGGGATGCTCCTAGCTTAAATCTATAGGAAGTGCTTTTATCGATCATATGATCAGGGTGGTACTCATAAACAATTCCTAAATCACCTCCGAATCCGGAACTAATGTTGGAAAAACTTACATCGTTATCTCTTCCATTGGTAGTATATCCAAAATTTAAGTTTCCAGAGGTAGTTAAGGCCTGTAAGCCTGCCAAATAATTGGCTCCAATTTCTCCACTGTAACCATAAATTCCTCCTGCTCCAAATAGGTATTTTAAGGTGACTCCAACTTTTAGAAGAGAGCGATTTTTATTGAGTACTATTCTTGAATAGGAACCTCCAATTTCTCCCCAGGCATGGATAATACCGTTCACATCTTCCATGTCAAAATTGAAGTTCTCATCATAAGTGCCTTCAGTAGTTAATTTATAAAGTTCACCTCCTAAATTATGGAGATTAAAGAAAGACCTTACTCTGGTGGTTAAAGCAACGCTATTGGATTCATCTATATTAAAAAGAACAGATGGTCCTAATATATCTAAGTTCCCAAAAAAATTATTGTGCTTGGTTGGAGTGGTTTCGAATTTAGGGTCAAAACTTAGGTCACTAAAAGTTAGCCATTCTTTTATGGATGATAATTCTCTCCAATTGATATTTAAATAATCACTTCCTACATAGGTACTGACAGAAAGAATATTTATGTCAACTTTCATCTTGGTGCCAGCAGTATTGGCGGGGTTCATGGTAATGGAATGGATTCCTTCCCGATTATCGATCTGACCGCCTAAAAATGATTGGGAATAAACAGAATGAGAAAAGCCAATAAAAAGGAATGAATAAATAAAGAGGAGAAAACTTTTTTTCATTGTAAATAAGTCTGGTTTACAATATCCTGAGAAATAGTGATTTGAAAAAGCATTTTAATGCCGTCCTCTCAATATTCAATTAAAGAAGTTAATTTTTCCCTAAATCTTTCCACAGGCAAAAACTGTTTTTCAAGATTAGGAGAAAAAGGAACAGGCGTATCCAAGCTTCCTTCCCGCATAACTGGGGCATCTAAATAGGTGAAACAATGCTCAGAAATCCATGCACAAATCTCTGCTCCAATGCCACCCGTCAAACAATCTTCCTGCAAAAAGATAACTTTGCCAGTCTTTTTTACAGTTTCTTTCACCGCTTCTTTATCCCAGGGCAAAAGCGTTCTGAGGTCTAAAATATCAGCGTCTATTCCAAGTTCAGACGCTGCTGCTGATGCCCAATGGACCCCCATTCCATAAGTAATAATGGAAACTTGGTCTCCTTTCTTGATAAGGTTCGCTTTTCCAATTTCTACTGTATAATACTCATCAGGTATGGATTCGCTAATAGATCGGTAAAGTCCTTTATGTTCAAAATACAAATATGGGTTTGGGTCCTCAAAAGCAGCATTGAGTAAACCTTTGGCATCGTATGGATTGGAAGGATACACAATCTTTAAACCTGGTGTATGAAAAAACCAGGCTTCATTGGATTGGCTATGAAATGGCCCTGCCGCCATTCCTGCACCCGTTGGCATTCGGACTACTACATCTGCCTGTTGACCCCACCGGTAATGTATTTTAGCCAAGTTGTTGACGATTTGGTTGAATCCTACAGAGACAAAGTCCGCAAACTGCATTTCTACCATGGCTTTATACCCATTGATAGCTAGTCCTAAGCCTGCTCCAATAATAGCGCTTTCGCACAAAGGTGTGTTTCTTACACGTTCTGCTCCAAACTCTTTTTTAAAACCATCTGTGATTTTGAAAACACCTCCATATTCTCCAATATCTTGACCCATTAAAATTAGTTTTGGGTATTTCATCATGGATTCACGAAGGCTGTCACTGATTGCATCAACCAATCTTTTTTCTGAAGTAGGAGCTACGGTTTTAGGATTTACAACTTCTTGAGTAAAGGGAGCATACACATCCTGCAATTCAAATTCCAAGGAAGGCGAAATCGGAGCTTCTGCAAAGGCGATTTCTAGAGCATCGTTGATCTCCTTTTTTACTTTTTTATTGATTCGATCTTTGACCTTGTCAGATAGAATTCCAGTTTCCTCGAGATACTTTTCATAATTTTCTACCGGATCCAACTTGCTCCAATCCTCCATCAGTTGAGAGGGGACGTACTTTGTTCCAGAGGCTTCTTCATGTCCACGCATCCGGAAAGTAATCGCTTCTACTAAAACTGGCCTTGGGTTTTTCCGAATATCCTCCGCAAGCTTTAGGATGGTGTCATAAACTTCCAAAACATTATTTCCCTGTACTCGAATGGCCTCCATTCCATATCCTGGACCCTTTTCAGTAAAATTCTTAAAGGCAAACTGCTCTTCGCTTGGCGTTGATAATCCATATCCATTATGTTCTACCAAGAAGATGACCGGGAGCTTCCATACTGCAGCTACATTCAAGCCTTCATGAAAATCACCTTCCGAACTTGCTCCATCTCCTGTAAACACAAGGGTGACTTTCGGTTCATCCGAAAGCTTATGTGCCAGAGCAATTCCGTCAGCAATCGCCATTTGAGGGCCTAAATGAGAAATCATTCCTACGATGTGATGGTCTAAACTTCCAAAGTGAAAGGAACGATCACGTCCCTTGGTAAAGCCCGAAAGCTTTCCTTGAAATTGGGCGAATAGTCTCTCTAACGGGATGTCTCTTCCAGTGAAAATCCCCAAGTTTCGGTGCATGGGTAAAATGAACTCCTGAGAATCAAGTGCATGGACAGCCCCTATGGAAATAGCTTCTTGTCCCCAGCCACTAAACCATTTGGTGATTTTTCCTTGGCGAAGAAGGATGAGCATTTTTTCTTCAATCCTCCTAGGTTTGATTAAAGATTCATAGAGAGAAAGGAGAAATTCATCCGAAAAGTTTTTCCTGTCAAAAGTCAGGCAAGAAGCTTGATTGGTTGCTGTTTCCATGGTCATTGGATTTCCTATCTAAGGTACAGGATGACACGAATTCCCCAAAGTTTCTTTCCAAGCAATTGCATAAAAAATGCCCCGAAAATAATTCGGGGCATAAAAAATAAATGCAAGGAGTTAAAAAGTGTTTGCTGTATGTTTCAAAATTAGGAAATGGATTTCTCCTACTACGAAATGATGCGTTAAGGTTCTTTTATCAAAAAGTTAAGCCCGTAATTTATAGGTAATATTGGGCCGTTAGTGTGCCTGATTTTTTGTTAAATCATTGGAATAGAGCTGCAGAATAGAGTGCTTTTAGATAACATGGCGATAAATCTTGTCCCAAAGGATTTTTGTGGACTTAATACATTTGAGCTATCTTAAATCCATGAGATCCAATCTAGCCCTATTTAGTATCTTTTTATTGTCCTTTTTATCAGTCAGTTCTTTTGCTCAGTCGACAAGGAATACGAAGGTGGAAATAAAAGGAAATCAATTTTTGATCAATGATCAGCCCACCTATCCAGGAAGAGTTTGGAAAGGGAACAAAATAGAAGGCTTATTGATGAACTCAAGGATGGTTCAAGGGATATTTGATGATCTCAATCCAGAAACCATCAAAAACTGGGAATACCCGGATACTCAAACTTGGAATCCGGATAGAAATACTCAGGAGTTTGTAGGCCAGATGCCCATTTGGAAATCCTTTGGTCTTCTTTCCTTTACGATCAATCTACAGGGAGGAAGTCCATTTGGCTATTCTCAAAATCAGCCTTGGATCAATTCTGCATTTACTGAAAAAGGGGAATTGCGAGAAGCCTATTTCAATCGATTGGAAAAAATATTGGACAAGGCAGATGAACTGGGAATGGTGCCTATTGTGGGATTATTTTACTTCGGTCAGGATGAAGTTCTCCAGGATGAACAAGCTGTAATTCATGCGGTTGAAAATGCGATAGACTGGATTTTGAAGAAAGGCTATCAAAATGTATTAATTGAAGTCAATAACGAATGCAATGTCAGGTATGATCATGAGATCCTACAACCCGAAAGAGTCCATGAATTGATTGAGTTGGTAAAAAAAAGGAGGTGGAAGGGTCGGCGACTGCTAGTGAGTACCAGTTATGGAGGAGGTACGGTGCCAAAAGAAAATGTGATCCAGTCAGCCGATTTTATTTTGCTTCATGGGAATGGAGTGAAAGATCCTAACAACATTACCGCCCAAGTCGAAGCAACTAGAAGGGTAGAGGGGTATACCGATCAGCCTATTGTATACAATGAAGATGATCATTTTGAATTCGATCAGGAGCTGAACAACTTCACCGCTGCTACAGCTGCTTATGCTTCTTGGGGATTTTTTGATTATCGGATGAAAGATGAGGGATTTGAAGCAGGTTATCAAAGCGTACCGGTTGATTGGGGAATCAACTCCGAACGGAAAAAAGGATTTTTTGAGCTACTCAAAGAGATAACGGGGTATTGAGTGAATATAAAATGGATAATTAAAAATTAGTATCCTTGGCTTTTTACAAGTTAAGTACCTCAAGCTTAAGTTCATTTGATTGCTCAAATTCTTAAATTTTAAATTCAAAAAAGTGCGGAGCTACTTTTTTGTCTACCTTTGCAGCTTCAAAAAAGAAGGAAATCTGTGAAAGCTAGAACTCTTAAGAAAGACAAAGTAAATATCATCACCATGGGTTGCTCCAAGAATCTGGTAGATTCAGAAGTTCTACTCACCCAACTCAAAGGGAATGGGATCAATGCAAGTCATGAATCCAATACCGATGATAATAACATTGTCATCATAAACACCTGTGGGTTTATTGATAATGCAAAGCAGGAGTCGATTGATACGATTTTACAGTATGTCGATGCCAAAGAGCAAGGTTTAGTGGATAAAGTATATGTGACTGGATGTCTTTCTCAACGCTACAAAGATGATTTGGAGAAAGAGATTCCTCAAGTGGATGCATTTTTTGGCACCCGTGATCTGCCCGCTATATTGAAGAAGTTCAAAGCAGATTACAAGCATGAATTGGTAGGGGAGAGATTGTTGACTCATTCATCTCATTATGCCTACATGAAGATTTCTGAAGGCTGTGATAGGCCATGTTCATTTTGTGCGATTCCTTTGATGCGTGGAGGCCATATTTCCAGACCAATTGAGGAATTAGTAAAGGAGGCGGAGCACAAAGCGGCTGGAGGCACAAAGGAATTACTACTGATAGCCCAGGATTCAACATATTATGGTTTGGACCTGTATAAAAAGAGAAATCTGGCAGAATTGATGCGTAGGCTTTCTGATGTCAATGGCATTGACTGGATCCGTTTACATTATGCCTATCCAACGGGGTTCCCAATGGATGTGATCGAGGTGATGAAGGAGCGTGATAATATTTGTAATTACCTGGATATTCCACTTCAACATGGCTCCACAGATGTGTTGAAAGCCATGCGTCGTGGAACAACCCGCGAAAAGCAAGAAAACCTGATTCACAGTATCCGTGATATTTTACCGGACATTGCTATTCGAACTACCCTGATAGCTGGACATCCAGGAGAAGGTGAGAAGGAATACCAGGAGATGGTTGACTTTGTGGAGCGAATGAAATTTGAGCGCTTGGGAGTGTTTACTTATTCTCATGAAGAAAATACCCATGCATTTTCTATGGAAGATTCCATCCCTCAGGAGGTGAAGCAAGAGCGGGCAAACCACCTGATGGAGATTCAGGAGCAGATATCTTTTGAATTGAATCAGGATAAAGTTGGCAAGACTTTCAAAGTTCTAATAGATAAGAAAGAAGGCGGGCATTTCGTAGGACGTACAGAATATGATTCAGTAGAAGTGGATAATGAAGTCCTGATCGATGCATCGAAACATTATTGCCGAGTGGGAGATTTTGTCCATGTGAAAATCAATGAGGCGACAGAGTTTGATTTGTATGGAGATGTAGTCGAATAGGCAGAATCCCGCTTTTTAGGAAGCGGGATTTTTTATTATTAGTTATTGAAAAATAGTTTTTAAACTTTTTGAAAGTCTTTCTATTTGGGTTTAATGGAAATAGAAAGGGAAATCTTTTTTTTGGGAATGTCGTAACTTATTAATAATTAAGCATTTTAAATACTGAAAAGAGTTTTTTAATTTAAATCTTTTTAAAACCTTATCCCCATGTTAAACATAGTTCTTTCCATCCTTTTGAGTTTCTTATTTCAGGCTCCAGAGGAGCAAGCATATTTTTATTTCGGGAATGATAATCTCATTGGAGTCGGTAATCTCGTAGAGGGGAAAAAATCAGGAGAATGGAAAGTTTATTCCAAAACCAATCCAGTTTTATCTGATGATTCTAACTTTAACCAAGCGGATCCTGATGTCTTCAAAAAATATTTTAATCAGGAGATGCCTGCTTATGTAATCAATTTTATAAATGATGTCCCTGATGGGATTTTTCAGGAAAATTATCCTAGTGGAGCGATTAAAACCCTTGGCATATTTGAAAATGGAGTGTTAACAAAGGAGTTCAAGGAATTTTATGAAAATGGAGAACTGGAATATGCTGGGCGATTGGAAAGAGGAAAAAAGGAAGGGGAGTGGCATGAGTATTATGAGAATGGTCAAGTGAAATCATCTATTTCCTATGTTGAAGGATTGGCTGAGGGTGAAGCAGTTTATTATGATTCAGATGGGCGGATAGAGTCGAAACTTTCTTTCTCAAATGGCAAAAAAGATGGAGTCTATCAATCATTTTTTCAGGATGGTGAACTAAAGGAAAAGGGAACCTTTCAAGATGGTGTTCCAACAGGGGAATGGGTATCCTTTGATCCTGATAAAAACATTGAATTCCGTGGAAATCTTGAAGAGGGGGTTCGAAATGGGGAATGGATTGAGGAATTAGAGGTTATGATAGGATATTACAGGAATGGGAATTATGAAAAAGGCCTGAAAGAAGGAAGGTGGTTAGTGAGCGATACCGCAGGAAACCAAGTGCAAGTTGAAAATTATAAAGGAGGAAAGCTTATTTCTGTAATAGCACTCCAGCAAGGAGCAGGGCTTAAAAATGAATATTTGGTCAAGAAGGGGAACGGGCAACTTATTTTTTATGATGATCAAGGCTTTATTAAAGCGAAAGGAAAAGTGTCCAAAGGAGAAATAAATGGAAGGTGGAGCTTCTATTTCCCTGGTTCAGATAGACTTTCCTCCTCAGGAAGAATCGAATCATCAGAACGAATAGGAACTTGGAACTTCTACAGTTTTGAAGGTGAAATCATTGATCAAATAGTATATAAACCAGAATCAAAATTTGTAACTGGTACTAATACAGCAGAGGCTCTTCGAACCAATCATTCACTCCTAAGAAACGGTAATGATGCTTTGGGGACGGCATATAGCAAGTTCTCACCATTTGCACCCTTGAGAACTGTTTATTGATAGTGATTATTTTCGCGATTTGCTGCTTCTCCAGAAGCAGCTTTTAAAATATTTATGGGTGTCGATTTTAGTTGGATTTGGTTCTAGATTCTTTTTGTTCCTGAATCTGGAGAAGCAAGACAACGATAGAATTAATTGATAGCAATTATTCAATCTTTAATTCTTTTACTTCCTGTTTTGAGAGATCGTAAATCAGGGGTTTTATTTATAGATAGGAGGCGGTTTTTGCCCTTTCAAGTGATCTGCCTATTTTAGCAGCCTAAAATCCCCTAAATGAAGTTAATCGAAGTAACCACTCCGGCCCAGCAAAAGGAATTTATCCAAATGGCCGTAAGGCTTTACAAGGACGAGAAAAACTGGATCAGACCATTGGATGCTGATATTGAAGGACTTTTTCATCCTGAAACAAACAAACTTTTTAGGAAAGGAGCTAAAGCCAAAAGATGGCTTTTGGAGGA
This sequence comes from Algoriphagus halophilus, assembly GCF_900129785.1. NCBI lineage: Bacteria > Pseudomonadati > Bacteroidota > Cytophagia > Cytophagales > Cyclobacteriaceae > Algoriphagus > Algoriphagus halophilus. Next base: position 414,225 of record NZ_FSRC01000004.1, read on the forward strand.
TGAAAAAGGGCAAACTATAGGAAGGGTTGCGGCTTTCATCAATCCAAAGATGAAAGAAAAACAGCCTACAGGTGGATTGGGATTTTTCGAATGTATTCAAAACCAAGAAGCTGCATTTTTACTTTTTGACACAGCAAAAGCCTGGTTGGAAAGTGAAGGAATGGAAGCCATGGATGGGCCGATCAATTTTGGAGAACGAGATAAATGGTGGGGGCTTTTAGTGGATGGGTTTTCTGAGCCAAACTATAACATGCCTTGGAACTTTGGCTATTATCAGGAATTTTTTGAGAATTACGGCTTTCAGATTTATTTCAAGCAATACACCTATATGAGGCCTGTTCAGAATCTCGGTTTTGATGATAAAATGATCAAAAGGGCCAACCAGATCATTGCGGATCCAGATTATGAATTCAGATACATTAAGGGGAAGGAGCTACAGGAAAAGGCCCCGGAATACTTTAACACAGTGTATAATAAGGCTTGGGCTCGACATATGGGCAAGACCCTTGCTTTAAAAGAAACACAACTGATGTTCTCTAAAATGAAACCTATTTTAGATCCAAAGTTGATCTATTTTGGATTCTACAAAGGAGAACCGGTTTCAATGTTCATCCAAATTCCTGAAATCAACCAGATTTTTAAACATGTGAACGGGAAAATGGATTTACTGGGAAAATTGAAATTCCTTTGGTATAAAACATTCTCTCCACCCAATAAAATGCTGGGTTTGGTGTTTGGAGTAGTTCCAGAACATCAAGGTAAAGGGGTAGAAAGTGCGATGATCATTGCTTATGATAAAATGAGCAATCAGCCTTCTTTCCCTTATAAAACTATAGAGATGAATTGGATAGGTGACTTCAACCCTAAGATGATGCGCGTTTGTGAACAGTTATTGGCTGAAATCTATAAAACACATCATACTTATCGATATTTGTTTGATAGGACAAAGCCATTCGAACGACATAAGATATTTGATTGATTGCCTCTGGGAATCAAAAATGAAAAGCAACTCATGAGCTTTGACTGTAGAAGCTCATCAAACTTGAAATTCAAAAAAAAACTTTCCAACTATAATAATGAAGAAATACGACGTGACGGGCATAGGAAATGCCTTAGTAGATATTGAGTTTAAGGTAAACGACCAATTTTTTGAAGCCAATGGGGTGGAAAAAGGATTGATGACCCTGGTGGATGAGGATAGACAAAATGAACTCATGCAGGTAATTGACACCCAACAAGCAAAAAAGCAATGTGGAGGATCTGCGGGTAATACAGTGATCGCAATTAGTCAATTTGGCGGGAAGAGTTATTATTCATGTAAAGTTGCCAATGATGAGTTTGGGCATTTTTATATGAATGACATGAAAAATGCGGGGGTCAACCATAACCTCAATGAAAGCAATCTAGTGGAAGGGATCACGGGCAAATGTTTGGTGATGGTTACGGAAGATGCGGAGCGTACGATGAACACCTTCTTGGGCATTACGCAAACTTATTCGATTGATGACGTGAATGAATCGGCAATTAAAGATTCGAAATACCTTTATATTGAAGGGTATTTGATCACTTCCGAAAATGGAAAACAAGCGATGAAACATGCAAAGAAAATCGCGGAGCAAAATGGTGTGAAGGTGGCTTTGACTTTTTCTGATCCTGCTATGGTTAAGTACTTTAAAGACCCCATGACAGAGGTGATTGGTGCGAGTGTAGATATGCTTTTCACCAATGAAGAAGAAGCATTGATTTTTACGGGGAAGGATAATCTTTTGGAAGCCAGGGAAGAGTTGAAAAAAGTGGCTAAACACTTTGTGATTACCCAAGGTAAAAATGGAGCCATGATTTTTGACGGTGATACCTTCATTGATATTGAACCCTATGAAACTACGGCAATAGATACCAATGGAGCCGGAGATATGTTTGCGGGGGCATTTATGTATGGCATTACTAATGGACATAGTTATGCTTCCTCTGGTAAATTAGCTTCTATGGCCAGCTCAAAAATTGTAAGCCAATTTGGACCAAGACTTGAATGGCATCAAGCAAAGGATATTCTAAATCGCTTGAATCCTTGAAAATACAGACCGGGTTAAGCTTTTTGACCCGGTTTTTTTATTATTCTTTAACACCAGATGTTTCAAGAATTCAACTATATCTTATTTTTTAGTAGAATGTTTTAAATTAGGGAGCCCTGACAAGAAAATATCCATTTTAGTGTTCGTATTTGAACATTTAAACCTTTTCAATTAAAACTCGATTGAAATAATACACAGAATTTAATAACCCCATCTTTTTACAATGAGAAAATTTACCGCTTTAGGCATGTTGGCCGGAATTCTGAGTATTCCTGCTTTTGCCCAAAACAAAATTGAATTCAAAGAATTTGATTTAGACAATGGATTGCACGTGATCATGCATCAGGATCAAAGTACACCTATTGTGGTGACTTCCGTTTTGTATCATGTAGGATCCAAAAATGAAAATCCAGAACGAACAGGCTTTGCTCACTTCTTTGAACACCTCATGTTTGAAGGATCTGAAAATATCGAGCGTGGCCAATATATGAATATCATCCAAGGAAGAGGAGGAACCTTGAATGCCTACACATCTAATGATATCACGTATTACTATGAATCTTTACCTTCCAATGAACTGGAACTCGCTTTATATATGGAAAGTGAGCGAATGCTTCATTCAAAGGTGGATGAGACAGGAGTAGAGACTCAACGTGAAGTTGTAAAGGAAGAAAGACGGCAGCGATATGAGAACCAGCCATACGGTACGATTCTTCCAGAAACCTTGAAAAGAGCCTACTCCAAGCACCCTTACCAATGGGCTCCAATTGGATCTATGGAACATTTGAATGCTGCTTCCATTGAGGAATTCCAACAGTTTTACAAAGATTTTTATGTCCCTAATAATGCCACATTAACCATTGCAGGGGATATTGATTACAAACAGACTGAGGATTGGGTAAGAAAGTATTTCTCAGAAATCCCTATGGGAAAGAAAGAGATTTATAGGCCTAATGTAAAAGAGCCGAAGAAGACAGAAGAAATCCGTGATGTGATCTATGACAATATTCAGATTCCAGCGGTAATCCAAGCTTATAATCTTCCTCCTAAAACATATGAAGATTCCTATGCATTATCTATGCTATCTACTTATTTGACTGGAGGAGCCTCTTCTTTGATGACCAAAGAGTTGGTGGATAAGCAGCAAAAAGCGTTGGTGGTGGCTGCAATTCCATTGGAATTGGAAGACGGTGGAATTTTCATCATGTATAGCATTGCGAATATGGGAGTGGAACCTAAAGACCTAGAGTCGGAAATAGATAAATTGATTTTACAGGTTCAAGAAGAGGGATTGAGTGACCAGGATTTCACTAAGCTGAAGAATATCATGGAAAACAATATTGTAAGCAGTAATTCTTCCATGGCAGGTATTGCGGAAAACCTCGCAGAAGCACACGTCATTTATGGAGATGCTAATTACATCAACAAAGTAATGGATGCTTACAGTAAGGTGACGAAAGAAGATATTCAACGTGTAGCAAAGGAGTATCTGGATCTTAAGGGGAGAGTGGTTTTGTATTACTTGCCAAAGGCCCAACAACCTGCTCAATAATTGTTTCACCTAAATACTCCAATCGACATGAAAAAAATAGCAATATCGTTTGTATTAAGTTTTATGATAGCTGTGGTGAGTTTTGCTCAGCTAGATAGAAGCCAATTCCCTAAATCAGGTCCAGCACCAGAGATAAAAATAGGAGAAGCAGAAACCTTCACCTTGGACAATGGGCTAAAAGTCTTCGTCGTTCAAAATGATAAACTTCCTCGAGTAGCATTTACCCTGGTATTAGAAAGAGATCCTTTATTGGAAGGGGATAAGGCCGGACTTACAGGTTTTGTAGGAGAAATGATGACAGGAGGTACGACCACCAGAACCAAAGACCAGTTGGATGAGGAAGTAGACTTTATTGGTGGAAGTTTGTCAGCAGGCTCTACTTCTATATTTGCATCTTCTTTGAAAAAGCACCAGGCTAAAATTTTGGAATTAATGGCTGATGTGCTTTATAATCCGGTTTTTCCACAAGAAGAACTAGATAAATTAAAAAAGCAATCCCTTACTGCCTTGGCAACCAGCAAAGATGATCCTGGTGCCATTTCTTCAAGGTTGGTCAATGCCATGATATATGGTAAAGATCACCCATATGGTGAAGTGACCACTGAAGAAACCATCAATAATATTACTGTTGAGGATATTAAGAAATACTACGAAACTTTCTTCAAGCCCAATATTGCCTATTTGGCTATTGTAGGAGATATGGATAAGGCTGAAGCTGAAAAAGTAGTGAATGAGTTTTTTGCAAAATGGGAGCCAGGAGATGTTCCAACATTTACTTATAAGACCCCAGAAAGACCGGAAGAAAATGTGGTAGGGTTAGTGGATAGAAGTTCCTCTGTACAAACCAATATCAATATTGTACAGCCTGTGGATTTGAAAATCGGAGATGAGAATTACATTTCCAGTAGACTGGTAAACCAGATTTTGGGAGGCGGATCTTCCTCTAGATTATTTATGAACCTAAGAGAAGATAAAGGCTATACATATGGTGCTTATTCCTCTATTTCCTCAGATAAATTGATCGGGGAGATTTCTGCGAATGCTGCTGTAAGGACAGAGGTAACGGACTCCGCTGTGGTACAATTTATTTATGAATTGGATAGGTTGGTTAAAAGTGGGGTTACAGAAGAGGAATTGGAAAAAGCGAAGTCTAATTTGGCAGGCTCCTTTGGCCGTTCATTGGAGAGCCCTTCGACCATTGCCAATTTTGCATTGAACACAGAGCGTTATAATCTGCCTAAAGATTATTATGCAACCTACCTTCAAAAAATGAACTCCTACACGGTGGAGGATATCAATAAAGCAGCGGTGGATTTAATTCAGCCTGATAAAATGTATATCACAGCCGTAGGGAATGGTTCCGAGATCAAAGACAAGCTTGCTCAGTTTGGAGAAGTAAGAATGTATGACAACATGGGGGATCCTGCCAAAGAAATTGAAATGGCTGATGCCAGCTTGACTGCTGAAAAAGTGTTAGAAAACTATATTTCTGCCATTGGAGGAGAAGAAGCAGTTTCCCAAATCAAAGCAGCAAAATTAGTGATGGCTGCAGATGTCTTGGGCAATGCTGTACAAATAGCGATGACTTTTGATGATGCCAATATGAGATTTGGTCAAAAGACCATGGTGATGGGTAATGTCATGCAAAGTTCTACCATGATGGATGGAAAAGGATCTATTTCTGCTCAAGGTCAAACGATAGAAATGACAGATGAACAGTATGAGGAAGCGAAGATGAATGCTTTTTTCATTCCTGAATTACATTATGCTGCAATGGGATATGCTACCCAATTGGATGGTGTGAAGGATGTGGAAGGTACGCCGGCATATAAAGTGATCATATCAAATCCATCTGGAGCCAAAGTAATTAACTATTATTCTGTGGATTCTGGTTTGAAAATCAAAAATGAAAATGAAAAAGCCGGTGATACATTCTATTCCGACTACCAAGAAAAGAATGGTGTGTTGATACCGATGTCTTGGACGATGAAATCGCCTATGCTTCCAGTGCCTTTGGAAGCTAAGATTGAAACTTTGGAAATCAATCCTCCGCTGACTGAAACTGACTTTTAATTAATTAAAAAAAGGGCCGAATCAAAATCGGCCCTTTTTTTAGTTCATCCATTTTTTTCTGATATCAGTCTCTTCAGCTATAGCTAAATTGATTTGAGGAAAATACCTCTCTGTAGACTCAAATGTGCATTCAAATCGATTTCCATTCGTACGTTCAACCTTAACTTCAATGTGAGATACTGATTCTTCAAATGAAATTTGATCTCCTATCATCAGTTTGTCAAATGCTGGAGAGTCTGGATGGACTTTGACGATTTTATGATCGTGGGTTAAAATCCCTAGTTTTCCGGCCAAGTGATCTGGATTTGGTCTTTGGACATAGTCTATTCCTAAACAGCTGATTTTTTCTGAGAAGTATGCTAATATATCCTCGTTTCCAGAGATATAATGTTCATAGAAAGTTTTGAAAACTTCCGGTTTTGAAGTTTGGCTTAGAATTAGGTTCCAAAATTCAGATTGACTGTACCCTTTTCTAGGTTTTCCGAATTGTTGCCAAGCCAATTTCATGACTTGAGGAAAACTGCTTCCCCCTTCGATCAACAGTAAATCCAAACAAAAACAGATCAAGCTTCCGTGTGTATAGATGTTTACTTTTCGGTCTGGGATTCCTGGCTGATAGCCATCCAGCCATAGATCAAAGCTGGATTCCAGGATATTTTGATTCTTCCAACCCAAGTTGTTGATCTCCCTTTGTAAGGTGCTTTCAATCTGTTTCAAAAATACCTCCAGGGAATATACTCCTGATTTCAGCAGGTATAAATCACCCATATAGGTGGTAATTCCTTCTAGGAGCCAACCGGCTTGGGTATAAGTTTCCTTCGAAAAGTCGTAGGGTAAAAGTTCTTTTGGTCGGATTCTACAGACATTCCAAGCATGATAAAGCTCATGAGAGCCTACTCCTAAAAGATCTTCCATTTTCAGCTCTTCTACAAGATCAGTTGCAGGGCCTAACGTAATAACGGTTCCTTTCTGGTGTTCTACCCCATGATAATGTTTATAAGGAAGCAATTGAAAAATAAAATGGTACTCTGATTCGGGAAATTCACCGAAATCCCTGATTTGGGTATCTGTGAATTTTTGAAAATTGTACAGGAAAGCCTTGATGTCAAAATGAATGGCTCCCTGAATCCAAATGTGGAATACTGAACCGGTGCTTTCATAAGACCAATGTTGCACATTATTCGATGCCAATAGGGTAGAATCTACTAGCATTTGGAAGTTTTCAGCGATCCATTTTCCCTCTTGGTTTTTAGGTATGGTACAGACGATTTTTTGAAAAGAGGGTAGGTTTACTTCTAATTCAAAGGGATTTTGAGCAAGGCTTTTTACCTCAAAACAACAGTTTATGAAATTGAGATATACTTGCTCTTCATCCACCCAGGCCCCACCTGCATCCATTCTTGCGCAGAAAAATTCATATTCCACGAGGTAGGTATGATTTTTTTCGGATTGAAAGGTCCAACAATCTTTACTCAGTTTTTGAAATTGGATGTTTTCTTGATTCTGATTTTTGATTTGAAAACTTCGAACGTATTGCGCATAATTGGCCAGTTGATATCGCCCTGCGCGCCATGCGGGTAGTTGAAGCTCAATAGTTTGACTTGAATGGGCTTTAATTTCAAGTTGAATTAATATAAACTGGGAGGCTGGATTGGGACAACTTATTGTATATTTGCACATAATTACCGGGTTATAGTCTAACAAATGTATTGGGTAGGTTTGTATTTCAAAAAATGCTACTTATCTTTGCAGTCCTTTTTGAGACCTATTCCTCAGAGAGGATATTCAGGAAGCAAATAGATAAAGATATTCGATCATGAAAAGAACATTCCAGCCTTCTCGCAGAAAAAGAAAAAATAAGCACGGCTTTAGAGAAAGAATGTCTTCTGCTAACGGTAGAAGAGTATTGAAAGCCAGAAGAGCAAAAGGAAGACACAAATTATCTGTGTCATCTGAAAAGACATTGAAGAAGTAATTCTTTGAGGTAGTTTTCGTATGTTCACATACGGTTTTACTCCTTGTGATGAATTATAAACTTCCAAAAAGCGAACGGCTATATGCCGAAAAAGAAATCAAGGAACTTTTTAACGAAGGTTCCTCTTTTTTTTTATTTCCATTTAAAGTCCAATTTTTTGTTAAAAAGCAGGGGGAACATGGAACCCCAAAGGTACTTTTCTCCGTTTCCAAGAAGAAAATCAAAAAGGCTGTAGATAGGAATTTCATCAAAAGAAGGATGAAAGAAGCCTACAGGCTGAATAAACACCTCCTTTCGACTTTAGATAATAAAGTATTAATTTTAGGATTGATATATGTAGGCCCCAAGGATATGGGATTCCACGATATCCAAGCTAAAACTATCCTAATACTTCACAGATTAGTCAAAGAGCTAAACGCTAACCATTCAGGACATGAATAAAACGCTTAAAAAATCATTACTCGTATTCTTGTTGGGTGCAATTGTCCTTTCAGGATTTTTTGCATTTAAAACGAAGAACGATAAGTTGTTTGCGATCGCAAAGAACATAGATATTTTCGCTACCATGGTTCGTGAATTGGATTCTTATTACGTGGATGAAATTGATCCAGATGAGCTAGTGACTATTGGTATCAATGCGATGCTGGAGGAGTTGGATCCTTATACGACTTATATTCCTGAAGAAGAATCCGATGATTTCAGAATGATGACTACCGGTGAATATGGTGGAGTTGGAGCTTTGATCGGAAATAGAGGGGAAGGAAATATTGTCATTATGCCCTATACAGGTTTTCCTGCTCAGTCTGTAGGGATGAAAATTGCTGATCAATTGCTGAAGGTGGATACTGTAGCAGTATCTGATATTCCCACTTCTGAAGTTTCATCCTTATTGAAAGGGCCGGCCAATACAGAAGTATTCGTGCAAGTTAAAAGAGGAGATGATACCTTAGATTTTAATCTGACCAGAAGAAAAATTGTGATCAAGAATGTGCCTTTTTATGGGAAGGTAGATGAGCACACAGGATATATTAAGTTATCTGATTTTACTACCAATGCTTCCAATGAGGTAAGAAATGCATTGTTGGATTTGAAAGGTCAAGGCGTGGATCGTTTGATTTTAGATTTGAGAGACAACCCAGGAGGTTTGGTGAATGAGGCAGCAGAAATTGTTAACTTATTTATTCCAAAAGGGAAAGACATCGTAAAGACAATAGGTAAGCTTGAGAACGTAAACTACACCTATAAAACCAATAAGACTCCGTTGGATAAGGAAATACCATTGGTGGTGTTGATTAATGAAAATTCTGCTTCCGCTTCAGAAATCGTAGCAGGAGCACTACAAGATTATGATAGAGCGGTATTGATCGGGAGGAAATCATTTGGTAAGGGGTTAGTGCAGACTACCATACCGCTTTCTTATAATTCCCAAATGAAAATCACTACTGCCAAATATTATATCCCAAGTGGAAGATGTATTCAGGCAATAGACTATGCTCAAACAAGGGAAAATGGGGAGATTACTACTGTGCCTGATTCTTTGAGAAAAGAGTTTAAGACTAAAAATGGCCGAGTAGTATTGGACGGAGCAGGTATTGAGCCAGATGAGTTAATTGAAAAAGTAAAATATGCTCCTATTTCATACAGCCTGGTAGCAAGAAGTCACATATTTGATTATGCTACCCAGTACGCCCGTTCTCATCCAGAGATTTCAAGCCCCTCAGACTTTTCAATATCTGATGAAGAATATGAGCAGTTTGTGAAATGGCTGGATGGTAAAGAGTATGATTATACGACTTATCTAGAAAAATCAGTTGAGGATTTAACTGAGTTGGCCGAGAAGGAGACTTACTATGATGAAATTAAAGCTCAGATAGAAGCCATAAATACGAAAGTACATCATAGTAAAGAGCAGGACTTAATCAATCATCAAAAGGAAATCAGAAAGATTTTGTCTGAGGAAATTGTATCGCGTTATTATTTCCAAGAGGGAATGATTGAAGCGAGTTTGAATGATGATCCTGCAGTGAAAGAGGCCGTAAATTTTCTGTCCATTCCTGATAAGTACCAGCAGACCTTGACTGCTTCTGTGAAGTAATGATGGCTTTGATTCTATCCATAGAAACATCGACTCCTGTTTGTTCGGTTGCCTTGCATGTGGATGGCCTGTTGCAAGGGCTGAAAGAAGTAGATTTACCTGGAGCACATTCTGAGCGCCTCTTAGGTTTGATAGAGGAATTATTGGAAACTTGCCAGGTGAAGCTTGAAGAAGTAAACGCGGTGGCAGTATCGGAAGGGCCTGGGTCGTATACGGGATTAAGAATTGGAGTGTCTACTGCAAAAGGTTTATGTTTTGCAGGTAACAAACCTTTAATAGGAGTAAATACCCTGGCAGCTTTGGCTAGAGGAGCCATGAATGATCTGGATTCCTCAGCAGTGGTGATTTCTATGTTGGATGCTCGGAGGATGGAGGTATATAGGGAGGTGTTTGATGCGGAGATGAATTCTATTGAAAAGTTGGATGCCGAGGTAATTGAAGAGTCTTCTTTTAAAAAATATTTAGAAAGAGGTCCAGTATATTTTATAGGAGATGCTGTTGCTAAGGTAAAGGAGGTGATTACTCATCCCAATGCAGTCTTTTTAGAGAATAGAATTTCGGCCAAACAAGTTGGGGAAATAGCTTGGGAAAAGTTTCAAAAGGATGAGCTGGAAGATCTGGCTTATTTTGTCCCAAACTATTTGAAAGAATTTAAAGTGTTGAAGTCAAAAAAGAATCCATTGTTAATGTCATGAGTGAAATTGTAAACAGGGTAGCACAAAGTGCAATTGTGTCTTTGGATTTGGAAGAGTTCTATCCTCGGGAAGAGCGTGTGATTTTTGACTTAAAGCCCTTTTTGTATCAAGAATTGGTTTTAAGGGAGAAAGAATTTCGTACTGCGCTGAAGGAGCTGGATTGGTCCCAGTATCAGGATAAGTGGGTTGCCATACTTTGTTCGGCGGATGCAATTGTTCCAAATTGGGCATATATGTTAGTTTCGACCTACCTGACCCCAGTTTCAAAAGGATATGCAGTCGGAGACTTGGATGCTTTGGAAGTGTTGATTTCTGAAAAATGTTTGGGAGAGTTGGACTTAGATAGATTCCAGGATAAGCCCGTAATTGTAAAAGGTTGTTCCAATTTTCCTATTCCACTTTTTGCTTACGGGAGGATTGTTTCCTTGGTTCAAAGCAGGGCAAAGACCATTATGTATGGGGAGCCATGTAGCACGGTTCCACTTTATAAAAAAGCAAAGTCCTGATTTTTAATTCACTGCAAAAAATATTGTAAAAGTTTGAATTTTTCTTGGGTTCAATGCTTGTGAATTTAGGGAAACAGCGCTATGTTTGCACTCCCAATTGAGAAAAGACTCAACGGAAATTGAAATAAAAAGCAAAGGCGAAAAATAATTTAAAAATTTTTTCAAAGAGGTTATTGCGGATTAAAAAAAGCTTCTTACCTTTGCACTCCCTTCAGCAAGGAAGGGAAAAAATTGAGACTTGAAACGAGGGTTTTGAGTGATCGACAGA
>NZ_FSRC01000005.1 GCF_900129785.1 Algoriphagus halophilus
CTGCGATGCACCAGCTGAACAGAAGGACAGAGCTGAGGATCGGAAAGTCCCAGTTCACCTACTCAGGTAGACAGAAAAAAGTGGATGTGCTGTAAAATATAATTTAAAGAGAGTCAAAAAGCCGAACCTAATATTTTTTAGGTTCGGCTTTTTGTTTGTCTCTTTATGAAAATTAAATGCAATCAATTAATGATAGGATTTAATGGTATATGTTAACTAGGTTGGAGACTAGATTTAATGGATACTATAGTTAGTTTTCTAATTCTTTCCTTAAAAATCTGCTGGAATAACCTACAATACTTGCAACTTCTTCGATTGGGTAACCCTCATTTAATAGACTTTTAGCATAATCTAACTTTACCTTTTTTAAGAATTTGCCTGGAGTAATATTAAACTCTCTGAAATTTCTATTGAGTTGAACTGTGTTTGTCTCCAAAAAATTAGCGAGTCCTTCTACTGAATTTATCTTGTTAGAAATGATTGTTTCTTCCAGTACCTGGAGACTTAATTGATTTCCTTTTAACTCCTCTGAATTTAACTCCTCTGAATTTTTCTTTTTTAGGTAAGAATAAATCAAATATCCCAATAGGATAACACAAGCGGAAATGATTATAATAATTTTTAAACTAATAGGTGCAGTCGGTTCCAATTTATTGATTGCGGCAGGGATGAAGCTTTTTGTTACTTCTACAGAATTTAAAGTATAAAGCCCATCCACAGCTCCCACATAAATTGAATCGTGGAAATAAAAGAATGCATCCCGATTAAATTCTACTCCAGTTATTACAGGTAAAACATCAGGGTAGTCTTTACTTATTACATATAAGCCATTTTCTGTGGATATCCAGATGTTCCCCAGGTTATCTTTTTCGATATGGACGTTTAGCCTTGTATTTGTAATCTTTTTTAAAGAGTTTGGATCCTCCATTTCTAAGGAAAAAACTCCATCATCGGATGCTAGGTAAATTAGATTTTCTGTAGGGTATATATCCCGAATTCTAATGCCTAAGTCAATTATTTCAGATACTTGATCTCCATCATAAAAAAGAAATTTGCCCTCAGAAGTTGCAAAAAGTAATCCCTTTGGGATCGCTTCTAAATCTAGGTATTCGTAATCTTTATGGATAGGTATTAAATCAAAATTCTCCCCCAATAAATTAATAGATTGAGTGTTTTGGGAATAAATTAGGTTGTTCCATTGGACAGTTTTACGAATATTTCCTGCAAAAACATTGGTTGCATTTTCTAATAATACCGCTGAATCTGGGGGGATAAATTGGAATAGTTCATCACTATTGAGGTAAAAGTGATCATTTATGACAGTTAAGGGGCCGTTTGAGTATCCAGGTTTTTCCAGCAGAATAGAATCATTCACAAAAATCCCAGAGTAGGTAGAAATAACTTTTAGGCTATCATTGATAAAAATGTTTCTGATCGATTTATTATAATAACTTTTAGAATAATGATCATAAATTTGATATTCAAATAATTCACTACCACTAGCTACAAACAAGCGAGAACCTTTAAGTGCTGCTGTAGTGATGAATAATCCCCGCTGAGGGATTAGGTCCTTCATTCCACTGGCATTAAAAAGCTCAGTATTTGGAATGAAATCAGATTCATAAAAACCATCTTTATAAAAAACATAGGCTTTTTTGAACTGTATTTTTTGAGGATTCCATTCATTATTTTCAAGTAAGTAAAGATTCTCACCAGTCTTGGTATAGACCTCTTCCCCTACATTGAACACATTCCTCACTGGAGAGGCAAAGAAATGTTTGGTTACAAAAACAGTGTCTTGCGCTTTTAATGCAAAATATTGAATAAAAAATCCGATTAGGATTAGAATAACTCGCTTCATGTTTAAAAATTACACTTAAAAATAACAGGATTTATAAAATAAACACCTTCTGTAATAAATGACGCTGTAACAAAATTTTGTGATTCCTTAAGGTTGCTCAAATTAGGACTTCACTAAACCTTCTTTAAAAAATGAAAAAAATTCTGTTAGTATTCTCTGTTTTTGTTTTGAGCATTTCATTTTCTATGGCTCAAACTCAAGTGAAACCTGGTGTGGGTGTAAATACTACTAATATTACGGGAGATGGACTTGATGCATCTGGACAAATTGGGTGGCAAATCGGTGCTAGTGTTGCCTTTGGCGAAAAATTTTATTTTGAGCCAGGAGTCTTTTATCAAACCAATTCTTTTGAGGTGCAAAGTGTAGGAAATCTTCCGGTAACAGATGCTAACTACAGTGGATTTCGAATTCCTGTAGCTGTGGGTTTGGAAGTTTTAGGAAATGCAGACTCTTTTGCAGGTTTGAGGGTTTTTGGCGGAGGATCCACTTTTTTAGTAACTGGGACTAATAGCGACTTTTTAGATAAGGATATGGTGGAATCACCACAATGGGGGGTTTTTGCTGGTATAGGTCTTGACATCGCTTTATTTTACCTTGATTGGACCTATCAGTGGTCAGTATCTAATCTTCAAACGGACATAGATCAGATTGATTTAGGGAAAGCCCACGGCATTTTCTGGACTGCAGGATTAAGGTTTTAAATTTTTTGATAAAGTTTAATAAATAGAAAGGGGGTAAATTAATTTTTATTCTCTTTCTATTTTTAATTTGATTTTTTCTCATATTAGATAATAACCTTCAAGTTTTCTCGATGGAGGATCTAATTACTTTCTAAAATAAAATGGCAAAAAAGAAATGAGAACAATTACCCTCCCGATAGAATAATCTCCTGAGTCAATGCCGAATTAAATTAATTAAGTTCTGAATTCTTTAATTCTGTATAAAACAAAAAACCATTTAGTTGGGAAACAAGAAATGTCTCATTGTATTTGAGTATGAAAAAGAATTACTTTGAAATATATTTTTTAAAATCAGAATTAGGGATTAAAGCTATTTTGATAATATTTTTTATATTATTACCCTTTTCTATTTATTCACAGAATAGAATTATTGTTAATCCTTCTTTCGAGACCGGGTCTATAGTTCCTCACAGTTCAGACGCTTTTCCAGCCTCCCAAGCAGCTCCAAACCCACAAATTGATGGTTGGTATTCTAACCACCCCCCTTTAAATAATATTGAATTTCCTATTGAACATTGGAGATCTGGCTTTAACGGAGTAGCCTCACAAGATGGAGATTATTTTGTAGAATTGAACGTATCAGTTCCTGCTCGATTTTATCAATTTGTTTATTTAGTAAATGGAGAAACCATTGATTGGAGATATTATCATAGGAAAAGGATAAGTTTTTCAACAGAGGAAATACAGTTTGCAATTTTTTCAGAAGATGGTAGTAATTTAATTAAAACTGTAGATAAGCATATTGCCTCCAGCATTTCAAATTGGGATGAAAGAATTGGAACTCTTGTCTGGGACCAACCTACCGGTGTTTATCAAATAGGTTTTGAATCACTTACAGGAGGTGCTGCAGCGAATTTCCTAGATAATGTTTCAATTGGCCTCCTTCCTTTAGTAGAATTTACCCAGGGCTCCATCCGGGTAAATGAAAATGATGGATCCTTCATGCCCTATCTTCAAATCGAAGGGCTAGTAAAAAATTTAGCAACTATTACATTTTCTGTTGTAGGCGGAGATGCTGTAGAAGGCGTGGATTATTCCTTTCCAAATAAGTCCATCACCATAAACCCCGGAAGTTATTCCAAAACTGACTCAATTCCTTTGGGCTTTACCTTAATAAATAATACAATTCCATCTGGGAATAAAACTTTGAATCTTCGAATAAGTACCGTCACAGGAGATCTTTCTGCACAAGATTCAGATGGGGACGGTTTTAATGGAGATTTGATTCTAACTATAGTTAACGATGATCAGCTTGCCAATAATCCTAATCTTTGGTTAAAAGCAGATGAGGGAGTGACGAATAGCGGAGGTAATTTGACAGGTTGGATAGACCAGACAGGTATAAATACCTTTACTGTGAATGGCGCCCCCACAGTATTAACTAATTCTATCAATTTCAATTCGTCTATTAATTTTACAAATCCAACAAGCCCTGGATTACCCGTTAATGGATTAATAGGTGATGCCGGAATCAGCGGAGTAGAAGTATTTGGAGTATTTAAATACAAAGACCAACTAAATCAAGGGACTATCCTGGGAAATGCAACGGGTGAGGGAGGATTTTTTGCAGGGTTATTTAATTCCATGCTGAATCGGGACATCAATCGTAACGAACAGTCATTTGCCAATTCAAATCTATCCACTGTTTTTTCAATTAGTACAATAGATTTAGCACCCACCCTTGCTGATGCAAAGGTTAACGGAGGGACAGTTAATGTACTTCAGGATCTTGGAGTTGACTTTTCCGTTATTAACCTGACTCCGGCTATTGGCGGAGGAGTCAGTGTAGGAAGGTTAAGCGGAGATTTAGCGGAATTACTTGTTTATCCAAGTTCTTTATCAGCCGTAGAAAAGAGGAAAATCCATTCATATTTAGCAGTAAAATATGGTATAACACTTGACCAGCAAATTTCCTCCTATATCACTTCCAATGAAACACTAATCTGGGATAATCCGACTTATTGGAATGATGTTTTTGGAATAGGGAAAGATGATGCAAGTGGCTTGAACCAAACTCAATCAAACAGTATCAACACAGGAAGCGGCGATGGCACCGGCCAAAGCGGAAAAGGAAACATAGTAATCAGCAATCCTTTATCCTTGGAAGATGGCGACTTTTTGATGATCGGTCATGATGCTGATGCATTAACCGAACAAACCAATGAAGTACCAGCAAGTCTGGCTGGTGCAAGTCGAATTGGTAGAGAATGGCTAGTTAAGCATACGGGGGATGTAGGTACAGTTAATCTTAGATTTAATATTAATGGCCTTTCTGTTACTGGTACTACTGCTCCTGATTTTAAATTACTGATCGATACCGATGGTGATTTCAGCTCAGGTGCATCTGAAGTGGGAGCAACAGCTTTGACGGGAGGAGTGGTATCTTTTGATGGGCTGACACTGGATGATGGCAGTTATTTTACTTTTATTACTGGACCTCCACCTATTTTATTATCAGCCAACTTATGGTTAAAGGCGGATTCAGGAGCTGGGAATAGTGGTACCAGCCTAACTAGTTGGGTTGATCAATCAGGTATCAATACTTTTTCTTTGGTAGGTTCACCTACTTTTAGAGAGGAAAGACTCAATTTCAATCCATCTGTTAACCTCACAAATAGCTCAATTAGTACTACTCCTGTAGATTATTTGGCAGGTAATACAGAAATAACTGTAGTCGAATCTTTTTCTGTTTATTCAAGATCAAGTACAGTGAGTGGAGCCTTAATAGGAAGCAGCATCCAAACACCTTCAGGTACTGGCAAACAAATTCTCGGAGGATTTAATGGGAATGATGCCTACTTAAGCAATGGAGTTTTATCCCAATACTATTATCTATCCTCCTCAACCTTGGCACCTAATCGATTCAGATTGGTCAATGTAGATTTGGCAACTGGCGGTACTGCAGCTTCAGCTACTATTGATGGGGCCAATGAAGCAGTAAATCCTGTAAACGCCACCTTTAGTAATATAAGTTTAACACCTTGGATTGGTGGAACGAATAATACTGGAGCCACCACCTCCAATATTTGGAAGCAGTTTAATGGAGAAGTTTCCGAAATAATAACATTTCCGAAAAGTCTTTCTGTTTCAGAAAGGAAAGTGGTTTTGAGCTATCTGTCACTAAAATATGGTATTTCGCTAGATCCTTCAATTTCTAGTTATGTGAGCTCTACTGGAACTACAATTTGGGATAATATTCCCTTTTGGAATGATGTATTTGGGATTGGAAAAGACGATGCCAGCGAATTAAACCAAATGCAATCCAATAGTTTAAACACGGGCTCAGGTAACGGAATCGGACAAAGTGGAAAAGGAAATATTGTTTTGAGTAACCCCTCCTCATTAGAGGATGGAGATTATTTAATAATTGGGCATGATAACGGGGCATTAGCTGAGCAAGATACCGATGTTCCTCTTGGTCTCAATATGTTCCGTTTGGGCAGAGAATGGAAAGTACAACGAACAGGGGATCCCGGGACGGTAAATTTGGAATTTGATTTTAGCGGATTGACAACTTCAGGCGGCACCACAGAAGTCAATAATTATCGATTACTGATCGATGTAGATGGAGATGGAGATTTTACTACGGGTACTGTAAACCAAATTGTACCCGATGCTTTTGTTAGTCCCAAATTGATTTTTAACGGAGTAAATCTACCAGATGGAGCTGTATTGGCTTTTGCAACTGGCTCGGCCACGGCAAGTTGGACTTTAACCAAACGAAGTTCTTCAACATCCTTTAGTACAATTGGTTTTGGATTGCCTTATGAGTTTATAGCCACCAATACTGGAAATGTCAGTATTTCAGGAATTTCAATAAATGACCCACTAATTCCAAACTTATTACAAACCCCAATCCAGGGAACCGATGTTGGAAATGATGGGATTTTAAGTCCGGGGGAAGCTTGGAGATATGTGGGGGCTTTCACGACGACTCAGGCGGATTTAGATCGAGGTTTTGTAGAAAATACCGCAACGATTTCTGGAACACCTTCAGGAGGAACTTTACAGGATGCCGTTTCAAACACAGTAAGGGTCACAGCTGTTCCGAATCCATCTTGGACTTTAACCAAACGAAGTTCTTCAACATCCTTTAGTACAATTGGTTTTGGATTGCCTTATGAGTTTATAGCCACCAATACTGGAAATGTCAGTATTTCAGGAATTTCAATAAATGACCCACTAATTCCAAACTTATTACAAACCCCAATCCAGGGAACCGATGTTGGAAATGATGGGATTTTAAGTCCGGGGGAAGCTTGGAGATATGTGGGGGCTTACACGACGACTCAGGCGGATTTAGATCGAGGTTTTGTAGAAAATACCGCAACGATTTCTGGAACACCTTCAGGAGGAACTTTACAGGATGCCGTTTCAAACACAGTAAGGGTCACAGCTGTTCCGAATCCATCTTGGACTTTAACCAAACAAGTATCTTCAACTACATTTGATGCTACCGGAGTGGGATTGGTGTATCAATTTACTGCCACCAACACTGGAAATGTAAGCATTTCGGGTATTTCAATCAGTGATCCTCTGTTACCAAATTTATTACAAACTCCTATTGACGGAACTGACATTGGGAATGACGGGATTTTAAGTCCGGGGGAAGCTTGGAGATATGTGGGGGCTTACACGACGACTCAGGCGGATTTAGATCGGGGTTTTATAGAAAATATCGCAACTATTTCAGGAACAGCGACAGGAGGAAACTTGGCAGATGCTATTTCTAATACTGTAACTGTCAATGCAGTAAAAAATGCATCAATGACCTTGGTGAAATCTATCACCAGTTCAGAGACCACTTATAATCAAGTAGGTCAAATAATCAATTACAGACTTGAGCTGACCAATACTGGAAATGTTACTCTTGAAAAGTTAAATGGGACCTATGTGATTGATCCTAAGTTTAGCAACCTTTCACAGGTACCTGATGCCGGTTCAGATACCAATGGTGATGGAAAGTTGAGTCCAGGAGAAGTATGGGTATTTACTCCTTCTTATTCTGTGAATCAACTTGATTTAGAAAGAGGGCAAATTATTAATACTGCAAGAGGGAATGCAGTGGTATCAGGTTTACCAGATATAATTGTTAATTCAAATACAGTTACAATCAATGCTGACCAGCAATTGACTTGGGATTTATCAAAATCCAGTAGCGCCACAAGCTTCAGTTCTCTTGGAGAAGTCATACCCTATCAAATTGAATTGGAGAACACAGGAAATATTAGAATTATTGGAGCTACCATAAACGATCCATTGATTTCAAATTTGACTAAGTCCGGTGGAGATTTAGTGAATTCTGGCGTATTAGACCCCGGAGAAATATGGACTTTCTCCGGTAGTTATACCACAACTCAAGCTGATATAGACCAAGGATTTGTGGAAAATACCGCCACTGCGACAGGAAATACCCTTGCTGTAGGTGCTATGCCAGTTATTAATTCCAATACAGTTAATATTCCAGCTCTTGCCAATCCAAATTGGACCTTATCTAAATCCACAACTGCAACATCCTATGATCAAATAGGAGAATTTCTAATTTATGAAATGGTGCTTTCCAACACAGGAAATGTTTCCATCTCAAGTATTTCGTTGGATGACGCAGGATTGTCTTCGGGGCCAACTCTAATTGTAAATTCAGATCAAGGATCAGATTCAATTTTGAGTCCTGGAGAAGCATGGACTTATTCTGGATATTATTCTATCACCCCTGCAGATATTGATAGAGGAAGTTATACCAATATTGCAACCGCAACAGGTAGTCCATCATCTGGAACTTTGAATGATGTAATTGCTTCTGTGACCACCAATGCTGACCAACTACCCTCAATTCAAATAATCAAAACAAACAAGACCACTAGTTATTCAGCAGTAGGTGATCTGATCAATTTTGATATAGAAATCATTAACACAGGAAATGTAAGCATTTCCTCCATTTCGGTTACTGATCCAAATACCAGCATTTCCGGTGTTCTTAGCGGAGATAATTCCAATCCAGGCGTGTTGGATCCAGGAGAATCTTGGACTTATTCGGCTACCCATACTGTGACTCAAGCTGATTTGGATGCCACAGTTTATAGTAATATCGCCCAGGTAACAGGTACGCCAGCTGGTGGAACTTTGGCTCCAATTTCAAGTAATCAGGTTACGGTACCAGCAGTGCTTTCTCCACAAATCAATTTGAATAAATCCAGCACAACCTCTAATTATACCGCAGTAAATGAGGTAATTGATTACATCTTGGAGGTAGAGAATGTTGGAAATGTCATTTTAAATAATGTCACAGTAACAGACCCATTGACAGGATTGAATCAGAATATTGGCTCTATTTCTCCTGGTCAAATTCAAACGGTCTCCACTTCTTATGCGGTATCACAAGCAGATTTAGATAGAGGACAGGTAGATAACAATGCTTCTGTATCAGGTAGAGATCCTAGGGGTGGACTCTCAACCGATTCAGACGATTTGGTAATTTTAGCTGGTCAGTCTGTAGCCTTGGATCTAGCTAAATCAGTTTCGCCAAGCACTTTTGTCAATGCTGGAGAGTTAGCTACCTATACTTTCGTTATTGAAAATACCGGTAATGTAACGTTAGATAATGTAGAGTTAAATGATCCACAAATTGGCTACACAGGGATTTCAGTTGAAACCCTTTCCCCTGGACAGACTGCATCACTTTCCTCAGTTTATACAGTTACCCAGCAGGATATCAATAACCAAACTTTGATCAATACAGCAACTGTTACGGCAACTGATCCAAACAATAATTCAGTTGAAGAAATTGATAGAGCCTATATAGTGGCAGAGGATTTTGGAGCCATCGAAGTGCTAAAAACGGTGTTGAATAAGACCTATACCGCGGTAGATGAGGTTTTGAGCTATCAGATTGAAGTAAATAACATTGGAAATATCACCATTGAAAATATCAATGTGACGGATGACCTAACAGGGTTAAATCAAAATATTGGAACGCTTGCGCCGGGACAATCCAACGTCTTAACCACAACTTATACAGTCACTCAAGCAGATTTGGATAATGGTAAAATCGAGAATCTGGCTTCTGCTACAGGTGTGGAACCAGCACCCCTTTCACGTCAGGTTTCCGATAAAGATATTGCTATTGCTCAAGCTAGATTATCTCCAAGTTTGAAGATTAAAAAGACTGCGCAACTTGCTACTATTCAGCAGGCGGGTGAAGTTATTCCATACCAACTTGAAATAAATAACTCTGGTAACCTCACCCTAGATAATGTTGAAGTTTTTGATGGAAATACCAACCTTCAAGTCCTAATAGGAAGTTTGGCTCCCGGTGCAGTTACAGTTATTCCAACTACTTACACAGTTGTACAAGCAGATATCGATGGTGGAGGAGTAGAAAATATTGCAAGTGTGACTGGGGTAACTCCGTTGGGAGTAAATGTCGCTAGCAAAGACAAAGATTATGTACCTGCAGTAGTAGATCCAGAATGGGAGTTGAGAAAATCAGCTCAACAGGCAAATTACAATGCAGTAAATGATGTATTGACTTACCAGTTAATTTTGGAAAACACTGGAAATGTTTCCATTACAGGTATTTCTGTGTCAGATCCAAATGCAGTGGTTTCCTCTTTATTTACCGGTGATGGTGCTACATTAAATACATTGGATGTGGGAGAAAGCTGGACTTATACAGCAAGCTATTCTATCACATTGGAGGATTTGAATGCTGGAAAATTTACTAATACTGCTACAGCTTCAGGTACGGCCGCTATAGGAACCCTGTCAGATGCAGTTGGTTCAGCTACGGTAAATGGTATTCAAAACTCATCGATTGATATTAGCTTCACACCTGATAAAATTGAATATAGTACTGTTGGCGAAGTCATCAATTTTGAATTACTCATAACCAATACTGGAAATGTAACTCTTACTTCAATAAAGATTCCATCTCCGTTTGGATCAGGTGGAAGTAACTTTAATTCGATCTTCCCAAATCAAACAATAACTGTAACTCCAAGCTACACAATCACTCAAACTGATTTAGATAGAGGGTCATTTAGTTCAACTGCAACAGTACTAGCCACTACAATAGGTGGAGGAACTGTAACAGACAGTGAATCTGTGACACTTAATGCGATAAAAAACCCTTCTATTACCTTGGTGAAATCCATCACCAGTGCTGAGTCTAGCTATGATCAAGTGGGACAAGTGATTGATTATAGAATTGAGCTTTCCAATACAGGTAATATAACCGTAGAGAAAGTAAATAATAGATATGTGGATGATCCTAAATTTCCAAATCTTTCACAGGTACCAGATCCAGGTTCAGATACGAACTCTGATGGAAAGTTAAATCCAGGTGAAACATGGATTTATACACCGTCTCATACAGTTAATCAAGTAGATATTGATAAAGGGTTTATAGAAAATACAGCTAGATCAACCGTAGCAGTAGTAGGAATGCCAAATCTGGTAGTCGATTCTAATAAAACTATTATCAATGCTGATCAGCAAAATAGTTGGACCATCACTAAATCTTCCATCACTCAGGATTATACCTTCCTCGGTGACGTAATTTCCTACCAGTTGGAGCTTGAAAATACTGGAAACCTTACAATAATCGGAGCGACGATTGTAGATCCCATACTTTCCAATTTGACAAAAATTGATGGAGATTCTTATCGTAGTGGAATATTGGATCCAGGTGAAATCTGGACCTATACAGGAACCTATACAGTCAATCAAGCAGACCTGGATAGAGGCTTTGTTGAAAATATCGCAACTGCAAATGGAACAACCTTATCCGCAGGCCCGATGCCTAGAATTACTTCTAATCCGGTCAGGGTAAATGCTGTCCAAAATACTTCTATTGAATTAGATATTACCTCTTCTCAAACTTCATTTTCAGCTGTAGGAGAAGTGATTAATTTTAGAATGTCTGGGACAAATAACGGAAATGTGACTTTAAGAAATGTCATGGCCCAGATACCGGAGACGTTATCATTTTGGACAATAGGTAATTTAGACCCAGGCATTACAGAAACAACAGACGAGTCTTACACCGTCCGACAACGAGACCTAGATCGAGGCTTTATTTCTTTATTCTCTGAATTAGCTGGAAATTCTCTTAATGGGGTTAAAACAAGTGATCTTGACACCTTGGATTTTCAGGCAATTCAAAATCCTTCCTGGACATTGACAAAATCAAGCTCCACCTTAGACTATGATGCAGTTGGAGATGTAATTTCATACCAAATTTTACTAGAAAATACAGGTAATATTACTGTTATAACCGCGGTTACAGCGGATCCCCTGCTTGGAACTAATTTATTGAAAGTTAGTGGAGACGCTACCAATCCGAATCAATTAGATCCGGGTGAAATCTGGACCTATACAGGAACCTATACTGTCAATCAAGCAGACCTAGAAAGAGGGTATGTGGAGAATATAGCTACAGCAAATGGAATAACCCAAACTGCTGGTGCGATGCCTAGAGTTACTTCCACTCCGGTCAGGGTAGACGCAGTCCAAAATCCTTCAATTGAATTAGACATTACTTCCACTCAGACTACATTTTCAGCTGTAGGAGATGTGATTAATTTTAGAGTGTCCGGGACAAATACAGGCAATGTGACATTAAGTAATGTGACGGCACAGATTCCTCAAACTCTCGAATTATGGCGGGTCGGTACTTTAGTTCCAGGAATCACAGAGAATTTAGATCGTACGTATACTATTGATCAATCAGACATTGATCGAGGCTTTATCCCTTTATTCACTGAAATAGGTGGAAATTCTCCAAGTGGAGTTCGAACTACTGATCTTGACACCTTGATTATTCAAGCAATCCAAAATCCTTCCTGGACATTGACCAAATCAAGCTCTACTTTGGACTTTGATGCAGTTGGAGATGTAATTTCATATCAAGTTTTACTTGAAAATACAGGGAATATTACTGTAGATTCCCCGATTACCACAGATCCTTTGGTTAGAAATTTAATCAAAGTCAGTGGAGACATAACCAATCAAAATGAATTGGATCCGGGTGAAATCTGGACCTATACAGGAACCTATACAGTCAATCAAGCAGACCTGGATAGAGGCTTTGTTGATAATATCGCTACTGCAAATGGAACAACCTTATCCGCAGGTGCGATGCCTAGGGTCACTTCCAATCCAGTCAGGGTAAATGCAGTTGTAAATCCGAATATCAACATTATTAAGACTGCCAATAAAACGGGTTACAGTCAGGCAGGTGAAACAATAGAATACTTCTTGAATATTAATAATTCAGGAAATGTGACATTAAACAATTTCACAGTAGAGGATATCACCACAAGTGATTCATTTAATGTGCCTAATATCTCGCCTGGACAAACCCGAACTTATACCGTCACCTATACAGTGACTCAAGCGGATATTGATGCGGGTTCTATTACCAATGTTGCCAGCGTTTCGGGAACCGATCCAAACGGATCACCTTTGGCGCGTGGAGATGACCTGACCATCAATGCAGCTCAGACTCCTCGAATTACGATCGATAAATCGACTACCACCACTCAATTTGCCGCTGCAGGCGAGGTGATTCCTTATACAATTGTTGTCGAAAATACAGGTAACATCACGATCAATAATCCTGTTGTCACCGATCCAAATGCTGATACTGGTCCTACCTATATTTCAGGAGATCTTGCAAATATAGGAGTCTTGGATGTTGGTGAAATCTGGACTTATCAGGCAAGTCATACGGTAACTCAAGCGGATGTAGATGCTGGTTCATTTACAAACTCTGCTACCGCAAGCGGTACTCCAGTGGCTGGTACATTAATTCCGGAAACTTCTACAGTCACTACTCCAGGAGACCAAAGCCCGGATTGGGATGTAGAAAAAATCAATACCAATTCACCAAGTGGATATGCGAACCCAGGAGAGATACTCACCTACGATATCATTGTCACCAATACGGGGAATATTTCTATCTCCACTATAAATGTTTATGACCCTAAAGCTAGTACGGGACCTACTTATTCTTCAGGGGACGTGGCGAATACAGGTATCCTCGATGTAGGTGAATCTTGGACTTATCAAGCGACTTATACGGTTACTCAAGCAGATATTGATGCGGGTAGCTATACCAATGCAGCTACTATTGATGGTAGTTCGGTAGTAGGGACTCTACCAGAAAAAACAGATAGTGAAACAGTAACTGCGACAGGCAGTCCAAGTTGGACCTTAGATAAATTTGCCTCACCACCAACATATATCCAGGCAAACCAAACCATTACTTATACTTTTGTTTTGGACAATACGGGTAATGTAAGTATCTCAAATGTGGTATTGACTGATCCAAATGTCACAACAGGACCGACTTTGCAGAGTGGGGATACAAATAGCAATAACAAACTTGAGCCATCTGAAACCTGGACTTATACGGCTACTTATCAGATTACCCAAGCTGATATTGACGCGGGTACTTTTACAAATACCGCAACTGCAACAGGTACGCCTGCTCAAGGATCACTAAGCTCAGTAACTGCTGTTGAAACTATCAATGCTGTAAAAAATGCAGAACTAACGGTAAATAAATCAGTTAGCCCAACCACATATGATGCTACAGGTCAGGTCATTACCTACACTTTGGAAGTGGCTAACTCTGGTAATGTGACACTTTCGGGAGTTCAGGTATCCGATCCTGAAATCAATTTATCGCAGACCATTCCAACGCTTGCTCCAGGACAAGTTAGAACCTTGACAGGTACCTACACGGTAACTCAAGCAGATATAGATAGTGGTTCGATCAGCAATACGTTGACTGCCACTGGAACGGATCCGGATAGTAATTTGGTAACAGATAACACGCAGGTAGATGCCAATGCTGTCCAAAATCCTGATTTGGAAATTCTAAAAACTACCAATGCTTCAGGCTATGCCAATGCCGGAGAAGTCATTGACTTTACCATTGTTATTGCAAATACTGGCAATGTTACGCTTAGCAGTCTAAATGTCACCGATCTACAAACAGGACTGGATGTTACTAGACCTACATTAGCCCCAGGTCAAGCCTATACAGTTCATACCAATTATACTGTCACTCAACTTGATGTAGATAACAGTACGATTACCAATACTGCAGACATTTCAGCATTGACTCCGGGAGGAAATACGATCACAGCTACTGATGATATAACAATTACAGGGGCATTTACTCCTTCGATTGATATTAGTAAGACAGTTCTGAATTCTGGTTTTGACCAAGCAGGAGATGTCTTGGATTATGTCATTGTCATAGAAAATACAGGAAATGTTGATTTAAGCGCAGTTGAAATAACTGATCAATTGACTGGTGATGATATTCTGGTAGGAGATATGGCCCCGGGTCAGACTTTGACCTATACTTTGCAATTCACCGTCACCCAAGCGGATGTAAATGCCGGGACAATTACCAATTCTGCTACTGTGGAAGGAATCGATCCTAAGGCAGGTACTGTAACCGATACAGCAGATGATGTATTGGGTGGCTCACAAAATCCAAGGCTGACTTTAGAGAAAACAAATGTCAATTTTGTCAATACTGACCCTGCTGTTGGGGATGTGGTAGAATACCAATTTATCGTGACCAATTCTGGAAATGTGACCATTACGGACATTGAAATCACTGATAATTTAGCTACTCCATCAACCATTGTGGTGGGAGATTTAGATCCAGGACAGTCTTCTACTGTGACAGCTACCTATACGGTTACACAGGCGGACATTGATCGAGGACAAATTGTCAACACTGCAACTGTTACCGGAAAAGATCCAAATGGCACAGATATTACAGATCAAGACACAAATTGGATTGATGGTAACCCAACGGCAAGAATTGACATTGAGAAAATAGCCAACGCTGCAGGATATTCTTTTGCAGGAGAGGTAATCTCTTACTCCATCGTGGTTGTCAACAATGGAAATACCACACTGGAAAATATCAATGTGGTAGATGCCAAATTGAATTTCCAAGATGCCATTGGTACGCTTCTACCTGGCGAGAAACGGACCTATACTCCAACTTATATTGTCACACAGCAGGATTTAGATTTGGGAGAAATCCTAAACATTGCCTCTGTATCTGGAGTAGAAACAGGCCTTGGAGTAACAGTAGCTGATGTGGATGCAGCAAATCTGGTGGGTAGTCAAACTCCGAAAATCAGTCTTAAAAAGCAGGCTTTGACCACTGGATATGATAATGCAGGTGATATTATTGAATATGAATTTACTTTAAGGAATACCGGAAATGTTACCCTAAGTAATGTTCGCATTTCAGATCCATTGATCAGTCCTACTTTATTGGTAATTCCGGATTTAGCAGTTGGGGCCACCTATACCAGAGTAGCTTCCTACACAGTAACTCAGGATGATATCAACGCCGGATCTGTGACCAATACTGCGCAAGCGGAAGCAACAGGACCAAAAGGACAGCGGGTATTCTCCAGTGATAAGGCAATGGTCGATGCAGCTCAGAATCCAAACTTTGTATTTGTCAAGACTTCCACTCCTAATCAGGTTGATGCTGTTGGCGATGTGATCACTTATACATTGAGAGTTGCCAATGCAGGTAATGTTTCCATATTTAATGTGAATGTGACGGATTCTTTGGTACAGTTGGATCAAACAATTACTAGACTGGATCCAAATCAAACTCAGGTCTATACTGCTACCTATACGGTAACTCAAGCTGACCTGGATGCTGGAAGAATTACCAATGCGGCTTCACTTGTAGGTTCTGATGCTTTGGGTAACAACTACAACAGAACCTCATCTACTGTGACTGATGTAGATCAAAATGCCAACATCTCAATTTCTAAGACCGCTGATGTCAGCCAGTTTGATGCTGTTGGCGATGTAATCAATTACACCATTGTCGTAGAAAATACAGGTAATATTTCTGCTGAAAATCTGCAGGTAACTGATCCAAAAACCAATGCACCGACTTACGTGTCTGGAGATACTGGAGGAGATAATATTATGTCTCCAGGTGAGATTTGGACCTATACCACCAGCTACACAATCACACAAGATGATGTAGATAGTGGAGGATTCACTAACGATGCGAATGTTTCTGGAACGACTTCTACTGCAGGTCCGGTTTCTGATCAAACTGACATTACAGTAGATGCTGATATTCAGGCTAATTGGTCAATTGAAAAATCAGTAACAACAAGTCCGGCTTCTTATCAATCAGTAGGTGATGTTTTAGAATATCGAATTGTTATTACCAATACTGGAAATGTAAGAGTTGGCAATATTACCGTATCCGATCCAAAAGCAGATGCAAGTCCGGTTTATGTTTCTGGGGATACAAACAATAATTCCAAACTGGATTTGACAGAATCTTGGACTTACACTGCTGAGCATACTGTCACTCAAGCTGATTTGGATTTGGGTACTTTCACAAATATTGCGACTGCTTCTGGTCAATTAACAAGTGGCAGCATTCCAAGTGTGACAGATTCGGAAACAGTTACCGGACAGCAAAATCCATCCTGGACACTCAACAAGGAGAGTACTACTCAGCCTAATTCTTACAATAAAGTAGGCCAAGGTCTTACTTACAATATTATTGTGAGCAATACAGGAAATGTAAGTATCAAGTCAGTAAATGTTACTGATCCAGGAGCGACTTCTGGACCTACCTACAGATCGGGAGATACGAACAATAACAAGGTTCTGGAAGTAGGTGAATCTTGGACTTATTCAGCAAATTATACAACCAAGCAGGCAGACATAGATGCCGGCCAATATGAAAATACCGCTACAGCGACAGGTAAAGCTACTGGTGGTACTTTAGGAATAGCTTCGGATAATGAAATTATTCCAGCAGTTCAAAATGAAAGTATAGACATTGCGAAGTCAGTAACTCAAAATGGATATTTCCAAGTAGGTGAAGTATTGAACTATACCTTGGTAGTAGAAAATGATGGCAATGTTACTCTGACGAATGTCTTGGTGGAAGATCCGAATACAGGGCTTTCCGATACCATTGCAAAAATGAATCCTGGAGATAGTAAAACCTATCAGGAAACGTATACAGTGACTCAGACTGATATCGATCGGGGTCAGATAGAAAATATCGCCACAGTAACAGGTACTACACCTGATTTGGCTACGATTTCTGATACTGCCATCGAAATCATCAATGGAGCACAAACTCCGGGATTGAACCTTTTCAAAGATGTTCAGCAAAGCGGCTATTACTTACCGGGTGAAGTCATCAACTACAGCATTTATGTCCAAAACCCTGGAAACATCAATATTTTCAGTTTAAATGTAGTTGACAACAAAGTAGGCTTGGATACGACATTAGCTGTACTTGCACCTTCCGAGATTGTTCGATTTGATGTCGATTATACGGTCACTCAGGTAGACATAGATTTGGGAAGTATTACAAATGTCGCTTCTGCTTTGGGCAGAGATTTCAATGGAAATATCCTGACGGCGACGGATTCCAAAACATTGATTGGAACACCAGATCCAAAAATGAAGGTTTCCAAAACCACCCCGACTCAAAACTATGATGCAGTTGGTGATGTCATTGAATACCATATTTCGATCACCAATACTGGAAATCTAACACTCTTTAATGTTCAGGTTCAAGATCCGAATGTTATCTTTACCAGTACTTTACCGATCTCCTCCCTTGCACCAGGCCAGACCGTTATTGTAGATGCCGAGCATGTTGTGGTACAGGCCGATCTTGATGCCGGTAAATATCTTAATACAGCAACTGTCTCAGCAAGTGAGCCGGATGCAACTGTGATTACAGCGAAAACCAATCAAATAAGAGTTCCGGCAGTTCAAAGCCCTAATATCAATGTTAAAAAGGATAGCTCAACTCCTAACTATGATCAAGTTGGAGATGTAATAGATTACAGCTTTGTAGTTGAGAATACCGGCAATGTCACCCTGAAAGAGATTGAGCTGACTGACCCTAAAGCACAGCTTACTTCTTCGAATCAATTTACCACACTTGCACCTGGTCAATCGGTTACTGTTACAGGCGTTCATACTGTCACACAAGCTGATCTGAATGCGGGGGAATATGTAAATACAGCATCTGTAAAGGCAAAGGATACTAATTCTAAAGAGTTTAAGAGAAATTCAAATCAGGTAATTGTTCCTGCAATTCAGAATCCTAGTTTGGATATAGTAAAAAGTTCTGCACAGTCCACGTATTCGACTTTGAATGAAGTCATCAATTATGAATTTGTAATAACTAATACGGGTAATGTCAGACTTACAGATACGAAAGTTATTGACAATACTATAGTTGTTGCTGGTAATTCATTTGTCCTTAATCCAACCGAGGTAAGGACTGTAACAGCTACCCATACTGTCACACAGGCGGATCTCGATGCAGGACAAATTGTAAATACTGCAACGGTACAAGCAAAAGATCCGAAAGGGGCTCAAGGTTCTGCTGTTTCCAATACTGTTACCCTTACTGCAGTGCAAACTTCAGGTCTTCAAGCGGTCAAATCTTCTTCTGTTCAGACCTATAGTCAATTGGGAGAGACTATTCAATACTTGATCGCGGTGACAAATACTGGAAATGTCACACTCACAAACTTAGTGACAACAGACGCGAAGGCGACAGTTAATGGAGGTAGTCCAATACCAAGTTTATCGCCAGGACAGACTTTAAATGTTTCAGCTTCTTATCAGGTAACGCAAGCGGATATCGATGCAGGAAGTATCGTTAACGTCGCCTCTGTCAATGGGGTAGATGTGAACTCCGATCCAGTCAGTACAATCACAAATTCTGTGACTCTAACAGCTGTTCAGGATGCTGAAATTAAGGTTATCAAAACCGTTAATCCGCTCTCCTATGATTTCCTTGGAGAGGTTCTCAACTACACTTTGGTTGTCGAAAACACAGGAAATGTAACCCTGGATCAGGTGAATTTAGTGGATGTTCTCACTTCAGTAGATGATACTATTGGCACTTTAACACCTGGACAGACTTACACGACTACGGCTTCCTACACGATCACTCAAAATGACTTGGATACCGGTTCGGTTCCAAACACTGCTACCGTAACTGGCGTGGATCCAAATTCAGTGACAGTTACGGATACAGACAGAGAAGAATCAATCGGAGTTCAGAATCCTCAAATTGACATTCAGAAATCAGCGGATGTAAGTTTGGTAAGAAATGCAGGAGATTTGATTACCTACACTTTTGTAGTGGAAAATACCGGTAACCAGACCCTCAGAAATGTAGAGATCGATGATCCGAGAATTCCTTTCAATCAAGTTGTAGGTACACTTTTACCTGGGCAAACAGAAACATATTCTTCAGTATATACAGTTGCTCAAGCTGATATTGACAGCGGTTCTATTGATAATAATGTAACGGTTACCGGAGATGCTCCTACTGGACAACAGGTCACCGATACTGATCAAGTGACGGTTGCTGTGGATCAAGCTGCAAGAATTGACCTGACAAAAACAGGAGATAAATCGTTCTTTAATGCTGCTGGAACTCCAATTAATTACAGCATTGTAGTTGAAAATACGGGTAATGTTACCTTGACTAATGTCAACACGACGGATCCTAAACTCGGAATATCGGAAACAGGTACTTTGGCACCTGGAGCCTCATTTACCTACACTGGAGTTTATACCACGACTCAGGCTGACCTAGACAATGGTAGCTATGTGAATACAGCTTCGGTAAAAGCTACTCAACCAGCTGGGCCTACCTTATCAGCTTCGGACTCATGGACTGCTACAGCTGTTCAGTTTAGTAATCTGGAGGTCAAAAAGACTGTAAGTCCTCTAGTCTTTGCCAATGCTGGAGAGATTTTAAATTATACTATTACCGTAGTCAATAATGGCAATGTGACCTTGAGTCTAGTGAAGACGGAAGACCCAAAAACTGGTTTGGTTGCATCTGAGCCTACTTTGGCACCGGGAGCTACCTTGACCTATACTACGACATACACGGTAACCCAGCAGGATGTTGACAATGGATTGTTTAGAAATATAGTACAGTCCGTAGCCAATAAGCCTGACGGAAATAAGGTGACTGGACAGGATGATGCCATTGCAATTTCGAATGGAAAAGGTGGAATAGAATTGACGAAAACAGCTCTTTCCAATACTTATTCTCAGGTGAATGAAACGATTGATTATGAATTCTCCATCACCAATATCGGTACGCTCACTTTGGATAATGTGCAGCTGGTTGATAGTAAAATAGGCTACAGTCAGACAATTGCTTCCATGGCTCCAGGACAGACGGAAGTATTCACCGCCACCTATAATGTAACTCAAGCAGATATTGATGCAGGTTCTATTTTCAACTCAGCGACAGTTACATCAATAGATTCTAACAGCAAGCAACAATCTGATTCGGATGATGCGCTCGTGGATGCCTCGCAAAACCCACAAATCAGCCTTGCCAAATCAGTAAATCAATCGGTGATTTCGGCTCCTGGAGTAGACTTGACCTACACATTTGTATTTACCAATACTGGAAATGTGACATTGGCGGATACGGAATTGGCAGATACCATGCTTCCTGGATTTAGTCCAGCTCCCTTTGATCTGGATCCAGCCCAATCAGTAACTATCACTGCCGTATATCAAACCACGCAAGCAGATGTGGACAGAGGATTCATACTCAACTTTGCCAGAGCTAAAGCAAATGATCCAAATCTGAAAGCTGTATCTGATATAGATGATGCTTTGGTGCTTGTTCAGAGAAATGGTGCAATAGATATTCAGAAAACAGCTGATAAAGCTTCCATTTCAACAGCTGGAGAGGTAATCACTTATACACTGGTGGTTTCAAATGTTGGTAACCTGACACTGAATGATGTTACTACTGATGATGCGAAAACCGGATTAAGTGAATATTTAGTATCTCTTGCTCCTGGAGCATCAGTGACTTATTCGGCTACTTATACCGCGACACAAGCGGATATTGATGCAGGTAGCATCCTGAATGTGGCCACTGCCGAGGGAATAACCGAATATGGTTTTGCAAGAACCGATACAGATGATGCGACTGTAAATGTTTCGCAAAATGGAGGTATTTCGCTCACTAAGACAGCAAATCCACAGACCTATGCGGTGCCTGGCGAAGTCATCACGTATACGTTTGTAGTTGAAAATACAGGAAATGTTACTTTGGCTCCGGTTACATTGTCGGATGCTGCGCTTTCATTTACTCAAAACTTCAGTAGCCTTGCCCCAGGTCAGACAGCAAAAGTCACTGCTACCTATACGGTAACTCTTTTGGATCTGAATAGAGGTTTTATATTCAATGAAGCCACTGCAGTGGGAACTGGTCCGAAAGGAAAAGACTTTAGAGCCATCGATACTGAAAGAATCACGGCATCAAACGCTCCGGCAATCGGAATTACTAAAACAGCTAATGTAAACTCTTACCAAAATGTAGGAGATCTGATTGAGTATACCCTACAAGTTACCAACACAGGAAATACATCCTTGGTAGGTGTTACTTTGGTAGATAAGCAGATTCCAATTGTACAGGTGAAAGCAGGTATGGTACCTGGTGAAGTTTGGACTTATACTGCTACGCATACAATCAATCAGGCAGATATCGATGCTGGGTCACTTACCAATATTGCTACAGTTACAGGCTTCTCCCCTCAAGGAACTGCCGTGAATGGCCAAGCATCTGTGACTATCGATGCAAATCAAATCCCTGATATTTTATTGACGAAAACTGCCGATGTAAATCAGGTAAATGCTGCAGGTGATGTGATCAACTATAGCTTGGTAGTAACCAATACAGGAAATGTCACTTTGGAAAATGTATTGTTAGTAGATCCTCTGACTGGTCTATCTTCCAATATCGGAACAATGATTCCGGGGCAAGTTGTACGTGATACAGAAACTTATCAGGTAATTCAATCAGATATTGATGCTGGGGCAGTTATAAACGTGGCGACAGTTACTGGTGAAGATCCAACTAATCAGCCTATTCAAGAGACCGCTTCTTTAATAGTTACAGCAGCTAAAGATGCTGAAATAACGATCACTAAGACATCAGATATTTCTATTTATAATTCTGAAAATCAAGTAGCGACCTTTACACTCACTGTAACCAATAATGGAAATGTCACCTTAACGGATGTGGAGGTCACAGATCCTTTAACCAACTTGACAGTGGATGTAGGTGATATGGTTCCAGGAGCAATCAATAGTTATACTACTTCCTATACTTTCACTCAAGCTGATGTAGATCAGGGAAGTTTGGTAAATACAGCTACAGCAACCGGATTGGATCCTGGACTAGTACCAGTTACTGATAGTGATCAGGTTACTTTATTCTCTGTAAGGCAACCAGATATTGAGTTGACCAAAGCATCAGACAAATCAACTTATGCTGCAGCTGGAGAAGCCATAACCTTTACTCTTGTCGTGAGGAATACAGGAAATGTAACTTTGGATAAAGTAAATATTACTGATCCTTTGACTGGATTGGGCCAAGGCTTAGGAAGTCTTGCACCGGGTGCTTCCCAGACGGTTACAACTGTTTATTCTGCTACTCAAAATGATGTAGACTTTGGCATTATCTATAATTCTGCAACAGTTAGCGGTATAGATCCTAAAAAGCAAAAAGTAAATGATTTTGCTTCCTCCTCACTTACAGCGGTTCAGAATCCTGGCATCAGTCTTACTAAGACAGCTAATCCGACTACTTATTCACAGGCAGGGGATCAGATCAGCTACAGTCTGGTAGTGACTAACACAGGCAACGTGACCTTGGACAATGTAACGGTGAGCGATGCGGGAACGATGCTGAGAAATCCATTCGTGGGTACTTTGCTACCAGGTCAGGCGGCAACTGTTTCGGCAACCTACACGATTACCCAGGCAGATGTGGATGGCGGCAGCTATGTGAATTCGGCAACTGTGACTGGAGAAGATCCGAACAGTGTGATCCAAACAGCTACGGCTTCAGCCACGGTGACAGCAGTTCAGAGCCCTGGTATCACATTGACGAAAACTCCTACACCGGGGGATTACAGCCAATTGGATGAGGTGATCAGTTACGGCTTGGTGGTTACCAACTCAGGAAATGTAACCTTGAGTAGTGTTGCTGTAAGCGATCCGGGCACTACTTTGACCAATCCAAATGTAGGTACTTTGCTCCCTGGACAGAGTGCGACAGTTGCAGGAACCTATACGATTACCCAGGCAGATATTGATAACGGAAACTTTGTAAATACGGCCACAGCAACTGGCCTGGATCCTGCATCTACAACTCTGAGCACAACAGCGACCGCAACAGTGATTGCTGTTCAGACACCAGCTCTGGATCTGAAGAAAACGGCCAGTCCGCCTACCTTCAGTCAGGTTGGTGAGTTGATCAATTATACTTTAGAAGTAGAAAATACAGGTAATGTGACCTTGACCAATGTGGTGGTCAATGACCCACTTGCCAACTATATTTCTCCAAGCTTTACACTAGTTCCAGGCCAGACCGAATCGGTATCCGGAATCTTAACTATTACCCAAGCTGATTTGGACCGAGGCTATGTGGATAATATTGCCACAGCGGTAGGTACAGATCCTAACAGTGCGGTCTTGACAGTGACTGCTCCTGAGCGAATAACTGCAGGTCAGAGTCCTTCAATCAGTCTGGAAAAAACAGCTGACAGACAGACTTATGATCAAGTCGGGGATGTGATTACCTATACACTTGAAGTGGAAAACAAGGGTAATGTGACCCTGTACGATGTGGTCGTGACCGATCCTCTCCGCAGCTTTACCTCTCCAACACTGCCAACACTGGCTCCTGGCCAAACCGCAAGCTATTCAGTAGGCTTGACGGTGACCCAGGCAGAAGTGGATGCGGGAAGCATATTGAATACTGCTACGGCGACAGGTGTATCTCCTACGAATGTGACAGTGGATGCAACAGATGACGAGCTGGTTCTTGCAAATGTAGCGCCTGCTCTGGATCTGATAAAAACTGCCAATCCGAAGATCTTTGTGAATGCTGGCGAAGTGGTTACCTATACCTTTGAGGTGACCAACGTGGGCAATGTGACTCTGAACAATGTTGTGTTAAGTGATCCGCTGATTCCATACAGCCAGAGCATAGGCACTATGGTACCTGGAGACAGCCAGACCTTCACTGCTACATATACACTAACGCAAACAAATATTGACAATCAGTTCCTGATCAATACGGCAACAGTGACTGGAACTGCTCCTGATAATAGTACGGCAACCGCAACTGACAGAGCCTTGATCGCAGCACAGGATTTTGGGGCGATAGAAGTGGATAAGGTATCTCTCAATAAGGTATTCAGCACTGTAGGCGAGCTAATTGAATATGAGATCACCGTGACCAATATCGGTAACGTGACGGTAACCGGAGTTGTCTTGACTGATGATCTGACCGGACTGACGCAAACCATCGGCACTATGGCGCCAGGTGCAAGTTCGGTTTATACCACATCTTATACAGTGAAGCAGTCCGATCTGGATGCAGGCCTGATTACGAATGTGGCTTCTGCCAGCGGAGTAGAAAACACTCCTTTAGCAAGACCTGTAAGTGATAAGGACAATGCGGTGTCTGTCGCAAGCAGACAACCAGGTATCAAACTTGATAAACAAAGCAGCACAACAAGCTATGCTCAGCCTGGTGATGTGATCGACTATACTTTGACGGTAAGAAACATTGGAAATGTGACCTTGGACAATGTCGAACTGTCTGACGTCTTGACTGGAATTGTACAGCTTTCTCTAGACAAACTAGCTCCTGGAGCAGTGACTGTAATAGCAACCAGCTATACAGTGAGTCAGGCAGATATTGATGCAGGCGAAGTGGACAATACGGCAAGTGTGAGCGGTGAAGGTCCAGGTGGAAGAACAGTTTCCTCAAAAGATAGAGAAACCGTGCTAGCAATTCGTGCAGGTGGGATCCAGTTGATTAAGACAGCTACGCCGAAATTGTATGCCATAGCAGGGCAGGTCATCGATTATACCCTGGAAGTGACCAACACAGGTAATATTACTTTGGACAATGTGAACATAACTGATCCGTTGACCAACTTGAACCAGAACATTGGAATATTAGTGCCGGGAGCAATGACGGTGATTCCGACCAGCTACACGATTCTACAGTCGGATTTGGACAATGGAACGGTGACCAACACGGCTACAGCTGAAGGCACGGATCCGTTCAATACGACCTTGAGCACAACAGACAGTGAAGTAGTCAGATCAATTGGTGTTTCCAGATTGGAGCTGACCAAAACAGCCAACCCGACGACTTACGATCAGGCTGGAGATGAAATCAGCTATACCCTGACGGTTACCAACACAGGTAATCTGATCCTGAACGATGTGGTGATTACAGATCCATTGACCAACCTGACATACAACGTAGGCACGCTGGCACCACAGCAGAGCGCTACAATAAATGAAACATATTCAGTAAGCCAAGCAGACGTGGATACGGGATCAGTGGTGAACATCGCGACTGCAACGGCCAAAGACAGCAAAGGAGCAGACAAGTTGACCACAGCCACAGCGACAGTCACTGCAATTCAAAACCCAGGTATCAGCCTATCTAAATCAGCTAATCCGGCCACCTATTCACAGGCAGGGGATCTGATCAGCTACAGTCTGGTTGTGACAAACACAGGCAACGTGACCTTGGACAATGTGACGGTGAGCGATGCGGGCACGACTCTGAGTAGTCCATCTGTGGGCACTTTGTTACCGGGTCAGTCGGCAACTGTTTCGGCCACCTACACGGTAATGCAGGCAGATGTGGATGTAGGTAGCTATGTGAACACGGCTACGGTGACGGGAGAAGATCCGAACAGTGTGATCCAAACAGCTACAGCTTCAGCAACTGTAACAGCTGTTCAGGCTTCCGATATTGAACTGACGAAAGTAGCAGATGTTACCACTTACGATCAAGCAGGTGATGTGATTACTTATACCTTGACTGTAGCCAATACAGGTAATTTAACCTTGGATAATGTAATCTTAACTGATCCATTGACAGGATTGAATCAAGTAATCGGTTCGATGACTCCATCACAAGTGGTGGCGGTAACTGAAACTTATACAATTGCTCAAAGCGATATTGATGCTGGTCAAGTGGTGAATGTAGCAACAGTGACTGCAACGGATGCAACTAACGCCAACTTGACCGATACTGCGACTGCTACTGTGACAGCAGTTCAGTCCCCTGGCATTGATCTGACGAAAACTTCAGACGTAACGACATATGACCAGGTAGGTGATGTGATTACCTATACCTTGACAGTGACGAATACGGGCAACGAGACCTTGGATAATGTGACCTTGACTGATCCATTGACAGGCTTGAACCAGGTTATTGGCACAATGACACCTGCCCAAGTAGTGACAGTTACAGAAAATTATACCATAGCCCAAGCTGACATCGATGCAGGCCAAGTGGTGAATGTAGCGACAGTTACCGCAACTGATGCAACCAATGCCAACTTTAGAGACACGGCAACAGCTACGGTAAC
Organism: Algoriphagus halophilus; assembly: GCF_900129785.1. Taxonomy (NCBI): domain Bacteria; kingdom Pseudomonadati; phylum Bacteroidota; class Cytophagia; order Cytophagales; family Cyclobacteriaceae; genus Algoriphagus; species Algoriphagus halophilus. The sequence goes on from NZ_FSRC01000005.1 coordinate 27,123, forward strand.
AGCAGTTCAGTCCTCTGGTATTGATCTGATGAAAATAGCAGATATTACAACTTACGATAAGGTGGGTGATTTGATTACCTATACCCTGACAGTGACGAATACGGGCAACGAGACCTTGGCCGATGTGACCTTGACTGATCCATTGACAGGCTTGAACCAGGTTATTGGCACAATGACACCTGCCCAAGTAGTGACAGTTACAGAAAATTATACCATAGCCCAAGCTGACATCGATGCAGGCCAAGTGGTGAATGTAGCGACAGTTACCGCAACTGATGCAACCAACGCCAACTTGAGCGATACTGCGACTGCGACTGTGACTGCGAACCAATCTTCTGGAATTGCATTGACGAAAATAGTAGACGTAACGACATATGATCAGGTAGGTGATGTGATTACATATACCTTGACGGTTACGAATACAGGAAATACGACCTTAAGCAATGTTCTTACAACAGATCCATTAACTGGTTTGGTAGAAACTAATCCTGTTTTGGTTCCAGGAGAATTAGTGACATTTATTGCAACTTATACAGTAACTCAGACCGATTTGGAAGCTGGAAGTATTACTAATATTGCTTCAGTTATAGCACAAGATCCATCTGGTAATGATGTCGAAGCAAATGATACAGTAATCGTAACTACAGACGCTAAACCAGCTCTTGAGATTACCAAAACAGCCGACAAGGATTTTGTTATTGCAAGCGGCGAGGTTATCACTTATACAGTTACAGTTACAAATACTGGAAATGTAGAACTAGCTGATGTTCAGTTAACCGATCCATTGACAGGTTTTGATACAACGATTCCGAGCCTAGCTCCTCAAGAATCACTTGACTTTGTAACGACATACACCGTGACTGATGCAGATGTTGCGGCAAATAATACAATTGTAAATATTGCCTACGTGACAGCTCCTAATCCTGTAGGAGGTGATCCATTGACTGATGAAGATGATGCAGTGACCCAGGTTTCTTGTAATGGAGAGACTTTAGTGACCGGTCTTCTTTATAATATCATTGGCCAGGAAGGACTTCCAAGTGTTCCTGTTATCCTTCTTCCAGGAGAAAATACGTCTGGAGATACCTTGATTAGCATCACCAATGGATCAGGTAGATATGAATTTAAAGGCGTGGCCACTGGTGACTACACGATCAAAGTATTGGATGAAAATCTAGAAATCACCAAAGGTCTGCGGGCTATCGATGGGGATTTGGCCTCAATCACTGTTGAGCCATGCGTTTATAATCCTGTTGATTTTAGATATGCAAGAGTAGGTTCAGGAACTGCTGTAGAAAATCCATCGCTGAGAGGATTTATATGGTATGATCTCAATGGAGATGGAATCGAAAATGAGTGGTTTGATGCCAATGATGATGGGGAGGTTACTAAAAACACTATCACATCAGGGCAATCTATCAGTATTTCCAATTGGGAATGGATTGATCTCAATGGTGATGAAAGTTATGAAGGAGATGAAAACCAAGGTGAGTTGAATAAAGCTGGCTTTGGAAATCCTGGAGGGGAAAATATCCTGATCAAAGGACCTAATGGATACGAGGCGACAGAATCTGTGAGCCAATTTGGATACTGGAGACATATTTTAACTCAGCCTCTTCCGTATGGAGAATACGAAGTGACTTTAGTGCCTGATCCTGTATTTGATGCTCAAGCATTGACCTTTGGAGCTTCTGGATTGGTGAAAGTTCTTCCTGATCCTTCAGGAAGAGTTCTGGGCGCTCAAGATATCAATGGTTTGGTATGTGAGGTGACAACTCCTTTGGTTCAGAATGGATCTGTAAGTAGGGAGGACCCAACCAACTTCAATTTTGATTATGGTGTGAGGTGCTTCACTGTTCCTGATGATGTCGACCTTTCAGTTGAAAAGACTTCTTTTGAAGTGGAAATCTTTGAAGGAGATGAATTTGAATACCAGATTACAATCAAAAATATCGGTGGTTTTGATGCGACGGATGTGATTCTTATTGATAACCTGCCACAGAATGTGACTTATTTGAGCAATGAAGTCATTTCTAACACAGGTGGAACGGAGTTTACATTTGCTGTTATTGGAAATCAGCTGACATGGACAATACCGGTATTTGCTGCCGATAATGAAATAGTATTTAAAGTAAAAGTAAAAGCAGGTGACCCAGGCTTGATTACTAATTTGGCAGAAATCAGCTCAGCTGAAACAGACACTGATGAGACAAACAATCAGGATGACGATGTGAATGAGATCTTACCATTCCACATTCCGAACGTGATCACTCCAAACAACGATGGAGACAATGACACCTTTGTGATCCAGGGACTTGGCAAGTTTGCCAGCAACGAAATTGTTATTTTCAACAGGTTTGGTGATCACGTCTTTGAAACTGAAAATTATCAAAATGATTGGGATGCTCAGGATCAGGCTTCTGGTACTTATTTCTATGTTTTATCAGTAAAAGATAAGGATGGTAATGACCATGAATTCAAAGGTTGGATCCAAGTAATCAAAAAATAGAACCCATGAAAAGAGAGGAAATTAAAGCTTATTTCCTCTCAATCTTTTATAGCATATAACTCTCCCGTGATATGAAAACTCTTTTTAAAATTCTAGGCATGTCTGCTTTGCTGGTTGTGATGACTAGCGGTGGAGAAGTATTTAGCCAGCAGCTTCCCCAGTTCAGCCAGTATATTTTCAATGGGCTGCACATCAACCCGGGCTATGCGGGATACAAGGGGGAGCCTTATATCCAGAGCACGTACCGTAGCCAGTGGGTGAATTTTCCCGGAGCGCC
>NZ_FSRC01000006.1:0-3223 GCF_900129785.1 Algoriphagus halophilus
ACAAAAAAAGCCAGCTATCTAGCTGGCTTGAATAATGGGTGGTTCGGGTTCCTTTTCTTGGGGGCCTGAAAACACAAAAGCCCTTCGGAGTGATCCAAAGGGCTTGAATAATGTGGCGGCGACCTACTCTCCCGGGTGTAACCCCAGTACCATCGGCGCTGCAGGGCTTAACTTCTCTGTTCGGGATGGGAAGAGGTGGGACCCCTGCGCTAGGCCGCCTAAATCTTTGTGGATGATCCACTTAATATCTTAAGTTTTTAACATGTCTTGGCAGAAACTGTAACAAACAGCGGTAAGCTTTTGGGCAATTAGTACTACTCAGCTATGACATTACTGCCTTTACACCTGTAGCCTATCAACGTCATCGTCTCTGACGGCCCTATTTGGAAGTCTCATCTTGAGGGGAGTTTCGCACTTAGATGCTTTCAGCGCTTATCTCTTCCCGACGTAGCTACCCGGCAATGCAATTGGCATCACAACCGGTACACCAGCGGTCAGTCCAACCCGGTCCTCTCGTACTAAGGTCAGGTCCTCGCAAACTTCCCACGCCCGCAACAGATAGGGACCGAACTGTCTCACGACGTTCTGAACCCAGCTCGCGTGCCACTTTAATGGGCGAACAGCCCAACCCTTGGGACCTTCTCCAGCCCCAGGATGTGACGAGCCGACATCGAGGTGCCAAACCTCCCCGTCGATATGAGCTCTTGGGGGAGATCAGCCTGTTATCCCCAGCGTACCTTTTATCCTTTGAGCGACGGCCCTTCCATTCAGAACCGCCGGATCACTATACCCGTGTTTCCACCCTGCTCGGCTTGTCGGCCTTACAGTCAAGCTCCCTTATGCTATTGCACTCCTCGTACGGTTACCAAGCGTACTGAGGGAACCTTTGGAAGCCTCCGTTATCCTTTTGGAGGCGACCACCCCAGTCAAACTACCCACCAAGCAATGTCCCCCATTCGGGGTTAGATACCAAACAAACAAAGGGTGGTATTTCAACAGTGACTCCACGAATCCTGGCGAACCCGCTTCATAGTCTCCCACCTATCCTACACATCATTTGTCCAGTACCAATGCTAAGCTGCAGTAAAGGTGCATGGGGTCTTTCCGTCCCGTTGCGGGTACGCGGCATCTTCACCGCGACTACAATTTCACCGAGCTCATGGCTGAGACAGTGCCCAGATCGTTACACCATTCGTGCAGGTCGGAACTTACCCGACAAGGAATTTCGCTACCTTAGGACCGTTATAGTTACGGCCGCCGTTTACTGGGGCTTCGATTCAGAGCTTCTCTTGCGATAACTCCCCCTCTTAACCTTCCAGCACCGGGCAGGTGTCAGGCCTTATACTTAGTCGTTAAACTTTGCAAAGCCATGTGTTTTTGTTAAACAGTCGCCTGGGCCTCTTCACTGCGGCCTCTGTCACCAGAGGCGCCCCTTCTCCCGAAGTTACAGGGCTATTTTGCCGAGTTCCTTAGCCATGATTCACTCGAGCACCTTAGGATACTCTCCTCGACCACCTGTGTCGGTTTGCGGTACGGGTAATTATACGCTTAACGCTAGAAGTTTTTCTTGGAAGCCCTTAGGATCACTATCCGATTGTCCGTAAACGCTCGGTACTATCAGCTTCGGCTAAACCCACGCATTTAACTATGGGTCCAATACCTACTACCTTTAACGCGGTATTCCGTCACCGCGCGGATCTTTCATCACTCCGTCGCTCCATCACCTGTATAATTAGTATGGGAATATTAACCCATTTGCCATCGACTACCCCCTTCGGGTTCGCCTTAGGTCCCGACTAACCCTGATCCGATTAGCGTTGATCAGGAAACCTGGGTCTTACGGTGTGCGGGTTTCTCGCCCGCATTATCGTTACTTATGCCTACATTTGCTTTTCCAAAAGCTCCACCACAGCTGACGCTGTAGCTTCTCCGCCGTTGGAATGCTCCCCTACCACTGATATTACTATCAATCCTTCGCTTCGGTACTATGTTTGATGCCCGATTATTATCGACGCCCTGTCGCTCGACCAGTGAGCTGTTACGCACTCTTTAAAGGAATAGCTGCTTCCAAGCTAACCTCCTGGCTGTCTCTGCAACTGGACCACCTTTGTTCAACTTAACATAGATTTGGGGACCTTAGCGGAAGGTCTGGGTTCTTTCCCTCTCGGACTGGGACCTTAGCACCCCAGCCCTCACTGCCGGTTCTGTATGACGGCATTCGGAGTTCGTCAGGATTTGGTAGGATTTGACTCCCCCTAGTCCTATCGGTAGCTCTACCTCCGTCATACAATTCCCGACGCTGTTCCTAAAAACATTTCGGGGAGTACGAGCTATTTCTCAGTTTGATTAGCCTTTCACCCCTACCCACAGCTCATCCGGAAACTTTTCAACGTTTATCGGTTCGGTCCTCCATTGTGTGTTACCACAACTTCAACCTGGCCATGGGTAGATCACTAAGTTTCGCGTCTACCCCCACCGACTCAATCGCCCTTTCAGACTCGCTTTCGCTCCGGGTACGGTACTGAATACCTTACCCTTGCCGATGAGGAGTAACTCGTAGGCTCATTATGCAAAAGGCACGCCGTCACCACATCGCGTGGCTCCGACCGCTTGTAAGCGCACGGTTTCAGGTTCTATTTCACCCTCCTATTCGGAGTACTTTTCACCTTTCCCTCACGGTACTAGTTCACTATCGGTCTCTCAGGAGTATTTAGCCTTACCAGATGGTGCTGGCAGTTTCAATCGGGATTCCTCCGGTCCCGACCTACTCAGGATACCCGTCTCGCCAACAACAATTCCAATACGGGACTCTCACCCTCTTTGGTCGGCCTTCCCATGCCGTTCGCGTCTCGTTGTCTTTGATTATACAGGTCCTACAACCCCGTCCATGCCGTAACATGAACGGTTTGGGCTCTTCCGCGTTCGCTCGCCACTACTTACGGAATCATTATTATTTTCTCCTCCTATGGGTACTTAGATGTTTCAGTTCCCCACGTTCGCTTCCCTTGCGGGATAGTCTTTAAGACTGGGTTGCCCCATTCGGATATCTACGGATCAATTCGCATTGGCCAATCCCCGTAGCTTTTCGCAGCTTATCACGTCCTTCTTCGCCTCTGAGAGCCTAGGCATCCCCCGTGCGCCCTTATTCACTTACTCTACTTATGTACTTATTACAGTACTTCTGTTACAATTTCTGCTAAACATGTCAATGAACTTGTTACCT
>NZ_FSRC01000007.1 GCF_900129785.1 Algoriphagus halophilus
GGCGCTCCGGGAAAATTCACCCACTGGCTACGGTACGTGCTCTGGATATAAGGCTCCCCCTTGTATCCCGCATAGCCCGGGTTGATGTGCAGCCCGTTGAAAATATACTGGCTGAACTGGGGAAGCTGCTGGCCCTTTGTTATCCCGGATACCGAGAATAACAAAACACTCATTACTATGATTCTAAAAGTCGTTCTCATATCGCTTCTTAATTTTCTTTTATAACCTGAATCCAGCCCTTGAACTCGTGCGTTTTGTCATTACTATCTACTGTGGTCAACACATAGAAGTAAGTTCCTGCCACTTGCCCTGGAGCGTCCCAGTCGTTTTGATAATTCTCCTGTTCGAGAACATGGTCACCATATCTGTTGAAGATCGTGATTTCATTGCTGACAAACTTGCCAAGACCCTGGATCACAAAGGTGTCATTGTCTCCATCGTTGTTTGGAGTGATCACATTTGGAATGTGGAACGGCAAGATGGTATTCACATCATCATCCTGATTGTTCGATTCGTCAGTATCATCCTCATCCGATCCTACAATCACTGTATTAGTAATTGAACCTGCAGCTCCGGCTTTGACCGTCACTCGAATGGTTACTGAGGCATCTGCTGCTAGTACTGGAATCGTCCATGTAATTGCAGTACCTGAAACATTATCAGTGACAGTTGCTCCAGAACTATTTTCCGTTACCTCATTACTTAAGTAAGTCACACCAGTTGGAAGATTATCAGTTACAATCACATTGGATGCTGGAGTATCTCCATTAGTCACCACGATTTCGTAATCGAATACATCTCCTTCATAGATCTCTGCTTCAAATGAAGTCTTGCTCACATTTAGATCCACTTGATCGTTTTGTAATCTGAAGACTACTGTAGCATCGTCATTATTGCTTGGATTTCCAGCCTCTCTCAAGATATATTTCAATCTATACTCTCTTGCTTCATTCACACCTGGTATCAAGCTCAATTCACCATCATCATCAATTAGCAAACCGATTACTCCATCCAATTCTGTGAATTCGAAGTCCACATCTGCTGGGTCAGGTCTTTGACCATCTAGTAAATCGTTTTCCAAGATATTTCCTAATCTACCTCCATAGCTCAAGAAATAGGTTCCGAAATCGTCATCATTTGCAATGATCTCAGGGTCTGGAGCTGGTGGCGGTGGCGGTGGTAAGTTCATTACTATATCCACGGAATCTTGATCCTCTACCTCAGTTCCATTAGGAGCAGTACCTTTCACGGTAGCAGTATTACTTACTTGCTCTTTGTTAGTCAAATCGTCCAAAGTCACCACATATGTAGTTGTAAAGACTTCAGTCTCATTCGGCAATAACAATCCGATGGTCTCCTCAAATCCAGTCAATGGATCAGAAACTTGAACATTTACTAATGGTGCAGTACCGGTATTAGTTACTGTCAATGTGTAAGTAATCTCTTGACCCGGGAAGGTTGCCTCTTCAATATCAGCTGTTTTCACTATCTCGATTCCTGGCTCTAGGTTCACACTAACAGTCGCCTGACTTTGTGCTTGAACCGTTGTACCAGAGAAAGTATCCACTGCATTAACAGTTGCGATATTCAAGATTGGCTTACCACTCAATAAGTCTTGCAATGTTACTGTATAAGTAGTGGAGAAGGACTTCATTTCTCCCGGTGCCAAGGAAATATTCGGCAAGGAAAGTCCGGTCTTAGGATCGACCAAATTACCACTAGATAAAGTCACATTACCGGTGTTGGTCACTTCCAAAGTATAGTTTAGAACGATTCCCTCTCTACTTACAGATTCTAGATCTACTGTTTTGTTCAAGGCAATATTTGGAATTCTAACTGCCTCTACTGTTACCTCATCCTGATCTTCTACCACTTCGCCTTTCACAGAGGTTCCAGATGTTGTAGCCACGTTCAAGATAGAACCAGCATCCATATCTGACTGGGTTACAGTGTAAGGTGAATTAATTGTAGAAGACAATCCTGGGGCTATGGTGCCAACATTCAAATTCAGACTAGTCAATGGATCAGAAATAATCACATCGTATAGAATTACATTACCAGTATTGGTCACTGTCAATGAGTAGATTATCTCTTGACCTGCAGCTTCTACCTGAGAAGGATTAGCTACCTTCTCAATATTGATGCTTGGACTTAAGGTCATACATTCAACCACCGAATCAGAATCTTCCGCCAACACAATACTTTCTACCTCTGATGATAAGTATACAGTAGCAGAAGCAGTATTGGTCACACATTCTTGCTCAATGATATCTTGAGTAATCGCCAGTTGAGTTATATAATTTGCAGAAGCGCCAGCTGCCAATGTTGGAACTGTCCAAGCATCTCCTGTCAACTCATCCACCACTTCAATATCATTCAACTCAACATCTCCATCATTGATAACTTTAATGTTATAGGTGATGAATCCTCCTACCTGATCATCATTGGATACAACTGTTTTCTCAATTTGAACAGATGGCTGAACCACCAAGACAGTTACAATTGCTGTATCACAATTCGTTGGGTTAGGATTAGTACATATTCTATACTCTAGTGTATAAATACCTGGAGTAAGACCTGTACTTACACTAACTAGACCCGTTGTTGTATCCAGAATTAAGGCTCCTGGCGTAGATTGAGATACCTCAAATACATCTACTAAATCGGTATCTAAACCTGTCAAATCACCCAACATATCATTATCCAATACATTGACAATGTTTGAATACCCAAGTTGGCTTGAAACAGGGATTCCTGTCATATCATCGTCAACTGCGATAGGAGGATTTGGATTAGGATTACATGCCTCTGTAGCTCCTGGATAGGCTATCTCAGAAGTTACTTCTGGATTTAATTCAAATCTAACATAGGCTCCTTCTTCTCTTACTCCTGCGAAATTAAAGTCTCCAGAAATCCATTGTTTCTTAACAAGTTTCCATCCTGGCCACTGACTTCCATATCCACCTGGTAAGGTATCTGCTCCAGGGAACAACATGTAACCTTCCATTGGAATATTCTCATATCTAATGATCTCTTGATCATTACTATCATACCAAATCATGGTCAATGGATTTGGATTTCCTGGTGCTAGATCCTGCAAGTTAAAGTTGGCAGGCTCAAGCAACCATCTCAAATATGGAGCATCCAATTCGCAATAAGACTCTATTTCATCTATCAGTAATACAGGTTCAACTGTAGCACTAATTACTGCTTCATCATAATTGTCAGCATTACCGATTTCTGTAATTCTATAAGTCAATTCATAATCACCTGCAGCTGCATTTGCTGCAATAGTGATGACACCATTTTCATCTACCGTTAATACCCCTGAAGGATCAGGAACTACAGTAGTAAGAATTACATTTCCTGTGTTGGCAGCTCCTCCTAGATAAGAGTCATTGTCAAATGCATTGATAGATGCAACTCCTCCAGAAATGGTGTAGGTACCAGCGTTATCATCTACTGCAAGGATATCATTAAATATCGCTTCAGCTGTAGCCTGATCTGGTTCTGACATAACTTCTGCTTCATTGAGGTATCCAATTGCTGAAGCAATATTGGTAACCGAACCATTTGTTAAATCAGCTTGAGAAATGGTATATGTAGCAGTCAAAGTCAAGGACTCATTCGGTGCCAACGTATTCTCTACTGCTGCTGGGATACCAGGTACCTTATCATCTACTACTGTGAATGGTCCATCTAAGGTCACATTTCCAGTATTTGTTACGATGTATTGATACTCTACTACGTCCCCAACCACACTATAAGGATTGCCAGCTATTATTGATTTTTCAATAGATAGTGCTGGGTTCTGACAAAGATCAACCTGTGTCTCGTTATCAGTATCAATAGAATCTCCAGATAGATCATCTACTGTAGTTTCCTCAAATACCGCAGTTGCTTCTGCCTGGTTATTGATGTATCGGATATTGGTATCCTCCAATGTAACTTCATAAGTCGCGGTGTAGATGGCAGATTCATTTGGTAACAGAGTTCCTTCTGCACTGTTCATGCTGCTGCTTATGAAAGTAATTGCTGACATAGTACCTGTACCAGTGAAGTGGAATTCATTCACTTCAACATTATTCAAGGTCACATTTCCTGTGTTATATACAGTGAAGGTATAGGTAATCAAATCACCTGTATCGTAGCAATCATCCTCACTTTCAACATCTGCTAATTTCACGATCGCTATTCTTGCATCAGTAATTGCAGTGATGGTCTCGCTGTCTGTATCGCTTACTTCCACATCGTCAGGATCATTGCCTGTCGCTGTAGCGGTGTTGTCCACCTGACCCGCATCCATGTCGGTCTGCGTGATGGTATAGGTTGCCGTGAACACCTGGTTCTCGCCCGGTGCCAACGTCACTGGACCCGGAGTGATCGCGCTCAATCCACTCAATGGATCGCTCACTGTCACATCTGTCAAGGTCACGTTGCCTGTGTTGCTCACATCGAAGGTGTACGTGATCACATCTCCTGCAGCATTGTAGGTAGATGGTGTAGCACTCTTCACAATGTCGATCGACGCATCCTTCACTACCGTGATGGTCTCGCTGTCTGTATCGCTTACTTCCACATCGTCAGGATCATTGCCTGTCGCTGTAGCGGTGTTGTCCACCTGACCCGCATCCATGTCGGTCTGCGTGATGGTATAGGTTGCCGTGAACACCTGGTTCTCGCCCGGTGCCAAGGTAACCGGACCCGGAGTGATCGCGCTCAATCCACTCAATGGATCGCTCACTGTCACATCTGTCAAGGTCACGTTGCCTGTGTTGCTCACATCGAAGGTGTACGTGATCACATCTCCTGCAGCATTGTAGGTAGATGGTGTAGCACTCTTCACAATGTCGATCGACGCATCCTTCAC
>NZ_FSRC01000008.1 GCF_900129785.1 Algoriphagus halophilus
TTACAGCACATCCACTTTTTTCTGTCTACCTGAGTAGGTGAACTGGGACTTTCCGATCCTCAGCTCTGTCCTTCTGTTCAGCTGGTGCATCGCAGGGGTACAGGTCCCGTCACTGCAGTCCTGAACCGGACGTGTCTCCCCGAACCAGGCCTCTTCCATCCGGTTCTCCTCGATCCCCCGGTTGGTCAGATAGGCCTTCACCGCATCCGCCCTTCTTTCAGATAGCTTCTGGTTGTAGGCATCGTCTCCCCGCTGGTCGGTATGCCCCTCGATGTACAGCATCAGGTTCGGCATACGCTTCAGCATGATCGCCGTGCGTTCCAGCTCCTTCTTGTGCACGTTTCTCAACATGCTCTTGTCAAAGTCAAAATAGATCGTCGGGATCTGGGCAATCTCATCCTGGATCTGGCTGAACAGGTCCTCCGGATCACAGAAGTCCTTGCCCTTCAGCTCCTCGGGCATCTCATATTGCTTGCTCGGGTCCGGGAACGCCTCCAGTACCAGTTCCGATCTTCGGTTCAGCTGGTGGGCAGACTCCGCACACGGAACCCCGTCCCCACAGTCGTTGATCAGCTCCTGCTCCCCGAACCATTCCAGACGGATACGCTCGGCAGGGATCTCGTACTGTGCCATGTATTCGGTCACCGCTGTCGCCCTGCTGTTCGACAGCTTGATGTTGTATTCCTCACTCGCCCTGGAATCCGTGTGGCTTCCCACCAACAGGTCCAGGAACGGATAGCGGCCCATCAGTTCGGCCAGCTTGTCCAGCACCGGCTTGGCATCCTCACGGATCACATACCTGTCCAGGTCGTAGTACACGATGTCCACGTATACCGGCAACTGGTACGGGATCGGGATCAGCTGGTATTCACGCTTCAGCGTGTCCCCCTCAAAGCCTTTTGTGGTGATCTCCTCGTCAGTGATGCTGAAGTAGCCCGGCTTGCTGATCTTGATCCCGAAGTCGCTGTCCGGCTCCAGTTCCGCAGTCAGTTCCCCTGTGCCGTTTCGGGTCGTCTGTACGTTCCCGTTATGGGTCTTGTCACGAAGCGTGGCCAGGTAGCTGTCGCTGATCACCACTCCCTCGCAGTCGATCACACGCGCCACAAACTGCTTGTACACCTCTTCCACACTGTAAATGTCATCCAGTCCCATTCCCCCCTTTCGGTTCGAGGATAGGTAGACCTCCGGTCTGCCCTCTTCCTGCTCCACTTCACGGTAGCCGAAGTCATCGGCCATCGAGTTGATCGGGGAGCCCATGTTCTCCACGTTCGTGATCCCAGTGGCACTGTAGTCCGCCATGAAGATGTCCATGCCGCCTAACCCACGGTGGCCCGTGGAACTGAAGTAAAATTTATCCCCGTTACGGAACGCATGGGACTCGTTGCCCGGGGTGTTCACCGTCGCTCCCAGATTCACAGGAGTCCCGAAGTTCATGTTCTCGTCGTATTCCGAATAATACAGGTCCGTGCCGCCAAGGCCGCCCGGCATATCAGAGGTGAAGTACAGCCGCTTGGCCGCCTCGTCCACATACGGGTTCATCACCGCATAGCCGATCGAGTCGTTGAACGGTACCGGGGTAAACCCTTCCAACGTTCCGTCTTCGTTCACCTTGCTGTAGTAGATCTCAGGCTGCACCACAATCTCGCGGTTCTTCCTCACCTTGGTGATCCCGCGGGTCACCGAATAGAACAGCAGTCCCTGTTCACCGGCGTAGCTCGGATCCGAAAAATTATAGGTGTCAGGGACGTTCGATACCACTTCGCTCACGTTCCCATCCCCGTCCTGTCTGTACACACTGAAGTACTCCCGGTCCGTATAGTCCTGCTTCTCCTCACTGAAGATCTTGTTCCTCCCGTCGATACGGATGCCCGGCATCTTGCTCGGGTACGTACCCCCACGGTCGGAGGTGAAGTACCTGTTCCCGTTCCCGTCCTTGGCCAGTGTGAAGTCAGAGCCCGAACTGTTCAGACCTTCCACGCCTTCCACCTTCACCTTCCGCTTTCCCTGTAGCTTCAGCAGGGCCGCGACCTGGATGCTGTCCGCTCCCACGCCCTTCGATTCCAGTACCGCACGGGCCTCGGACATCCGGTCGGTCAGCTGCGCATAGCGCAACAGCTGCAGGTAATCCCCCGGTGTCGCCTCCTCGTATTCACCCACCGTCGTCTTCCACCAGTCAAATGTGTTGTCATAGTCCCGCAGCACCTCATAGGCCTGCGCAGTCTTCTTCGCCGTCTCGTAGTTCGGCTTCTTCGCGTAGGCTTCCCGGTACACCTCTACGGCATGCTGGAAGTTCATCAGGTCCATCTGCTCATCGGCATATCGCACCTTCCGCTTCTGTGCATCAGTGGTCCCTATCGTGCCAAATATCATTGCCGAGGCAATACTCAATATCGTCAATGTCTTTTTCAT